>QHRO01000117.1 GCA_003220155.1 Verrucomicrobiota bacterium
TCGGCTTTATTTTTCTGATTACGTCATCACTACTGGGCGCAATCAATTTCATTACCACCATCATCCAGTTGCGCGCGCCCGGTCTGACCTGGATGCGTCTGCCATTTTTCGTCTGGGCCCAATTTGTTACTGCCTTCCTATTGTTGCTCGCGTTCCCGCCGTTGGAAGCAGCAATAGTGATGCAGTTCATGGATCGCGTCGCTTCCACCAGTTTTTTCCTGCCGACCGGGCTGGTGGTGAACGGAGCGCCGTTGCAGGTCAGCGGCGGCGGCAGCCCGCTGTTATGGCAACATTTGTTTTGGTTCCTCGGTCACCCTGAAGTCTATGTCCTGATTTTGCCGGGCATGGGCATCGTGGCCGAAATCCTTGCTAATAATTCGCGTAAACCGCTTTGGGGTTACAAATCACTGGTCTTCGCCGCCCTCGTCCTCGGTTTTCTTTCCTTTGTTGTGTGGGCCCATCACATGTGGCTCACCGGTATGGGGTCGGCGGTGAGCGCATTTTTCCAAACCACCACCCTGATCATTTCCATTCCTTCCGTCATCATCCTAAGCGCATTTTTCATCTCGCTCTGGGGCGGTTCGATTCGATTTACCGTGCCGATGCTTTTCGCCACCGCCTTTCTCCCGATGTTCGGCATCGGTGGCCTCACTGGCATTCCGCTCGCGTTTAATTCCGCCGATCTTTATTTGCATGACACCTATTACGTCATCGCTCATTTCCATTACATCGTCGCGCCCGGCACCATCTTCGCCTTGTTTGCCGGCATCTATTACTGGTTCCCGAAAGCGAGCGGCCGAATGATGAATGAGTTCTGGGGGAAAGTGCATTTTTGGCCTTCGCTTATCTGCATGAACGTGATTTTCCTGCCGATGTTTTTGCAGGGAATGCTGGGGATGCATCGGCGTTGGTATGATGGCGGGCAGGGCTGGAATGTTTCCGGCGAGCACATCTGGGGATTAACCGGGTTCCAATGGAATACGCCGATCTCGATTGCGGCCTGGGTCATGGGATTGGCCCAAATCCCGTTCATCATTAATTTTTTCTACAGCATCTGGAAAGGGAAGAAGGTCGAAAACGACAATCCCTGGGACGCGACCACCCTGGAGTGGACGGCGCCATCACCGCCCGGTCACGGCAATTTCATTAAAGCGCCAGTGG
The DNA here is from genome assembly GCA_003220155.1 of Verrucomicrobiota bacterium. Classification (GTDB taxonomy): domain Bacteria; phylum Verrucomicrobiota; class Verrucomicrobiia; order Chthoniobacterales; family UBA10450; genus AV69. The sequence continues at coordinate 1,162 of QHRO01000117.1, forward strand.
CTTATCGCGGCCCTTACGAATACAGCCTGCCACGGCGTGGTAAAGACTACACCATGCAAAACGAACCGATCGAAGCGAGCGAGCTGACGACGGCGCATCCCGCCCGCGAACCAGTTTTGCGCGCATAAAGAGATGGAAATTCCCTACACCGTAAGCGCGCGTCGCGACACAGGCCTCTGGAACGCCAAGGTTGGGATCTGGTTGTTTCTCGCGTCGGAAGTAATGCTCTTCGGCGGTTTGTTTTCCGCCTACATTTTTTTGCGATTGGATGCCGGGCCGGGCGATTGGCCGCACGGTTTGTTGAACGTTCCCGTCGGCACCATGAACACCGCCATCCTGATCGCGTCATCGGTCACGGTCGTGCTAGCCTGGGCGGCGTTAAAGATGCGTGACTTGACCAAGTACAGAATCTACATGGCGATCACTATTCTTTGCGGAGTGGTCTTCCTCGTAGTCAAGCTCGCTTATGAGTGGCCGCAAAAATTCGACCACTTCGGCGCCTTCATTAAAGAAGATGCCCTGGGAAAATATGAACAGTATCTGGGGAACAAACATCTGCTCGAGAAAGGCCTGCCGCCGCGCAAAGAGATCACGGGTCACCTTCACAACAAACAAGCTCTGACCGATGCGAACATCAAAGAGTACGAGATCGCGCTCGACCCGGTCTACGCCGACCCCACCAATCCAGTGATGGATCGACCTCATTTTTGGCCGAAGCCAGCCACGGACAAAATCGCGAGTATTGAGAAAGAAGATGTCCAATACGCCAACATGTTTTTGCCGAAACACAGTTCGTATTTCGCGAGTTATTTTACCATCACCGGCTTGCACGGCGCGCACGTCCTCGGTGGCGTGCTCGTTTTTTGTTACATGATGCTGCCGGCCAGCACCCGCATCTATCGGCACAACCCAGAACATTTAGCCAATCGGGTGGAAGTGGCGGGCCTTTTCTGGCACTTCGTTGATCTGGTTTGGATCTTCGTGTTTCCGCTCTTTTATCTTCTCTAACGATGAATAATCCGCCCGATATTTCACCAGTCGAACACGAGACCGAGGAATATGCGCACGAGGTGCGCCGCCACGTTCGCGGATATTTGATGGTGGGCGCAACGCTCCTCGCCTTCACCGCCATCACTGTCGCCCTCTCCTATGTGAATTTCGGCACGCAAAAAGCAAACGTGGCCGTCGCACTCCTCGTCGCAACCTTCAAGGCTGGGCTTGTTGCCGCCATCTTCATGCACTTGTCGGCGGAAAAGCGTCTGATTTATCGTGTCCTCATTTTTACCGGCTTTTTCGTGCTCGGACTTTTCTGGCTCACCTACCTCGCTTGGTACGACCCCGTTCACCGCTAATGTCGATCAAAGGTTTTCACATTGTTTTTATTGTCTTCTCGACCCTGCTGGCGTTGGGAATCGGCTGCTATTGCGTTTGGGTCGATTTGACCGTGGGCGAGCCGATTTATCGGACCGGGGCGATCGCCTCGTTTGTCTCGGCCGTGGTGTTGATTGTTTACGGCGTATTGTTCTATCGGAAAATGAAACGGCTGCGTTTGATCACATGAAAGCGATTTTGGTTTCTGCTGTTTTAGTTTGTGCGTCGGTGATGCAAACCTTCGCGTGCTCGACCTGCTTCGGAAATTATGCCGACGTTGGCGGTCCCCCTCCGGCAAATGTGCAGCACCTCGCGATCGCAATCTGGGCATTAATGTTCATCGTTATGTCCGTGTTGGGCGGAATCGGCGCCTTCAGCTTTCATCTCTGGCGTTGCGCTCGCCATCCGCTGGAACCGTATGAGCAATTGATCGAGGAAGATTTGTCGCGATATGAGTAGGCTTGCTTTGATCAACGAATTCTTCGGCCAGCCGCCGAATGCCTCCGAACACGGCTATCAGATCGATCACATCCTGGAGTTTTGCCATTGGTTCATGGGCGCGCTCTTCGTCGGATGGCTGGTCTTTTTCCTGTATGTTCTGTTTCGTTATCACCGTAGCCGCCATCCCGTGGCCGATCACGAGGGTGTGACAAGCGGCATTTCCACTCATTTGGAATTTGTAGTGGTCTTGATTGAAGCCGTGCTCCTAATTGGCTTCGCTGTGCCGTTGTGGGCCAAACGCGTAAATCAATTCCCCGAAACCCGCGATGCCATCCTTGTCCACACGGTCGGGCAGCAATTCAACTGGACGCACCATCTTCCCGGTCCCGACGGCATCTTTGGTCGGCGCGATCTCAACCTCGTGAGCAATTCCAATCCGCTTGGTTTGGATAACAACGATCCGGCGGCCAAGGATGATATCGTTGTTCCGGGCGAATTACATGTTCCGGTTAATCGCTCCGTTATTATTGAATTGTCCTCCAAGGATGTGATCCACAATTTTTGTCTGCCGCACATGCGCATCGCCCAAGATGCGATTCCTGGCTCGATCATTCCGATGTGGTTTAAACCGATCAAGGTCGGCACCTACGAGGTGATCTGCGGACAACTCTGCGGTCTCGGACATTATAGTATGAAAGGCAGTGTCGTCGTCGATACGCCGGAGGATTATCAAGCGTGGTTGAAAGAGCGCGCTGAGATGGCCGCCCAGTCGCAGGCTGCTCCGCCGCCGCCGACGCCGGGATCATCACCTGGAACCGTGCCGCCGCCCGGCGCACCCAATCCAGCGAATCAGGCAGCACCGCCAGCCGGCAATCAGCCCGCGCCCTCGCCGTCAGCGAGCCCGGGGTAGCGCACGCGTCTCGCGTGTTGGTTTTGGCGACTCGCCAAAACAATCTTTTCCGGAGAAGTCCGCGATGACGAGACGTCATCGCCAACACGCGAGACGCGTGCGCTACCTGGAACACCGCGGCGACGGTTTGCGTGATTCCGGGGAGCGCAGGCTGCCAGCCCGCAAGTCTCGGCAGCCTGCCGAGACTGTTTGGAAAATTCAAATCAATAGCGCGTGCAATCAAATGTTGCCGCCAGGCTGCCGGCAACTGCGGGCTAGCAGCCCGCGCTCCCCAGAGCGGAGGCAGAGCGACCCGGAATTTTGTGCGCGCCGCATCTACGATTAATCTTTAGCTGTTTCAATGAACGTCAGATCTGAGCCAAAATCGATGTCATGGCTAAACCGCTTCGCCTGGTTCACCGCCTTCGCCACGCTGCTCCTGATTTGCAGCGGCGGCATGGTCACGAGCAAAGGCGTGGGTCTCGCGGTCCCGGATTGGCCGACCACTTTCGGGTACAACATGTTTCTCTTTCCCGCTTCGGAATGGATCGGCGGGATTTTTTTTGAGCACACTCATCGTTTGATCGCTTCCACTGTCGGATTTCTTACAATTATCCTGGCAGCGTGGCTTTGGTTCGCAGATCCACGCCGTCGGGTTCGTATGCTCGGGATTGCCGCGGTTGGTGGCGTCATCTTGCAAGGTGTTCTCGGTGGTTTGCGCGTGACGATGCTGAAAGATGAAATCGGAATCTTTCATGCCTGCCTGGCGCAGGCCTTCTTCGGTTTAATTGTCATCATCGCGTTGGTGACTTCGCGATCCTGGCGCGCTGTAGCCGCGGTCGCTGACCGCGGCAAATCATTGCGCGTCGCGCTGGTAACGACCACGTTCATTTATCTTCAACTCACGCTCGGTGCGACGATGCGGCATCAGCATCGCGATCTTGCTATCACCGATTTCCCGACCGCCTATGGTCAATGGCTTCCCGATACCAGCGCACCCGCAATCGCAAAAATTAACGCCGCGCGCGACACCATTGGGATGTCCGACGTTTCCGCCGCGCAAATCTGGTTGCAAATGGCGCACCGTTTCGGCGCCGTTCTCGTCGCCATTGGAGTGATTTGGTTTTTCGTTTCCGCGCATCGCGAGAAAATTTCTCCGTTGCGCGGGCTCTCCACCGCCTGGCTCATCGGTGTTCTGGTCCAACTTATCCTCGGTGCCTGGACGATCTGGAGCAACAAAGCCGCTGACGTGGCGACCACGCATGTGGCTGTAGGCGCAACCATGCTTGGTCTCGGCGCGGTCATTTGCGCATTTTGCTTTCGTCAAAGCGAAACGGCCTTCGCATTTTCTTTATCGCGTCAGGGAAAATCTGATCCGGTCATTGCATGAAAAGCGCGGATTACCAGCAGCCCGCTGTTGAAGCTTCAGCGGCGCAAATCCCGGAGCACGGGAGATTGTCCGATTTCTCGCAGTTGATCAAAACGCGGCTGACATTTTTGGTGCTGGTTACCACCGGGGTCGGTTTTTACGTAGGAACGCGTGGTTCGGTCGATCTCGTTCGGTTATCTAACGTCCTAGTGGGCGCGGCCCTGGCCGCTGCCGGCGCGTCCGCGCTAAATCAGTGGTGGGAGCGCGATCTCGATGCCTTAATGTCGCGCACGCGGATGCGGCCGGTGCCGGCCGGCAGAATGCGAGCGGGTAGCGCTTTAATCTTGGGGTGTTTTATGGCGCTTATCGGGATTATTTATCTCGCCGTAACCACAAATTTTCTCGCGACCATTCTTACCGCTCTCACTGTGGTCATTTACATTTTTGCTTACACGCCGCTGAAACGCGTTACCAACACCAACACTTTGATCGGCGCCATTCCAGGCGCGCTTCCGCCTCTGATCGGGTGGGCGGCGGCCCGCGACTCGCTCAATTTCGGGGCCTGGACTTTGTTCGCGATCGTTTTTGTATGGCAAATCCCGCACTTCTTTGCCATCGCCTGGCTTTGTCGTCGGGATTACGAGCGGGCCGGATTTCGCATGCTCTCGAGCGACGATGAAACGGGGGTTCGCAGCGCCAGTCAGGCCGTCCTTTTTTGCATGCTCCTGTTGTTGATCGCGGGAACCCCGGCGTTTATCGGCATGACAAATTCAATTTATCTGTTGGCCGAAATAATCCTGGGAGGACTTTTCACCGCGGTGGCAATGCGTTTTCATCGCGCTGGCAACACCGGCAACGCGCGACTCCTCTTTTTCTCGTCAATAATTTATCTGCCGCTTTTGTTTGCTGTATTAATGTTAACCAAATTGTGACAGCCACTGTTGTTTCATCGAATCCAGCGACCCAGCGCAAATCGCGAGCAGCTATGCTGGTGCTCATTCTTTTTCCGCTCGTGATCGGTGCGTCGATGCTCTGGTTGCGTCACGTTGAAGTGCAACGGCTGGCAGGTCGCCAAATCCAGGGCTACGGCGCGGTTCCGCCATTTCAGTTAGTCAATCAGGATGGGCAACCCTTCGGCAGTTCCAATCTCGCCGGCAAAATTTGGATCGCGGATTTCATATACTCCACCTGCCCCGGTCCGTGCCCGATGATCAGCAGTCGAATGAGTGAGATGCAAAAACCGCTCGAGAAAACCGATGTGCATTTCATTTCCTTCACGGTGGATCCTGATAAAGACACTCCGGCGCAGTTGCGCGAATACGCCAGCCGTTTGCAGGCCCAGCCCGGCCGTTGGGATTTTCTCACCGGACCAAAATCAGAAATTTACAATTTGTCGCAGCATGGATTCAAACTCGCGGCGGCTGATCGCAGCAGTAGCAGTACCGAGCCACTGCACAGCACGCGCATGATTTTGGTCGATCGGCGCGGGCAGATTCGTGGCTACTATGACGCAACCACCGCCGATGCGATTACCAAGCTATTAGCCGATACAAATCATCTGCTAAAAGAACAGCCGCTCTAACTCAGGCGCGCATCGGTCCCTCATCTGCAACCCGCTGTAAATACTCGCGATACTCGCCTTTGGGTAAGCGATCGATCAATGCGGTCAGCTTCCGTGCGTCGATGAATCCCATCCGCAGCGCAATTTCTTCGAGACACGCGATCTTCATTCCCTGACGATGCTCGATCGTGGCGATGTAATTGCCCGCCTCCAGCAGGCTCGTCGGTGTCCCGGTATCGAGCCAGGCGATGCCACGCCCGAGTTGTTTCACGCGCAGGTCGCCCTGCTTGAGGTATTGCAAATTCAAATCCGTGATTTCGATCTCGCCGCGCCCTGAAGGTTTCAGCTCCCGACAAAATTCCACCACTCGATCGTCGAAAATGTAAAGTCCGGGCACAGCGAATTGGCTCCGCGGATGCTTCGGTTTTTCTTCGAGGCTGATCGCCTTGCCGGCGTTGTCGAATTCCACGACACCATAACGCTGTGGATCGCGCACTTGATAACCGAAAATGCAGGCGCCGCGCTCGAGCGCCAGCGCCTCGCGGTAGAAATCGAGTTTCCCGTAAAAGATGTTGTCGCCCAAAATTAGCGATGCCCCGGCGACTCCCACAAATTTTGCGCCGATCAAAAACGCTTGCGCGATTCCTTCCGGTTTTGGTTGTTCTGCGTATTCGAGTTCGATACCAAAGCGCGAGCCGTCGCCCAAGAATTCGCGCAGCATCGGCAGATCTTTTGGCGTGGAAATGATCAAGATTTCCCGCAACCCGCCAAGCATGAGCGTCGCGAGTGGATAACAAATCATCGGTTTATCGTAAACTGGGAGCAGTTGTTTGCAGACAATGGTGGTCAGCGGAAACAAGCGAGTCCCCGCCCCGCCCGCGAGCAAGATCGCTTTTTTTGTCATCGGCTCATTCCTGACAGAATTCGGCGCGCGGTCAAACCGAAGACATGACGAGTTCGAAACGCTCAAGCAACGGCTCGATCGTTTTCTCGATTGTAAATTTCTGCTCGATGCGTAAACGGCCGGCACGGCCGAAATCGGCGCGCAAATTTTCATCGCGTGCGAACTGCTCCATCGCATCGGCTAATGCCCGCGCATCGCGCGGCGGAGCGAGCAAACCAGTTTCCCGATTCGCAACGAGTTCTGGAATTCCAGCGACGGTGGTGGAAACGACTGGCTTTCCAGTCGCCATCGCTTCTGCGATGACTGTCGGAAAAATGTCGCTCGCGCCGCGTTCGTCTGGCGCGGAAGCGAGGACAAAAATGTCGCAACGATGCAACGCGGTCAGGACGTAATTTTGCGATTGCTCGCCAGCAAAATGAATTCGTTCACGCAAATTCTGCCGGCTGACGCGTTGCTCCAGTTCCTCGGCCAAAGCACCCTCGCCGATTATTTCACAATCGAAATTTAATCCGCGTTTTTGCAATTCCGCGCAGGCGTCGATCAGGAAATGGAAGCCCTTGAAGGCGACAAAACGTCCCACGCTAAGGAATCGAATTTTGGAGGGACGTGCTTCTGCCCGTCTCGGGACGGGCGGAAGCACCTCCTTCCGCGGAAAGCGGTTGAGATCGATCCCGTTGTAAACGCGAAAAATCTTTTTGCATGATTCCGGGCAACGCGCCGCCAGCAAATCACGGCTGTAATCGGTTTCAGCACCGACAAACTCCGCGCTGGCGCAAAGTTCGCGCAACAATTCGTCATTGCCGAGATCGCTCATAAAATCCTGACCATGCGCAGTCATGCTGAAGGCAATTCCACTGATTGCTCTCACGAACATGGCGGTGTGCGCGGCGCGATTGGCAAAATGGACATGAAAATGGGGCACCCGTTCGCGCTCGAAGAGCTCGACAAAAAAAAGAGCGTTCCGCGCACGCAACGCCGCCTTGTATTCGGGCCCGTATTTTTTTTCGTGTTGCGCGACGAGCTCTGTGGGCCAGCGCCCTTTGCGTTTCGCTTTTCGCGCCAGAGCATCGAGATCGCGTGACGATGGTGCGTAGCGAATTGGCGCACGCAGTCTTGTCAGATACTCGTGACGCAGCGCCGTCTTGGGCGGATAAAGCGAGCCGAGCACAATTTTATGATCGCGTCGCTCCAGCTCGAGCATTTCCGCGTCGCTAAACGTTTGCGAGAGGACGGGGTAGCGCGAATAGAGATAACCGAGTCGCATTCCAAGAGCGGAAACCGGAAAGTGGAACTCGGAAAGGAAAAAATATGGTCATGATCGAAACAGAACCGGATCTGTGAATCAGCCGGCTGTGATAGTAGGTGTGTCGCATGTGATTTT
>QHRO01000118.1 GCA_003220155.1 Verrucomicrobiota bacterium
AGATATCGGCGTGAAATTAGCGAAAGCCCGCTTCGCCTTCTTTGTGGATTTTGGGACCCTTAATCTCGAGCGGTTCGGGGGCGTCTTTGGCGGAGATTTGCGGGCAACTGTCGATCCACTTCACGCCATCGCCTGCGGCCCAGCGAACGGCATTGCGCAGAACCAGCCGGACACTCTTATTGTAATAGATGGGATAGGCCTCGTGGCCGGGACGAAAGTAAAAGATTTTGCCGTTGCCGCGTTTCCAAGTGCAACCGGAGCGGAAAACTTCCCCGCCCTCGAACCAGGAAATGAAAACAATCTCATCGGGCGTCGGCACGGCGAACGGTTCGCCGTACATTTCGACATTCTCGATTTCGAAATAGCGATCGATCCCGCGGGCGATAGGATGGGCCGGGTTGCAAACCCAGAGCCGTTCCTTTTCGCTGGCTTCGCGCCAGATGATGGAACAACTCGTACCCATCAGCCGCATGAATGGTTTCGAGTAATGCGACGAGTGCAGCGCGATGAAACCCATTCCCTGCCACACTCGCGCCAGGACGCGCTCGACGATGGCGTCGGATACTTTACCGTGTGCGGCGTGGCCCCACCAGATCAGAACATCAGTACTCTCGAGAACGCCGGTGGCTAATCCGTGCTCAGGCTCTTGCAACGTCGCGGTGCGCACTTTGCAATCGCCACCTTCCGATATGGCATCGGCAATCGTGTGATGCATGCCATCGGGATAGATTTTGGCGACGAGCGGGTTCTCGCGCTCGTGCACATTCTCGCCCCAGACCGTAACACGAATCTTTTCTGACATCACTGCAACAAAGGCCGATCATGAACTCGGGAAAGCAGGAATTTTTTAGGAATATTAGCTTCGTCATGTCGAAGCCTTGCTAAGGCGTGCGCATGAAATTGATCGATTTCTTTCAAAGCGCCGTCATCCCGAGCGAAGCGAGGGACCTCACAAGGTTCGAAATACTTCCGGACTTTGGGGGTTCCTCGCTGTCTGCGCAGCTCGGAATGACAGTTTTGCAATGCGGGATCCATCGATCCGGTAGCTGCCGGACTCGGGATGACGGAGGGAAAAGCCGTAGCATGCGCAGCCTTACCGCAGCGCGCGCATGGCGGGATGACGCGCGATTTTCTTCATTGCGCGAACAAGCAGTTCGCGCCCGGGCGAAATTTTGTGCCAGGGTGAGACACCGCTTGGATGCGGCAACGGAATCAAATCGAAACTCACTTCCCCACGGCTAACGAGAAATGAACAGCCAATGACGGTGTCGAGCTTTTTGCAATCGATAAATTGCATGATGGCAAGGCGGCCAACGGGAATAACAAGTCGCGGTCGTAGAATTTCAAACTCGGCATTCATCCAAGCGGAACAGTTGCGAATTTCATCTGGTGCGGGAACACGATCGCTTCCGCTGGGCGCTTTGCCGGGAAAACAGCGAATGACGGCGGCAAAATAGATGCGGGAGCGCATGGTGGGTTCATCAAAGCCGCAGAATTCCTCGAACCAGCGAAAGAGGGTTTTACCAGCAGTATGAGCAAACGGCCTTTTCCGTGTCGGTTCGCGCACGCCGGGAGCCTGTCCGATCACCATCACGCCGCTGACGATGGCACCGCCCGAGACGGGCGGGGGAATGACTCGCGGACAACGCCGGCAACGGCGAAGGCGTGCGACGTGATTTTCCAATTTTTGCCGACGCGAGGGCATTAGGAAACGGGCGATTGATTGGTTTTTCCTTGGTAGGGCGAGACTCTCTCGAGCCGACGAGAGAAGAGCGTCACCCTACCGCCGGAAGAGCGAAAAGATCAGACTCAGCACGATGCTAATAATGATGCAGGTGACAATTGGGAAATAGAATGCGCTGTTGCCGCGTTCGATGCGGATATCGCCAGGCAAACGTCCGAGCCAGCCGGTGCCAACGCCGCCCCAGAGCAGAAGGCCAAGAACAATGATCACAGCTCCGAGGATGACGAGAAATTTTCCGAGCTCGGGCATTCGAGAATCTGGCACGGAAACATTTCGACCGCGAGACAACGAATCCGTACCACGACGCCCGATTTCGCTGTAGCGGCGGTCTATGACCGCGGAGATTATTAGATTCGGCGCTCATAGAACGCTGCTACAATGAGCTTTTAGGGATACCTTGAAGGTTACGCCCGGGAACGCTCGGTCCGAGTTGGACTGGCATTTCGCTCGGGGTGACGGACGGCTTAAAGCGCCCGGACAAGAGTTGCGAATGCGGAGCCTGCGATGAGATTCAACGGCAATGGCGGTACAATTTCGCGATTACTACGAAACCCTTGGCGTATCGAAAACGGCGAGTGAGGATGAAATCCGGAGCGCCTTTCGAAAACTCGCTCGCAAATATCATCCCGACGTTGCGAAGGACAAGAAGACGGCCGAAGAAAAATTTAAGCAGATCAACGAGGCTTACGAAGTCTTAAGCGATCCGGAGAAGCGCCGGAAATATGACCGACTGGGCGAGAATTGGAATCAGCCAGGCGGGTTTCAGCCGCCCCCGCAGTGGGGTGGCGGACAACCCGGCGGATTTCGCTGGGGCAGTGGGGAAAATGGTGGTGTCGAATTTGAGTTCGGCGGGACCGGGTTCAGCGATTTTTTCGAGGCATTCTTCGGGGGCGGTCGTGGTCGGTCGGCCTTCGGCGGGTTCGGACAGCGCGGCACCATGGCGGAGCGCGGGAGCGATGTCGAAGCCGACATCATGGTCACGCTGGAGGAAGCGTTGCATGGTTCGACCCGACAAGTTTCGTTACGCCGCGCCGGTTCTAAAAAAACGGAAACGTATCAGGTAAAAATTCCACGTGGTGTGCGCGAAGGTCAGCGCATTCGTCTCGCGGGCCAGGGCGAGGCCGGCGAGCGCGGTGGAAAGAGCGGCGATTTGTTTTTGCGGGTGCGACTGGCGCGGCACCCCGATTTTTCGGTCGAGGGCAGCGATCTTGTGCACGAGGTGAAGATTGCGCCATGGCAGGCGACCCTGGGCGATCAACTCATCGTGCCGACGCTGGAGGGAAGCGCTCGTTTGAAATTACCGCCAGGCACGCAAGGCGGTCAGCGTTTTCGTTTGCGAGGGCGAGGGTTGCCGGGCGTTTCGGGCCAGCGCGGTGATTTGTATGTCGTAGCGCAAATTTCGGTGCCGAAAAAATTAAGCGAACGCGAACGAGAAATTTGGGAACAACTTGCGCAGTTGCACGGCCGTGAAAAATCCGGCTAAACAAGGCGATGAAGATTTCGCTCGGGTCCGATCACGCCGGTTTCAAATTGAAAGAAAGGGTAAAGGCTCTCCTCGGCCAGCTTGGACACGAGGTGAAGGATCTCGGTACGTTCGCGGCCGAGCCGCCGGTAGATTATCCGCTTTTCATTCGACCCGCCGCGGAGGCGGTTGCGCGCGGCGAATGCGAACGTGGAATTGTTTTTGGTGGCTCTGGCAACGGCGAAGCGATGGTTGCCAACAAAGTGCACGGGGTGCGTTGCGCTCTGTGCTGGAATTTGGAAAGCGCGCAGCTTTCCCGGAAACATAACGATGCCAACGTCCTTTCCTTGGGTGAGCGACTGATCGAAGAAAATCTCGCGCTGGAAATTGTGCGGGTGTGGTTAACTACCGAGTTCGAGGGTGGGCGACACGCGCCTCGTGTCGCGATGTTGAACGCGATGTAAGGGCCAATGCCCGCGTCCGAAAAACGATTGTAGCCGCGGTCGTTGGCCGCGGCCGAGGGCCCACGGCTACAACAGGCGATCGGCGCAAACTGCTCCGAGAAAGATCGCACTCACGAACGCATTCGAATTGAAGAAGGCCCGATTGATCGCGGCAAGATCATGAAGCTGGCGTGCGCTGCGATGCTCGTAAAAGAGTGCGGCCGCGATCGGAATCATCGCGGCGAAATAAATCGTGCCGAGCTTCGCCATGATCCCGAAAGCAATCAACGCCAGCAGCATTAAGAAATGGAGAAGCTGCGCGAGCCGCAAGCTGGCCCCTACACCGAGCCGAACCACCAGCGAGTGCAGTCCCTCCTGCCGATCGAAGTCGTAATCTTGAGTGGCATAGATCAAATCAAAGCCACTAACCCAACAAACGACTCCAAGGGCAAGGACGAGCGGCGGCAATTCCACCTGGCCCGTTTGCGCGATCCAGGCCGCGACTGGTGCAATCCCGAGGGCGAGACCGAGAAAAAAGTGCGTCGCGTCAGTAAAATGTTTGGTGACTGAATAGAAAAAAATGATGCCAAGCGCGATTGGCGAAAGCACGAAAGTCAGCCGATTGATATATGCCGCAAAAAAAACAAAAAGGCCGCTGCTGAAGATAAGGCAAATGAAAATAATGTTCTTGGTCGCGAGCAGATGGCGACTTCGTGTCCGCGGATTGCGCTGATCGATCTCCCAATCAAGGAAGCGATTGAAAAGCATCGCCGCGCTGCGGGCCGTGATCATACATCCCAGGACTAGCAGCACGATCTTGAGACTGGGCCGCCCATTAGCTGACACGACCAGGGCAGCGAGGGCAAAGGGTAGGGCGAAAATGGTATGGGAAAAGCGAATGAGCCGGAGAAACCGCGCGAACGCGCCCCCCCGATTTTGCGTCACAGCGAAATCGTGAAGCACCTCTCGCTCGTTCATGAATCGAGCAATGATTCGAGCTGCTCACGCGCTCGAATCATGATGGGATTTCCGTGGGCAAAAAAAATCCGAGCGAAATCGAGATCCAGAAGTCTGCGTAGTGATTGGATCATCTGTTTTTGGTTGGTGCAATATTTTCGGGGCAACAAGGTGAAACCATGGGGGTCAAAATTGATGAGCGCGTCACCCACTATCAGTGTGCCCGCGTCATCCGGATGATAAAGGGCGAATTCGCCCTCCGCGGCGCCTTCGATTCGAATAACGAGCAAGCGGCCGATAGCATGGGCGACCTGCAAGCTGTGACTATGTGGAAGTTCTGCACTTAGTTAGCGAACGTGGTAGCATCGCGCGCGTGATTCGCATTTGTGATAACGATCCTGGCAACGCGGCCGAGCGATTCCAGTTCTATCCGGTGTGCGGGTAGGAGTGCGATTGGATCAATAACGGTGAGCTCATTTCCTGCTACGAGGGCGGTAGAAAAGAGTTCTGCTTTAAGTTTTCGATCATAGGTATGCCAGAGGGCATAGCTGGGTGAAATGCGGGCAAATTCCGTCACACGTAAGCTACTATTTTAGAGTCACTTATGATTGGCCTGTCGGTGGATATCGCGAAAAGCATTGGCACCGTAACTGCTACGATTTTCATAATTACCTCCTTATGATCACCTTCTCCTATCAAGCGCGTGACGCTGCCGGACGGATCGTGTCTGGCATTCAGGAAGCCCTCAACGAAGACAACGCTGTGACCAGCCTGATGAGCCGCGGCCTGATGGTGCTTTCTCTGCAGCGTAAAGCAACGGCCAGGCACTCGCGTAAGAAATCCACTAAAGTAAAAGAGACCGATCTTGTTCTCTTTACCCGGCAACTTTCGACCATGATCGAGGCGGGTATTTCGCTGGTGCAGGCTTTGACCGCTTTGTACGAACAGGCTGATCCGAGAAGGCAGGCAGCGTTGCGGGCCGTTATCAGCGATATCACAGCGCGGGTGCAAGGTGGCGAAACATTCCATGAATCGCTCGCCAAACATCCCCGCGTTTTCAATCGGCTCTTTATCAGCATGGTCAAAGCGGGCGAGCATGGAGGTTTGCTCGCCGAAATTCTGGATCGCCTGGCCGGATTCCTCGAAGCGAGCGCGCGTCTGCGCAAGAAAATCAAATCGGCCATGACCTATCCCGTCATCGTGGTCTGCATCGCGTTTGCCATCACCACTTTCCTGATCGTGCGAGTTGTCCCGATCTTCGGCGAAATTTTCGCTGATTTTGGCGCCAAACTTCCCGCGCCGACCCAATTTCTTATTGATGTCAGTAATTTTGTCCGCGGGGAGTGGTATATCCTTCTCGCTGCCATGGCAGGCGCGTTCTTCGGTGTTCGCACATTTTTGCGTTCGACTCGCGGCAAACAGCTTTGGGACCGTTGGAAGCTCAAGCTGCCGGTTTTCGGACCGCTCGTTCATAAGATTTGCATGTCTCGTTTTGCGCGGACCTTTGCCCAGTTAATCCGTAGCGGCGTTCCAATCCTGGAAGTCCTCGATATCGTCGGTGGCTCTTCCGGCAATCACGTGGTCGAAACCAGCATCAAGGAAGTTGGCGCCGACGTGGAAAAAGGCGACAATCTTTCCGTCTCGCTTTCACGCAAAAGCATTTTCCCGCCGATGCTCCTGCGCATGGTCGCAGCGGGCGAAGCCACCGGCAAGATCGACACCATGCTCGAGAAGATGGCGGACTTTTGGGACGAAGAAATCGAAGCGATGCTCGATGCGCTCACCTCTTTGATTGAACCAATGTTGATCGTTTTCCTCGGCGTAATCGTGGGCGGTATCGTGATCGCGATGTTCTTACCGATCTTCAAGTTGAACGAAGTTGTCTCTCAAAACAAGAGCAACTAAGGGTTGTGTCACAGAGCAATAGCTAAGGAGAAGCTGCTCAAAGACAGGGGAGGGGCGGGTCGCAAGGCCCGCCTCTTTCCTTTCTACTCATGCTCATAATCATACTCATGCTCCTGCTCGGAAGAATTCCTTGAGTAGGAGCATGAGCATGAGCGCAGGCGATCGTCGGCGGTCTCAGTGAACCGATCATCGCCTTTGCAAAACGCCCACGCGTAGATGTAGTGGCCATTTTATTTCGCGCACCTCTTCGGGATCTTTCCAAACCGTCCCTAATTCCTCCGCGACTGAGTCGACGGGATCAAAGCCCCGGACGGCGATAAACTTTTGCGTGGCTGACCATGTTCGCAAATAGCCGGCGAGCTGACAGAGATTCCATCGCTCACGCATCTCAAAACGAATCGGCGGTAGTTCTGCAAATGGAAACTTGATGTCCTTGTAGTCAGTTTCAACCAACTCACGCTCGGGCGGCCAGAAGGGTCCGGTCGTTTCGCGATAAAATTCCCAAATGATCGCGTCGATTTCCGGAGCGATCTCCAAGACGTTATAGCTCGAGATCGCCAGAACACCGTTTTCTTTCAAGACTCGTTTTGCCTCCTTGAAAAACCTATCGATATCGAACCAATGCAGTGCTTGGGCGACCAGAATCAGGTCCGCTGAAGCTGAATCAATCCCGCTCGTTTCCGCCGGCGCGACCCGGTAGCTGATCCGGTCGTTTGGCTCCGCGCTCGCAATTTGCTGCGCGCTGGCATCGGTTGCGATTACACGATCGAAATGGCGGGCTAATCCCGCCGCCGCCTGGCCGTTGCCAGTGGCGCAATCCCAGGCCAGTTCATGCCGCGGCGAAATCAAGGCGAGATACTCGAACAGTTCGTCCGGATAGTGCGGGCGAAACTTTGCGTACTCGACGGCGTGACCTGAGAAATGATCCTTGAACTTCGTCATCTGACTGTGGCAGTTGTCCGATTATCGTTAGCTGTCGCGATTTGCCGCACCCGCGCATACAACTCGCGGTAGATTCGCTCCACTGCCACGGTCGGATCTTCCAGCATCATGGTTTCTTTGATTTTGCTGGCATAAATCGGGAAAGAAAAGGGCGAGACCACTGGCACCTCGCGCAATTGCCAGTCGAAATGCTGGACCCGGTCGAGAAAGGTGTTGGCTTCTTCCGCATCGAGAAAAATCTGGGTTGCCTGCCGATAAGCTTCCTCAAGCAGGGGATGATCTGGTTCGTGCGCTTCCAGCACTCGAAAAATTGTTTCCGTGCTCCAGTGCATCTGTTTGCGCGCGCGCTGCTGACCCGGGTAATTGCGCGGCACCATCAATCCGGTTTGGGCGACGCCGCGGAATTGCCATTTCACCAGTTCCGATCCGCGCAAGGCCAGGCGTAAGTCCTCTTCCGCCGCTTCGCGCTCGAAACAGAGCCGCCAATCCTCTAGCGTCAGCTCCTGGAACCGCCGCAGCGTCAGCAGGAAGCCGGAGTCGTCGATTGTGACGAGGGCGTTGCCGCCGCTGCGGTTTTTCATGCGCCAGGCCACGATACGTGAAAGCGCATCATTAGCGCTGCGGCCGATGAGGGCATGGAAAAAGTAATGGGAAAAATCGTCATCGCGATACAGTTCGATCAACATCGAATCGCCGGTCGGCACGTCCGATACCGCGAGCTGGGCGCGAAATTGTTCCACCATCGCCTGAGCATTTGCTAACGAGATCTGGTACTGCTCCACCAGCCAATCGACGCAAAACGCGTCACTTTCCTGGCGGAGTTGATGCGCCAGATCGGCGCGTAGCTGTCGTACCGCCCGCGCGACTCCCGAAGTGAGCGGCATCTTGGCCGCGTTCCAGCGGGGAATGGTCGGCAACTGTCCGTCGGCCCGCTCCACAAACGCTTCCTGCACGCCGGTATCGATTAGTCGCACGACCCGGCCGCCGAGTACGAAAAGATCGCCGATTTGCAGCCCCTTGATGAACCCTTCTTCGACGGAACCGAGGCGCCGCCGCTTCAACATCACATCGACAAATCCCTCGGAGACGATCGTTCCAATGTTGACTAGGAACTCGCGCGCCACGCGCGGATGCGCCAGTGAGACCATGCCGTCCTCGCTCACCGAAATCTTCCCGAAGACGCCGCGGTATTGCTGCGCCAAAGCTTCGCCACCGCCCTCTAGATAA
Organism: Verrucomicrobiota bacterium; assembly: GCA_003220155.1. Taxonomy (GTDB): domain Bacteria; phylum Verrucomicrobiota; class Verrucomicrobiia; order Chthoniobacterales; family UBA10450; genus AV69. The sequence goes on from QHRO01000118.1 coordinate 8,681, forward strand.
TTCAAAAGGCGGTCGAATTCTTCGCGGGTAAGATCGTGAAATGGCCGCGCCCGCGTGATCAATTGGTAAATCGAATCGGCTGAGGCCGGGGCCAGGGCGACAGTGCCAACGATATGTTGCGCGACGACGTCAAAAGGCTTGTCCAGGATTTCGATTGGATCGAGCGCGCGCTCCCGCACGAGCTTCGCGGTGACGGTTGCTTCCACCAGATCGTTGACATTGGTTGCGACCAGAATTCCGTGACTATTTTTGTTTAACGAATGTCCGGAGCGTCCGATGCGCTGGATCGCACGCGAAACCCCTTTGGGCGTTGCCACCATCACAACCAGATCAACCGCGCCAACATCGATGCCGAGCTCAAGGCTGGTTGAGCAGACGACGGCACGCAGTTCTCCATTCTTCAAACGATCTTCGACGTCGAGCCGCACACTGCGATCGAGCGAAGCGTGATGAATTTCGATCGCGTCAACCAATTCCGGCAGCTGCTCGCGCAAACGCAAACCGATTTGTTCTGCCGCCGAACGAACGTTGCTGAAAACGATGACCGACTGCCGCGAACGAATCAGTTGCGCCAATTCCGCGTAAAGGCGCGCGCCCGTGTAACCGGACGGCGGGTAGGGGTCGCGCCGGATTGGAGAAAAAACGTCCACAATTTGTTCCTTCTCAATGCGCGCTTCGGCGGTGCGGCAGGGCCGATTTTTGCCAACAAGAAATTGGGCCAGCAAATCGAGCGGCGCGGCCGTCGCAGAAAGACCGATGCGGCAAAGATTGTTTTTGCCGCGCAGCATTTGCAATCGCTCGAGCGAAATACTTAGATCGGCGCCGCGTTTGTTGCCGGCGAAGGAATGCAATTCGTCGACGATCACGAATTCGGTGTGGGCGAGATGTTGCACGTAATTTTGCTGCGCCAACAGAATGGCCAGTGATTCAGGCGTAGTGACGAGAAAATGTGACGGCTTGTTCCGAAATTTTGTGCGTTCGCTTACGGTCGTATCGCCGGTGCGCAAATGAATGCGCAGTTCCTCTTCCAGACCCATGCCGGCGATTGGCGCCTTCAAATTTTTCTCGATGTCGTAGGCGAGGGCGCGCAGCGGCGAAACATAGACACAGCGCACAGCCGGTTTCAGCGCACCTGCTTCGAGTTCGCGAACCAGCGCGTCGAACACCCCGAGGAATCCGGCTAGTGTCTTCCCGCTTCCGGTTGGGGAGGTGAGCAAAATCGATTCGCGCTTAAGAACGGAAGGAAGGCAGAGTTCCTGAGCGTGGGTGAATCCCGGGAAGTTAGCAAAAAACCAATTCCGCAAGCGCGGATGTAGTCTTGCGGCAAGAGCTTGCTGCTTTTTCACAAGCTAAAATCTCGTCATCCCGAGCGAAGTCGAGGGATCCTGTGGAAGTTACCTTTAAGCTTTCGCAGCGGGATCCCTCGACTTCGCTCGGGATGACAGGCCTACCCTTCCGGATTCACTGGAAAATGCTTGTTCTTCAAATGTTCCGGGACGCGCTGCGTTTGTTCGGATTCGATTTCTTCGCTGGCAGCGGCTAACGATTCATAAGCTTCGCGGCTTTTTTTCGCCCGACACATGTAAGCGGTGGCATGGGCCAGCGGAATCCGTGCTTCCGGCATTCCGACAAATTCAACGGCATGTTGCGTCGCGATTGCGAGCGGAAGTGCCTCGGGGTCAGCCAGCCCGACATCTTCGCTTGCAAAAATTACGATGCGACGCGCGATGAACCGAAAGTCTTCGCCGGCATGCAACATTTTTGCCAGCCAATAGATCGCGGCTTTTTCATCCGAGGCGCGCATGCTCTTAATAAATGCGCTGATCGTGTCGTAATGCGCATCGCCTTTTTTGTCATAAACGACCGCCTTGGTTTGAATGCTCTCCTCAGCGACCTTGAGGTTGAAGTGAATGAGCGGTTCGTTGTCGCCGCGGTCGCTGGCCGCCACGGATTGCTTCTCTCCGGCCTGCCTTTTAGGTTTGCCGCGGCTGGCAGCCGATGCCACAGGTGGCGTTGTTAGCACCCCCACTTCAAGGGCGTTTAAACATTTGCGCGCATCGCCATCACTGAGCTTGGCAAGGTGCAAACGCGCGTCCGCGTCCATTTTGACGTTGTATTTGCCGAGACCGCGTTCGGAATCCACCAGCGCGCGATCGATCAAAATTTCGAGCTGCTCGACGCTGAGCGGTTCGAGTCGGAAAACGAGCGAGCGGGAGACGAGTGCGCTATTAACGTAGAAGTACGGATTGTAAGTGGTGGCCCCGATTAGCCTCAGATTTCCGCTCTCGACGTCGGGCAACAAAATATCCTGCTGCGCCTTGTTGAAATGGTGGATCTCATCGATAAAGACGATCGTTTTGCGGCCGGAAGTTCGGAGTCGGTTTGCCGCCGCGGCAACTACTTTGCGCATCTCCGCCACGTTACTTTCCACTCCGCTCAACCGAATGAACTCGGAGTGGGTCATCTCGGCGACGACATATGCCAGAGTTGTTTTGCCACTTCCGGGTGGACCGGAAATAATCAGCGAAGGGAGACGGTCGGCTTCGATTGCGCGACGCAAGAGTTTTCCCGGCGCCAGGATGTGTTCCTGCCCGACAAATTCATCGAGTGTGCGTGGACGCATGCGCGCCGCGAGGGGAGCCGCTGCGCTGATCCGCTCCATGTTTTCCGCCTCTGTTTTGGCGAACAAATCGTGCATTGCGTGAAAATGTACGGCGAGGGCCGGCTGGGCGCATCTGTAAATATGTGTGCGCTCACGTTGTAGCCGGCATCGCGATGCGGGATTGAACGGAGCAAGCACCTGCGAGCGGGGTGTCATCCCGAACGAAAGTGAGGGACCCCCCTCAATTATTGGATAATTGCCCAACGTTTGTGTGACGCAATTTATAATTGTGAGGTCCCTCGGCGTCTACGCGCCTCGGGATGACAGGCGTAAACGCCCGGTCCCGTCGTCATTGCGTGTAACCTCTGCACGATAATCCCGCACGAAGGTGAAGAGGACCCCGATTATTGAGCGATCACCAGAAGATTTGCGTTAATGGGATTTGCAATGGCGACTCGCCCGGGGATCACTGATCCCGGCTACAAGAGGAGGGCGACTTGGAACTCGCCCCTTCCAGTCAGGAGAAATTCCTAATCGTATTCTTATTCCTAATCCTATTCTTCCCTCCCGATCAGGAATAAGATTAAGAATAGGGTTGCGAGACGAAGGCGAGGAAGAGCGCTCCTTGCTGGCACAGCTTGCGCTCTATCTAATCTCGCCAAAGAGTTCTCAAATGCGTCCCGGGATTTTAATTTCAATCTTAGCCATCGCTATTTGCGCAACCACGCGCGGCGCAGTCACATTGCCGATGCGCACTGTCTTCAAAGGACAGGACCGCTTCGAACAACTCCTCGTACGGGCGAAAGCCGAGAACTGGAAGGCGTTGCCCATTGGACAACGGACTGCAGCGGTGGGCCAGGCGATGGTCGGAACGCCCTACCGCTCTTTCACGCTCGAAATCGATAACCGCGTTGAGTCGCCGTCGGTCAATTTCACGGGACTTGATTGCTGGACCTTTTTCGAAACCGCGCTCGCCTTCGCCCGGATGCTGGATGAGCCGGAAACGAATTGGACACCGGCGCAGTTATTGCGTTACATCGAGATTGATCGTTACCGCCACGCCGAATGTACCGGCGATTATCTCTCTCGCCTCCATTACCTGGAAGATTGGCTTTACGACAATGACCGGCGCGGTCTGGTTAGCGATCTGACCCGCTCGCTTGGTGGTGTGAGCGTACCGCATTCAGCCCGGGAAATGACCAACGGCTGGCGGCATTATCGCTACCTCGTGCACAATCGCGGCTTGCTTCGGCCCCTTGCGGAAATGGAAGCGGAGGTTTCCTCGCGGTCGCTTTACGAAATTCCCAAGGGTCGCGTGGCCGCAATCGAATCGCGACTCCGCAGTGGCGACATCATCGGCATTGTCTCACGTGACGGCCGTCACACCTCCGTGCGTGCGACGTCACACGTCGGCTTGGCGTTGCGTACTGCCGACGGCACCATCCACTTTATGCATGCCTCGGCGCCGCATAATTATGGCCGAGTCGTGATCGACACACGGCTCTCGAATTATCTTTATCGTTACAGTTCGGACACTGGGATTCTGGTGGCGCGGCCACTGCGGTAACCCGAATCGCGACCAATTAAATCGACAAATACCGAGTCAACATTTGAGTGTTGCAGGTGCGACACTGAATTGTTAACTGGGCGGGGAAGGGTTCGTCTGACGCTTCGCTTCAATCGCGGCGGACGCGGTGCCTAATCCTCTTTCCGATCGCGGAATTCGATGAGCAATTTTTCCAGGCGAGTGATGGCGGCCTCGGCGTCGGCTCCGCGTGCTTCCAACATGGCGGTGGCACCTCGATCGAGATTGGCACGCAGGACATCGATGAGGCTGGAGGCGGAAAAGCGTTGCTCGCCCTTAATCAAGGTTATCTCGGCGCGAAAACCGTTCGCGACGCGGACGAACTCTGCGGCTGGCCGGGCGTGGAGGCCGAGCTCGTTTTGAATAGTGATCTGACGTGAGACCACGATTAATTTGTCGGAGGGATGGGATCGGCGCAGGATCATGGGTTAGTGCCCCAGCGGCGGTGGAGGAAACGTTCAACCGGGGAAAACAAGATTTTGTCCGCCAGCAACCCGATGACAACAATCACCAGCATGATGCCAATGACCTGGTCCATGGCACTCAATTCGCGACCGTAATGAAGCAATTGTCCAAGTCCAAATCCCGTCAGAATTGTGACAAAAATTTCCGCCGCCATGAGCGAGCGCCAGGCGAAAGCCCAGCCTTGTTTCATTCCACTAACGATAAATGGGAGGGCTGCCGGCAGGATCACTTTGAGCCAGATGTGCAAACGCTTTGATCCCATGGTCAACGCCGCCCGTGGGTAAATCGGCGGAACATGCCGCACGCCGGTATCGGTGGCAATCACGACCGACCAGAGTGTTCCCATTACTACGACAAAGAGCATGGCTGCCTCCGTTTGCCCAAACCAGAGAAGCGCGAGAGGAACCCAGCACACGCTGGGCAGCGTTTGCAATCCGAGCGCGAGCGTCCCGATGGTATCATGAAAAACTTTCCAGCGGGCCGTTAATAACCCGAGTGGCAACCCACCAATAAGGCCGATGACATAACCGATCAGGAGCCGGCGCATG
>QHRO01000119.1 GCA_003220155.1 Verrucomicrobiota bacterium
CTTCGACGTTCTTGCATTTGTGCAGAATCGCGCGCACCGGCGCGGCGATGTCAGCCGGCGAGAGCGCGGCGGTGGCAACCTGATAAAGGAGCGGCTGAAAGAGGTGGTAATTGGTCCGGTCGATGACAATGAGCTGAATCTTCTCACAGGCTAATTTCTTCGCAGCTTCGAGCCCGCCAAAGCCCGCGCCCACGATCACGACACGCGGAAGCTTCTCCTCAGCCATGGCGACAATCTTGCGAGATTGAAGCGGCTCGCAGCAAATTTATTTGGCGCGTTTTTCCTAACCAGCCAGCAAGAAGCGCTCGCTCTTCGATTTAGCCACTGTTTGGTGCGCATAGCGAAAGTTAATATAACTGCGCAAGTCGACGGTTGTGTTCAAGGCGGCTTGTCTAGTTGGCCAAAGGCACGGTTTCATCGCGGCTCGCGGCGTCCCCAAGACGATGGATCAGCTCCTAAACCAGGCAGATCGGCGGCACATAAGGAAAGGAGCCCTTTCTCTTCACGAAGCAATTGCGTTCCCGAGCACGCATTGCAAATAAGAAGTTGTCACCCAGTCAGGCGCCGCTATCTTGCGCGCCCTATGCCTAAGTCGATCGCTCGCAGCAAGACCCGCAAGTCGGTCGCCAAACGTTTCAAAGTGACCGCCTCGGGCAAGATCCTTCGTTCGCGCGCGTCGCGGCGCCATCTGATGTCAGCCAAGAACGCTAAGAAAAAACGTCAGCTGGCTAAGGTGGGTCGCGTGCACGAAACCGATCTTGCCCGGATCAAAGCCAATTTGCCCTTTGCGTAATACGCATCGGCTGGGCCCCGGCTACAACGCGTTAACGGTTAACCGGTACCGACACAGCCTCTTCCGTGCGTGTTGTTGTCGTGGTCGTGGTTTGCCGGTGCCAATCGAGATCGGGTGCCGGCTGCGGGCTGTAGAGATCGCGCCGGTTGGCGATGGTCGTGCAAGAGCATTCCACAGTGAGCAACACAAAGAGAGCGAGCCATTTCACGCCTTCGATGCAACCAAATGCAGCTCGTGCTGTCAATGCGGAGAGAAAGCGGAGATGACGAACAACAATTGATGATAAAGCCGAAACCCGAAAAGGACGCTTCATCGCCACTACTTTTGGATTTCGTCATTCCCATCTGATCTCTGGCTCGTTTCTATTGCACGACGATGATCTTGCGCGAAAGTTTTTCCTCCGTCAGGGGCTATGGACTGAGGGCTTACGAACCCCGCCAGGGCAGGAATGCAGCAACGGTAGTCTGACCTTCTTTGCCGTAGTTCTCTGGCGGACTTTTTTCGAGATGAAATTGTTGAACGTGAAGACGGCGCGATTTGCTCAGATCGTGGAAAAGTCTGGACGTCCGGACCCTTATACGCTTTGGCAAAAACCATCGGCAGATCGACATCTGCAATCTCAAATTAAGCATAATCGTGTCATGACAATTCAACGAAGCGAGAGTGGAACTGAATTTGGAATCGTCGGCTTTAAACAAGCCCAACGCGCCCGTTATCTGATCTTTCCCAAATCGCTAAAGCGATTCGAGAACAAGCGTGTCGTCGGAATCAATTGGGCCTTATTGCGCGCAAAATGAGGCGGATCGAGCCCTCCCTTACTCGCGCGGCCCGTCGCGATGTTGGGAAACCGTGATAGAATTATCCGGGATGAACGAAAGCGGCACCCGTAAAGAAGCTCTTGCTCAGTTAAGCACCGACGAGCTCCTCCGGTACTCTCGGCAAATCAATCTTGCTCAGGTGGGTGAGGAAGGTCAGTGTCGATTGAAAGAAGCCCGGGTGTTGTGTATCGGGGCCGGCGGGCTCGGATCGCCCGCGGCGCTTTACCTCGCCGCCGCCGGAATCGGAACGATCGGGATTGTTGATCAGGACACGGTTGATCTCAGCAACCTTCATCGGCAGCTCTTGCATGGAACGAGCGACGTTGGTCGCGAGAAAACTGATTCGGGGCGCGCACGTTTGCTTGCCATCAATCCAACGATCGCGGTCGAGACCTATACCACACGCTTGTGTGGGAGCAACGCCGTCGAGTTGATTCGCGATTACGACATCATAATCGATGGTTCCGATAATCTGCCGACGCGTTACCTTTCCAGCGACGTGTGCGTTTGGGAAAGGAAACCAAACATCTACGGCTCGGTCCACCAGTTCGAAGGACAAGCCTCGCTTTTTGCGCCTCATCTTGGCGGACCCTGTTACCGCTGCCTCTTCCCAGAGCCGCCACCGCCGGAGGCCATTCCAAGTTGCGCCGAAGCCGGAGTTCTCGGTGTTGTCCCCGGTTTGATCGGAATTATTCAGGCGTTGGAAGCGATCAAGTTAATCATCGGTAGAGGTGACAATCTCCTCGGGCGTCTCTTACATATTGATGCACTAACTCTGCGGTTTCGTGAATTTAATATTCGCCGCGATCCAAATTGTCCGGTGTGCGGCGAATCACCGGTAATCACGGAGGCGATTGATTACGAACAATTTTGCAGCCGTTCGAATTGTGCAGGAGTTCGAGGAATTTCCGCTACCCAGTTGCACGAAATGATATCTCGTGGCCACGAGGTCGCATTGGTCGACGTGCGCGAGCCATTCGAATTTGAGATCGCGCGCATTCCAAATTCGCAACTGATTCCGCTTGGCTCGATTCCGGAGCGACTGACAGAAATTCCACGAACAGAAACGACGGTGCTGATGTGCAAGACTGGCGTCCGCAGTGCGCGCGCGATCGAGTTTCTGCGCCGCGAAGGTTTCGAGAATTTGCTTAATCTCGAAGGCGGCCTCGACGCATGGCGCGAAGAGGTCGACCCGACGTTGCGCAAGTACTAGGAGCCGTCGGCGAAAACCGAGTAAACATTTCGATGTTGCATGTGCAACGCTCAAATGTTCATTCGCTACACAGACGGCTGATGATGGCACTGCCGCAGGATCCAGTGGCCATGTCATCTTTGCGCGTTGCAGTCCTCCACACCTGTGGTTATCAGAAGCGCGATGCGTTTCATCCTTCTGTCCCTCATATGCAGAGAGCAAAGCGGCCGCGGGCGACTTCGCGCGCGCGATCAGTTTGTACGAATCCGCGCTGGAAGACCGACCGGGCGATGCCGAGGTTCATTACAAGCTCGCACTGCTTTACGACGACAAAATGAACGATCCGTTAAACGCGCTGCATCATTTCAAACGCTATTTGATCATCGCACCGAACGGCGCGCGAGCGAACGATGTGAAAGGCTTTGTGAAACGCGACGAGGTCGCGCTTCTGACCAGTCTCTCAGGCGACGCACTCATCTCGCGCGCTGAAGCAACGCGTTTACGAAATGAAAATTTGTCGTTGCGAAAAGAACTCGACGAAGCCCGTGGACGCGCCCATATCGCTGCGATTGAACAATCACCCACCCCTGAGAAAACGAAAGGGGCCGCGAAGCAAACTTACGTGGTGCAACGTGGCGATACTTTGGCATCGATCTCACGAAAATTTTACAAAACATCGACGCGCTGGAAACAGATTCTCGATGCCAATCGTAACGTGATCGACAATCCGAAGAAATTGGCAGCAGGTCAGACGCTGGTTATTCCGGCACGAACGAGCTCACGCTAACCCGCGAAGAATAACTAGCTCCAACTGGAAGGGGCCACAGCCAAGTCACCCACCCATGGAGCGCACAGCCCCTCGGCGACTTGGCCTCCTCGCGCTTGCGCGCTACGGCCTGCGAGCGAAGTCGCCGCTCCAGTCAGCAAACAGCGGCCATTGTCGCGGCTTACGGTTTACGCTGTCCGTCGCCCGGAGTTCGATGCGGGGTCGGTGGCGGGCGAGTTGAGGCGTTCACATCGCGCGCGCCCATACCGGTTGGGTCGGCGAGCGGATTAAAAAGTGGTCCGCCCGATCTTTTCTGATCCGCAGCAACGCCGCGCATGAGATCGAGACTGGGCAGCGGGGGAAATTCGGTAATCAAACTCGCGGTGCGGAGAACGAGACTTTCATCTATATCGACTGGGTCAGGCAGATGCGTCGCGCCGGGTTTGACGATGAGCATTTGGCCAGCATGTACGGTAATTTTCTTTCCCGGATGTTTCGTTAACCAAGCCTCACTGCTTCCCTCGAGAACGATGAGCTTGCTGTAATTGCGCGGATGCGACTCGAACATCACCGTCGTTCCCGTTATGCCGACGGTAAGCGCACTGCTACGAATACGCGCGCCACCGGAATCCTTTGGCACCCGCAAAAGGATGGCTCCGCTTTCGAGATTCACGTTCCGGCCATCTTGATCGAAAGAAAAAATACTATTCGCACCCACCCGGGTAATTGTTAAATCAGCAAAACTAAGTTCCGCACGTGAATCAGCGCCAGTGTGGACAGCGCTGCCATCCGTGACATTATCGTTCAAGTGCGCCGGACGAGCAGCGACGTGTGGGGCCAACACCTTAACGTCTTGAACGACCTGGGTGACGCGGCCCTCTTTTCCTTGTGCAGCGGTCAGCAGCAAAATCACGCCCGTGCTAAAGAGCAGCACCAAGCCTGCACGCGACAACGAACGGTTGAAAATCGATTTCATGGGTTGTTTCAAAATCTAAGCGAAAGCGTGAAAGCGCCACCGACATTTCCAAGCGAAGAAGGAACCGTGACTCGACAGAGTCTCACCCTACCAAGGTGCCGCGCGATGAGTCTTTTGGTAGGGCGAAGCTCCGCGGAGCCGCGAACGGGCCTCGAACTAAAGCAAGATCACCGCAGCTCGACGGAGTCTCGCCCTACCGAATCAATTAACCGCCAGGACCATCCAGCGGCGGAGCTTGATTAAGCGGCAGTGGGTTGTTTGCGCCTGCTCCGCCAAAGGTACCGTTGCGCGAGCCATTCCCGCCAAAGCCGCTGTAGTTGGCATTATTAGTAAAGACACTCGCGGGATGGCTGCCACCTACTGTAACTACCACGCCATTGAAAATGTTAACGGTATTTCCGGCAATAATCTTTGTGCTCGCCCCGCCCAATGTGACATCGGCTACAAAATTAACCGTGCCGTTGCTGCCAGGCGAATAAAGTTTCAAGGTCGTGTCCGCCGAAAGCAGACCGTTGCCGATAGTGAGCACGCCGTTGTTGCCGAGGGCCGCGACTTTGATGACATCACCATGGGCATCAATGGCGTCGCTCGCGCCAGGTCCTCCCAGGTTAATCTGGCCGGCATCGCCAGTGTGGCGGATGTCAATCGTTCCCCGATCAGCGCGAAGAGTTCCATTTACTCTGGCGCTGCTAGTGGCGCCGGTAGCCAAAATGGTCACTTTGCCACCGGGGCCGGGCGCAGCCGCATCGAGCAGGGAAAGAAGCTCGCCAGTGTTGGAAATATTAATCGCAACACCACTCGGTTTTCCGCTCCTGAGCGTGATGTTCCCGCCGTTGGCGCTGCGACGCCGGGCTGTAGTAATTGCAGGATCGGCCGAGGAAGCTTGCAGGCGCGAATTGATCGCCACCGCATCATTCAATGAATTGAGTGCGATCGCGCCGCCATTGCCGGCCGTTCTTGTACCGTCAAGAACGCGGCCGCTCGTTGCTTCAATTGGCAAATCGATCGTGATCGGACCGGCAGCGGTGATATTAATCGTTCCGCCATTTCCTCCTCCGTAAGCGCCGCCGAAATTAAAATTACCGCCATTGGAAGTGATTGATGAAAGATCGCCCTGCGGCCCCACCATCAGGCCTGCGCCCAGAATGTTTAAAGTAATAAGGCCGCCGCTGCCTGGATTAGAATTCGGGTTGCTAAACGCGCTGGTGCCATTCGTATTTATGATCGGAATTCGCGGGCCCACGCTGGTGAGAGAACCGGTGGCGAGGGTAAAATCAGGCGGCGTAACCCCATTCTGGTCACTGCTGCCAAGAAAGTTGGGGAAGAAGGCAGGGGCATCGACCATTAGAATGCTACCCGCTGTGATGGTGTTGGCGGCGACAGCGGAGACGGACGTTCCTGTTATGTTTGCGATCTTCATCTCACCGCCGACGCTGACCGTGCCGGCAACCAAGCCCGGTGCGCTGAGATTTCCGCCTACCGTTATCGCAGTCGGAGCGCCGCCGGAAAAAATACCGCCTCCGGCAAAAAGGTCACCGCCAGCGGTAAGATTGCCGGAGGGCGCGCCGCTGCCGGATCTCAATTCGATGGGGCCAGAGCCGGTCGAAATATTTCCACTGGCATTGATCGATCCGCCGGCAGTAATAATTCGATGTGCGGAAATATTTCCGCCCGCGGAAATATCGCGAGCGAAGATTATTCCGCCATCTGAGATGTCGCCGCCAGCTGTCAGGACTGCAGTCTGGATATCGCCATTGGCGAAGATGGAGCCATTGGCATCGATTAGCCCGGAGAAGATTGGCTGGCCCTTCACACTCGGAAGCCTGGTGTCAAAGAGGTTGATGTCGCTATCTGAGCGCAGTGTCAGGTTTGGCCCGATAAACTCGACGTTCGGCGCCTGAATTCCACCTGCTCCCGCACTCAAGGTAACGAAATCTGAATTACTGAAATTAAAATGAAAGAGCGACGAGCTGTTGAAGTCGATCGTTCCAGCATTGGCGGTGATTGAGGTCCGAGTAGTGGGGTCGCTACCATTTGGAATTATAGTGAGCGAGCCATTTGCGTTGAGCGTGATAGTGCCTCCACCCCCAGCCAGATTGGCGAATCTGCTGAGATCGAACGCGACGTTCCCGCCAATGGAATTGATGGTCACGTCCTGCGCTGTGACAATCCCGGTGCCCTGCAGGAAATCGCCATTCGAAAACGCATTGAAGCTGTCCACCGTGACGTTGCCGTTGACCTGGACCGTGCCTACGGAATTGAGGAGCAGATTAGTCGATGCGCTGATCGGCGAACCGAGATTTAACGCTACGTTGTCACCGCGTGCGTAGAAAAAGAGATTCTGAGTGTTTTGGAAGGAAATCCCGCTACCCAAAACAATCGAGCCATTTTGCGTCGCCAGCAGAACCGAATCCAGGCCGGCGAACGTCAGATTTCCTCCGGGCGGTCCGCTGGTAATCCCGTCAACGCCAACCAGCCCCAATCTGGTGGTCCCCCCGTTCGCAGTGGAAATCGAAGGATCAGAAATCAATTGCAAGTTTTGGAATTTGAAAACCGCGATGTTGTTAAGATCAAAGACGGCGCGATTGGGCGTATCGAAGCCACTAGCGGTATCGAACGTTTTGGTCGCCCCGAAAAACCAGCGGGAGCGTGTGCCGTCCGTCAGGGTGTCCCGATAAATCTTGCCGTAATTCGTCGTCCCGTTGGAAACGATTGTCGGATCGGTATTGATCTGAGTGTCCGAACCAAGTGGATATGGATTTGGCGACGTAATCGTCGCGGGCGGTCCAAACTCACTTGGCACGACTGGTGGTACGACCGGGGGCGGGCTCGGGGTTACGACTGGGGGCGGGCTTGGGTTTTGCTCCGCCGCAATTTGAGTCTCCTGAATATGCTCCTGATCATTCAGAATGATTGAGGTACCGCCCCCATAGATCGCGAGATTCGTTTCATACAACTCGCCCTCGGCCCGCTCTTCATCCTGGGCCGCTTCGGTTTGTGCGATGAGGTTTTCGCTTCCCATTTTTCCAAAGCTTCTGATCAGACGCGAAGTTTTCCTGATCTGGCGAACGTCAACGTCCACCGGATTGGGTAAATTCTTGGCATCGGGTTTGGCGATCAGCATTTGTCCGGCGCGCACCAGCACAGATTCACCGAGATGACTGGGAAGAAAGATTCGCCCCGTGCCTTCGAGGACGATGAATTTGACGTAGGAATTCTTATGAAATTCGAGCATCACAGTGGTGCCGGTGATTGCCGCAGTCACCGCGGCAGTGTTGATTTTTGCGCCACCGGCATTTTTCGGCACGCGTAACAGCATCGCGCCGTCGGTTAGCTCTAGGTTTCGTGTTCCTTCGGTAAAACTGAAGATGGTGTTCGCGCCAAGTCGCGCCAGGGTTGCATCAGGGAACGTGAGTTCCGTGCGCGACTCGATGCCAGTGCGCACTGCGGTACCATCACGAACCGGATCGTTCACGACCGCGGGCCGGGCCGGAGCGGCATTGGGCAGCAATCTTACATCACGAATGATTTGAGTAACGCGCGCTTCTTTTAATTCCGCTGCATTTGCGCCAGCAAATGCTGCCAGGATCGCGCCCAGAATAAAAAACCCTCGAACCCGGAAACCCATAAGCCCGGGAACTCTAATCACAGATGATCGAGAAAGAAAAAGATTTATCCGCCAACCGAGGTCGATTGTCGGGGCCTGATTTAGAGGCTGCGAATTACTAGCCTCGGTTCCGCCACAAGTTCCTGTCTGCAAACCGCTTCCGCCCAGTCCAGGGAAGTCGGGATCGGATGAAAACACGTGGGAGCTGGCAGCAACCAGATTTTGCTACGATGGCCGATGCGAGTGTGTCGCGACTTTGCCCAACATGAGCGCATTTGCTCACCTCGCCGAGAATATCGTTGTTCTACTGTAAGCGAGATGCCAGCACGCCTGACCTTGCTTTTGCAGCCACAGAGCGATGAAGCTCAGCTGCCATGGCTCGCGTGCTGCCTTGCACAGGCGCATTGCGGTTGCGTGTGACTGGCGACACGCGGACCTTGCCGTTCGGGCCAGGAGTAGCGTTGTCGAGCAGAGAGCTCAATTGTGAACTATCGGTCACGTGAATCACAGGCGCGCTCGTTCGCGTCGACCTTGTCGCAACTCGCGTGCTTGGGCTATCAAACGGCGGCTGGCCGCCTAACGGCTGCGTGGTTACGGCGCCAACAAACGTGCCGCTGGTCTTGTTGTTACCTCCCGAACGGGCGCTGTAATTCGGGACGTTGGTATATACGTTTGCCGAAGTTGAAGCGCCAATCGTAACGACTACACCGTTTTCAATCGTGACCGTGTTGGCCGCGATCACCGCAGCGGTCGCGGAGCTGTTCAGCGTGACGTTGGAAACGAAGTCGATGATACCACCACTGCCACTGCTACTTGGAGCATAAAGATGCAGTAACGTGTTGGCCGAAATGTTACCGCCGCCGATCCTCAGTGTACCATTGCTGCCGAAGAGACCCACCTTCACCGTGTCTGCAGCGATCGTGGCGTTGTTAAGGGTGAAGGTTCCGTTACCGTCAATAAAGCCGAGAAACGTTCCGCCAACATTGTAATTTCCGCCGTTAAAATTAACCGCGGCGCTGGTGGCTCCATCGCTGCCGTCAATGCGGAACGTCGCGTCATTTGTAACAACGACCGCGCCTGAGGCAAAGACGTTAATGGAGGCGCTCCCACCGATTTGCCCGCCCTGGCTATTGTTAATTTCTGCCAATAACGAAGCTGCCTGTATGCTGGCAGCTGCGACGCTAATGGTGGCATTTTCACCAATCTGTCCGCCCTCGAGTCCGTCAGAGTTGCCGTAATTGAGGATTCGAAATAACGTGTCACCCTGCACCGAAAGAGCGCCGGAAAGTGCCAGGTTAATCGAAGCGTTATTGCCGATGCGACCGCCGAGATAATTGTAAATGTCATCAGATAACGGGCCGGTACTGAAGTTGACCGCACCCACATCGATCAGTGCATCGCCGCCGATTGTTCCGCCGCCGAACCCTTGGAAGTTGCCATTGGCGACGGTGAAGAAACTTGAGCCCGGGGCACTGATGTTCTGCTGGGCTTGGACGACCACATCCGCGTTTCCACCAATTGATCCGCTGCCGTTTGTGTAAATCGAGGCTTCGAGCGCCATTATATCCAGACCGGGAGTGCCTGAGGCCGTTGAAGTGGTGAGAATATCCTGCGCGGTCAGCAATACGCTGGCGTTCCCCCCAATAGTTCCGCCAGCGATGAAGGTTGTCGGGTTGACTGAAAGAAAGCCTGTGTCGTAAGTAGCGATCAGAATTCCGCCGTTGGCGCTCAGGTCTCCCGAAACCGCGACAACGTTTTGCGCGTTACCAGCGATGCTGCCGCCGGCATTAGTGCTGATGAAGCTTTGGAAGAAGCCGCCGGCCGAAACGCTGTTGGCGGTTAGCCCAACTAAAGCGTCCGAGCCGATTGTCCCGCCGCCGGAGCCGTCGTATCGCGCCGAAGTTCCAATTGTGACATCGCCGGCGGTCGTAAGGTTGCCGCCGATCGCTACGTTTACATTCCCACCCGAATCAATCATGCCGTCGTTACGATTATTCAAAAAAACGAAGAGTGAGTTCGCGCTCAGGTCTCCACCAGTGCTGAGGATGATGTTTGCGCCGGTGCCGATATGACCGCCGTTGCTATTATCAATCGAGGCCTCAACGTCGCCGGAAGTATAATCTCCACCGATTGAAACTAGGATGTTGCCGCCGGTGCCGATGTGTCCTTCGTTAGTCACGCGGAAGCGCGATAAATCGGTGGTCGAATTGTTCGTCAGATCATTCGTGACATTGAGTATGATGTTGGCCCCATTTGTGATTGTAGCGCTGGGCAGCACTTCGGCGTTCAATCTCGCCTCGCCATCAAGCGAGAGTGCGCCGACTTGCGCGACGAGATTGCCCCCACCCGTAGTCGCGTCGAATCCGCCAACGCTCAATGTCCCTGCGTTGGTAATTTGAATTGATCGTTCGCCGCAAGCTTCAGAGCGCCAATGTTCGAGAGCGAAGAATTAAGCGTGAGATCCGGCGCGGCCCCGCGTGCGTAGATAGCGAGGATATTAAGATTTTGGAACGAGACGTCCGACGTAAGATTGATTGACCCGTTAACCGTTGCCAGAGCCAACAAATTAATCCCGCTGAAGGTCAATACGCCGCCAGGCGGGCCCGATGTAATTCCATCGACCCCGATTAGTCCCAGATTTGTCACGCCGCTATTACTCGTGTCGATAGTTGGATTTCCGATCAGCGATAAAGCCTGGAATTTAAAGACGGCAATCGGCAAATGTGCCGGGTCGGTAAAGAACTCCGTATCAATATTCAGCGCAGTGTCGAAAGCTGATGTTGAACCAAAAGCCCATTGCGAGAAGGCCCTGTCATCGGTCGGTCCCCGGTAAATTTTTCCGTAATCGG
Source organism: Verrucomicrobiota bacterium (assembly GCA_003220155.1). GTDB lineage: Bacteria > Verrucomicrobiota > Verrucomicrobiia > Chthoniobacterales > UBA10450 > AV69. Next base: position 11,002 of record QHRO01000119.1, read on the forward strand.
TGATGCCGTTGGTGGTGATCGATGGATCGGTGGTGATGGTAGTTCCGCTTGTGATGACGTAGGGATTTGGTGAAGAGATCGGTAACGGCGTACCGAACTTACTTGGGGCGGGACTTGGAGTCGGAGTTGCGGTTGGGGTCGGTGTAGGTGATTTAGCAGCGTTGCTCTCCGCTGATACTGCGACGTCGACTGTATTGGGATCAGCCAGGACCACATTTGTCCCGCCTCCGTAAATCATCAGATTCGTTTCATACAACTGGCCGGAACTTTTTTGCTCGTTTTGTTTAGTCTTCTCAAAAGCGATTAATGCTTCGCTCCCGAGCGGGGTCGAAAATCCTATGACCAGGAGTGAGCTTCGCGTGATTTTGCCAATATCGACGTCGACCGGCTCGGGGATCGTTTTCGAATCAGCCCGCATGATGATCATTTGCCCGGCCTTCACCAGGGTCGACTCCCCAAGACGTCCGGG
>QHRO01000120.1 GCA_003220155.1 Verrucomicrobiota bacterium
TCAAGATCGCGGGTGATTTCTCCGCTGTATCGGGATCGAGCGTGATCATCATGCAGCGCGGATCGCGCTCCAGAATCGAGACGACCACTTTCGATCCGATCCGCATGGATCGACCGACGAACGCGTCCTCGGCGAAGCCGCCGGAGGATGTTAAGTCCAAATAAACGTTTGCCCGGAAGCGCCGTTTATCCACGCTGATCCCTGTTTCCTCGCCAAGTTTTTTTGCCGATTGCACGGCAAAGATCGATAACGGACGGCAATCGGTCATGGCCTTGTCCGAGCGACGCAACGTGAGTTGGTGGTTCTCGTCGACGTTTGTTCGGAGATGGTCGATCAAAGCCGGGTCGTCGATCGCAATAGTTTTTCCATCTGGCGTCTCGACATCGATCATCAGCTCGATGGGGTGAGCCGAGAGCGGATTTACTCCCGGCGGCAAACTTTCCGCATCAGCCAAATCAACAGGCTGCGCCGCTTTGTTCGGATTGCGGAAGCGCGGCCGGTATCGAATCATCTGACGTTGCTCGCGGCCGGTGAAAAATGGAAAGCCCTTTCGACCGGCCGAACTCTCGAAAGCAAAAAGGCGATCGCCATAAACTCCTGCATAGCTGGCGAACAGTTCGCCCAACTCCTCTCCGCACATACTTTTGACCGGATAACGCCAAAGGCTTTCCACTGTTCCGATGGTACTCATTTTTGCCTCCTTAATATAGTATAGAAGCGGCCGGGCATTTTAGGAAATTTGAGCTTTCCTGTTGCTGGCGGCGCTGACTCACAGTTCGCGCACACCGGTGAGCAAGCGATCGACTTCCTCCGTTGTGGTGTAGCAGGCACAACCGGCGCGAACAAGTCCGTCCGGAGCCAGCCCCAATCGTTCGACCACTGTCATGGCGTAGAAGTCGCCGTGTGAGAGGAAAACGCCGCATTCCGCCAATTTTCTCGCCACCTCTATCGATGGTACGTTGTCCATCGTGAATGCAATCGTCGGTGTGCGCGTTGTACCGGGTGGCGGCCCGTAAAGACGGACACGCTCTATTTCCCGCAAGCCATTCCTGAGTTGTGTGATTAACGCTTTACCGCGTTCGTGAAGGTGCCGGAACGCCGCGTGCAAGCTTCCACGCGGCGTGGCGCCCGGAGCAAGTGAGGCGAGAAAATCCACGGCGGCGGCCGCGCCCGCAATTCCTTCATGGTTTTGGGTGCCAGTCTCGGCCCGTTCCGGCACTGAATCGGGCGCCGGAATCAATTTCGGAAAATCAAGCGACTCGAGCAGATCATGTCGGCCGTAGACAATTCCGACGTGCGGGCCGTAGAACTTGTAGGCGGAACAGGCGAGGAAATCACAATTCCAATCGCGCACATCGATTAACTGATGTGGCGCGTAATGAACCGCGTCGACAAAAACCTTTGCGCCGATGTGGTGCGCCATTTCTCCGGCGCGTTTTACGTCGTTGATCGTCCCGATAGCGTTCGATGCCGCCCCAATCGCGACCAATTTGGTATGTCGGGTCAATTGCCGGGAAAAATCGTCCCAATCCAGCTCGCCCATTTCAGGAATCATTTTCACCGTGCGCACTTTCAGGCCGCATTCTTTCTCCAGTGTCCGCCACGGCGCGATATTGGCATGGTGATCAAGCTCAGTGACCACGATCTCGTCATCGGGTCCGTACTCGCGGGCGAGAGCGCGCGCGAGGTGAAAGGTTAAGGTGGACATGTTGGCGCCAAACACGATTTCGGCCGGACTTGCGTTTAGAAAATCGGCCAGCACGTTCCGAGCAGAGTCAATGATCGCGTCGGTCTCCTCACTGCTGGGATAGGCCCAGTGGGTATTGGCGTTGTGATGGTAAAGATAATCATTCATTGCCTCGACCACCGCCCGGGGCACCTGAGTGCCACCGGGCCCGTCGAAATAAGCGACCGGATAACCGTGATGAGTTCGGGTAAGCGCCGGAAAACAGCGACGTATTTCTTCGACTGGTATCATCATCTCGGTGCGGGAGAACCCATATTGTTTTTGTAGAGTGGTTGACATCAAACCAGGCGGCATAGTGGCACTCAGCACCTGTTGATGGGCTTTAACCTACAGTTCGTTGAAACGCGCTTCTTCATCCAGAACGCACTTCGCTTCGCCGAAGATGGACTGCGCCTCCTCAGGCGAATTGCCTACCGCAGTCAGGCCCAGTCGCCCGGCGCTGCCAAGAGCGCTGAGCATATGGAAAACGACGCCTGTCTGCCGGACCTGTCCAAAGTGCAGGCCGCGCCGAACGGCGAGATCAAAAAGATCGTCGGGAGTGAACCCGCGATAGCGCGGCGACTCGAGATGATCGCTAGCCACCAGAAATTTCTTGTGCCCATTCGGCGCGATAAAGGTAGCGCTTTCTGGATCGTAACGGCCGCCAGTGAGAAATTGCAGAGTCAGGAAAGGATGCGTGGTTCCGCCTTTCCGAAGGTTGATCTCGATTGCATAGGTTTGCCATGACTCCGTGTCCTGGGCGCGCGTCACCACGAAATCGAGCGCGAAACGACCGATTACACCGGCATCTCGCAAAAGGTCTCCAACCTTAGCAGCGTCATGGGTGATCGCGGTCGCGTAAGCTGGATCGGCTGGAAAGATGCAGCCGAGGTAGCTTTGTCCGCTCGGGCCGCCAAGCATTTGATCGTGAGTCGAAAGAAGTTCTACCTTGCCAAGCGGCGTGATGCGCAACTGCACGCTCGGACTGCGCACCTCCTTTGCTCCAATGCCGACCCGTTCTTCAACAATTCCACCTCGAGCGCGAAACTTCGCTGCGTATTCATCGAAGCTGACTTTGCCGAGCTCGAATCGCATCGCTCGCACACGGTCGAAGATGGCGGCATCACCAGACTTGTCCAAATTCGACAAATCGACCGTCGCGTTTCCTTCGCCAGAGACACCCTCGTTCAACTTCACTATCGCTTGTTTCATCGAGGGTCGCTGAGCACGCATTTGAACCAGCGCCGAGACGACTTCATCAATACTGGTCAGATTGTCGGATCCAAGCGGATGATTAATTCCTGCCTCGGCGAATAGCCGCCGGCATCCGCTTTTGGTTCCAAAAGGAAGATGGCGGGGATCGGCGCCATAAAGCGGGATTCCCAGACGCAGTGCGAGATTTCTCTCGAGAAAAGTGGTGTTATAGCAAACCAGGTGAGCGCGTTTCTTATCCTTGATGCCGGCTTCGATTCGCTCAAGAAGGCGTGGCCGCTCGAGTAACTTCAGGCTGAGAGGACGCGGCGAATCATCGTAGGGCGAGAGCAAAGTAAGCCGGCGCATGGCGTGACTTGGAATGACGCCCGAAAGCAAATCCAAATAATATTCGATCACGCTCGGGTGGATCGCCTGAGAGGTCACGTAAATCATCCGCGCGCGTGGTTGAGCGAGCAGCAGCAACAAGAAAAGAAACCGTTCTTCGTAGCCCTGTGCCTCGAGACCCGTTACTGTTACGTCGACTGACATGGAAGGAACGACGACGATTGTTTGCTCTTGCTGATTGAAGGATTCAATCAATTCCCAGAGTGGGACAAGTTTTCTCTGCAGTTGATCGAACTGCGCCGCTGCTCGCTCAGCTGACACGCCAGAGGGAAGTCCGATTAGTGCCGGATCGGGGTTCATGCTCAAAAGAAGTTAAAATGTTACAAGGTTACAAAGTTAAAACGGTTCAGTCGTGCGCAGCCCACAATTAATGGTCGCGAGTCCATCCAGCACTCGGCATCTTAACATCGAACATCCAACGTGGAAGCTCGCCCTCCCTTGAGCCGAGCTCCGTGCTCGCGGCTCCTTCGTTCCAGCTCAGCCGCGATCGTAAGGAACGATGTCATCCCACTCGTTGGCGGAGGAGCGGGCGACGAAGGCGACTACCGGTTCGGTGTCGCTCATGTTGAAAACTTCGTGAGGCACGCCGGGTTTGATGTAGATGAAATCGCCGGCTTCGTTCTCCAACACCTGCTTGAGTCCGGGTCCGAATTCGTGGCGGACTTTTCCTTCGAGGATGTAAAGGATGAGCTCGAAGCCGACGTGAATATGGGCTGCGGCGACGCCACCCGGAGGAATCGTCGCGACGTTGGCTGATAACTTCGTCGTGCCTACATTTTTAGCCGACATCCCTTGTTTATAATGGATGCCATTCCAATCTCGACGAGGGCCGCCGCCACGAATCGTTAGTATCCCATTGTGATCCTCCACGGTGCTGAGTTGGACGTTGTCTTTGTCGTTCTTCATAATGAGTGACTGTTTTCTCGAATTATTTCAGATACTTGTCGAACCAGGCAACCGTGCGATCCAGTCGATCGATCTGGTTCTCTGGTTTGAGATAAAGATGGCCTTCTCCAGGATGCACCACTAGCTGTGTCGGAATCCCAAGCGTCCTTAACGCATGCCAGAACTCGTAGGATTGCGGAGTGGGACATTCGGCATCGCGTTCGCCGACGATGACCAGGGTGGGAGTCTTGACCTTTTTGATGTACTCGATAGGCGAACTCTTCCGATAAACGGCAGGATCGTCGTAGACCGATGAACCGAAGAAGGGGATCATCCATTGATCAATCAGGTTCTGGCCATAGTAACTTTGCCAATTGGCGACGCCAGCACCGGCGACGGCGCCATGGAAACGGTTCGTCTGTGTGACCGTCCACATCGTCATGTAGCCGCCGTAACTCCAACCGGTCACACCCAGACGCGCAGGATCGATTGGATACTTGGCAATGGCGGCATCTACTCCCGCAAGGATGTCGCGCAGATCGCCGCCCCCAAAGTCTTTCACATTCGCGCGAGTAAAGTCTTCTCCCTGACCATAGCTTCCGCGCGGATTTGGCAACAGAACGTAGTAACCGCGTGACGAGAGTGCCGCGATAATGGCTCTTGCCATTCCAAATGAAGCGGGCCACTCCGGCGTGGTTGCGCTGGAAGGTCCGCCGTGAATGAGAACGACCATTGGATATTTTTTACCGGATTCGACGCGCGCCGGTAGGAGAAGCCATCCTTGGATGTCAAATCCTTCGTTTGTCCATTGAAGGCTTTCGGATTTGCCCCAGCTGGGAGATAGCGCGGTATTGTTTTTCGTTAGCTGACGCCATTTCCCAATCGGTCCGGTCCAGACTTCAGGCGGCGTTTCGTAGCTGTTCCGGACTGCGGCCGCGAATTTGCCATCCTGGGACAGGGCGAAGTTAGGGAAATTGCCGAAGGCATAAATATGCTCTGCACCTTTCCAGATCGTTCGCGCTGAATTATCGCTGAGCGTCAACTCAGAGATCGCGCTTTCGCCGCCGACTATTTCTGTAAGAAGGATGCGATCCGGCGTGAGCCAAAAAAGAGAACTGGCTGAGCTATTGCGCTTTTCTGTGCGATTCAAAATGTCGTGACCATCAGCTGAGATCGTAAACAAGTCGCCGCCATGAAATCCTTCATCGCTCATCAATCCTTCAATAAATGCGATAGACGTACCGTCCGGCGACCAGCGTGGGACGGCTACTTGGAGCGAAGGCTTGTAGATCGATGTGGCCTCGCCCTTTGCGATGTCGATCGCGTAGATCTGCGCGATCCACCAGTTGTTGTCGCCAGGACCCGGAGCGGCAGTTGCCACAAATTTCTTGTCATCAGGAGACCAATCGTAGTCGTAGATGTGAAGATTCGGTGGCGACACCTGCCGTAGCCGTCCGCTGGTGGTATCGAGAATCGCAATCCGCTGGTTGTGGATCGCGGTGTCGATTACGCCGGTAGTAGCAGCTGCCGCCATTAAAGGACCGCCGCCACCAGCGCCTTCTATATAGAGGAAGGCAATTTGTTTGCCGTCGTGCGACCAACGAGGCCGCGCCGCGTATCCTTTCAGGTGGCTAAGTTTTCGAAGCTTGGAGCCATCGGCATTTACCGACCAGAGTTGTCTCTGCTCTTTCTCGCCCGCGGTAGAAAAAAAAGCGACGGTTTTGGCGTCGGGCGACCAGACCGGATCGGCATCGATCCTCTCTCCTACGGCTTCCAGGTTGACCAACGCAGCGGACGAATTACCCGACGTCGCCTGAATATATGTCTGCTTCGATGTGGTTGCGGCGGTAGACTGGACCCACGCCACGTGCGAACCATCGGGAGACATGGTGATATCCCCGTAGAGAACAGTTTTCCCCAGCTGTTCAGTCAGCTGCGCGGTCTGGGCCATTGACAATGTCGGAATTATCAACGCCGAAAGAAGGTAGCCCAGTAAAAATTGTTTCATTTGGTGATCCTGACAAAGGCCCGACGCTCTGCAAGAGCGGAAGCGGGCTCGGTCAATCGTGAATGGTGATTGGTGATCAGAGGAGACGTTGAAATATGAGAAGTGGTCGGTGATTGGAAACGAAGAAGCAAGAGGCGAAAGGTCCGAATTGGAAGTCCGGAATTATAAAAAGGAAAAAGGCTCCGAACGCATTCGCGAGCAGCCGGTTTGACGATTCGACGTTTCAACGCGACGAAGCAAGCGGAGTTCGGTATTGCCCGCACCGAAGCCGTTTTCATAATTGAACTAATGGCCATGCGCCCTGTTGGGACGGTAACTTTTCTCTTCACAGACATGGAAGGGTCCACGCGAGCCTGGGAAGCGCATCCCAAGGAAACGCGCGCGGCTCTGCAACGCCATGATGAGATCGTAGCAAGGGCGATCGAAGCGAATCGCGGAACAATTATTCTGGAACGCGGGGAAGGCGACAGCGTCTTCGCGGTTTTTGAGCGGGCCAGCGATGCGGTGGCGGCGGCCTGCGAACTTCAATTGGCACTGGGCAAAGAAGAATGGCCGTCAGAAGTGCCGCTGCGCGTACGCGTGGGGATTCACACCGGGGAGGCTGACGCGGATTACCGCGGCGCTCACGTCAATCGCGCTGCGCGCATTCGCGCGATCGGTCACGGCGAACAGATCCTGCTCTCTGCTGTTACCGCGGGAATTGTTCGTGGGACACTGCCCGATGGCACGTCGCTCATCGATCTCGGGCAGCATCGATTGCGAGACGTTTCCGACATGGAACATGTGTTTCAGCTGGCACATCCGGATTTTCGAGAAAACTTTCCGCCGCTAAGATCGGTAAGCAATTTCCGACAAAATTTGCCGGTCCAATTGACGTCGTTTGTGGGACGCGGTCGCGAACGAAAAGAAGTAGCCGCACTAATCGACGATCATCGCGTAGTCACGCTGATTGGCTCAGGCGGGAGCGGCAAGACGCGATTGGCGATCCAAGTAGGGGCCGACGAGCTCGAAAAATTCCCGGACGGGGTACGTTTTGTCGATCTTGCGCCATTGAATGATGCGCCGCTAGTGGTCGATGCGATTGCCAGCAGCATCGGCATCAAGGTAGAGCAGGGAATTAGCGTGGTCGACGCGCTAGTGCGAACGCTGGAAGGAACCAAAACTCTCGTCATCATCGACAATTGTGAGCACGTCATAAAAGCGTGCGCCGACACCGTGACTGGATTGCTTCGCGCCGGAGAGAGCGTGCGCGTGCTCGCCACCAGTCGCGAACCTCTGGGCTTGGCCGGGGAAATGACCTGGCGCGTGCCTTCGTTGTCGCTGTCTGACGATGCAACGAAAATCGAGGAGATCGGCGAGTCCGAGGCGGTTCAACTTTTTGTCGATCGCGCGTGCGCTGTTCGGCCGGGATTCACGCTGACGTCCGCGAACGCGCAGGCAATTACAGATATTTGCCGAACGCTCGAAGGACTGCCGCTTGCGATCGAACTTGCGGCCGCGCGCGCGAAGGCTCTCGCTGCACACCAAATTCGCGACCGCTTATCGGATCGGTTTCGACTGCTAACCGGCGGGCGCGGCCGGCACCAGACTTTGCGATCGACGATCGACTGGAGCTACGATTTGCTTTCGGAAAAAGAACGCGCGCTTTTCCGACGATTGTGTGTTTTTGCGGGCGGGTTCGATTTGCCAGCAGTGCAGGCGATCTGGCCAGATGGCGATCCGCTGGATCATATCGAACAACTGGTCGACAAATCGCTCGTCACGGTGGAGCAACTTACCGACGAAAAGTTGCGTTATCGCTTGCTCGAAACACTGCGGCAATACGGTGCGGAACGGCTCGTCGAAGTAGGCGAAGAGGACGAGGCACGGGAGCGACATTTTGCTCATTACCTTGGCATCGCCGAACGCGCCTACGCCCAGCGGATCGAGCACGAAGCGGAAATGCTCGCGTCGCTCGAAGCCGATCACGACGATTTTCGCGCCGCATTAGAATGGTCGCGTTCGCAGCCACGCGATCTGCTTCGTCTTGCCTCATCGCTCGGTTGGTTCTGGCATCTTCGCTCACATTATCGCGAAGGGAGAACCTGGCTGGAGCAGGCGTTAGCCCTTAATCCGACCGAACGCTCGCGTGAAAGAGCGCGTGCCTTGTGGGCGTTGAGCATGATCCTTAACTGGCAAGGCGATGTTGCTGCGGCTCGCCCGCTCGCGGAAGAAAGTTTGGCGTTGTGGCGCACGACTGATGATCCGCTGGAACTTGCTCTTGCCTTGGAAAGCGTCGGCTGGTCGCACTTCGCCGCGAGCAACTATTCTGAAGCGTTGCGCTCGATGGAAGATTGTGTCGAGGCTTACCGCAGACTCGGTTCGGCTAAGTTAATCACGCGCGGTCGCGTCGCGGTCGGACAAATGCTGGCGGCTTTGGGCGATGT
>QHRO01000121.1 GCA_003220155.1 Verrucomicrobiota bacterium
AGTTGCAAGTGTGCAACGGCTCCAGCTGTAATACGGTGGCGAACTTCTTCGTACCACGAATCTTATGGCCGACGATGTACGCAGCGATCTTGCTGGTTAACGCCAAAGGAAACCTCATAGAAAACGGACGGTAACGGCAGCGTTACCAGTGTCAACCGATAGACCGCGTGCTTTTTTGCCGAATCGGTTATATTGAAGTGGGGTTGAATGAGTACAAAAGGTTCAAACAAATCAAAGCTTAACTGACAGACTATGAAACAATTATTGTTGGCAGTATTTGCCGCCAGCCTTATCGGCTGCGCAGAACAACCTCCGGCACCGGTGCAGACAGCCAATTACCCGTATGATCGGTATGCAAGGACCGCCGAGGTGTGGGGCCACCCAAACCCGGTTTACCGGAGCTGGACTACGGAACAACTGCAGAAACGCCGTCTGGATCTGTACGGAATGGTCACGCTAACCCAGACCCGCAATGGTGTGCCTGCCTACATTTATCACGGACAACCGCTTCCGCAGCAGGATGAGATCAAGGCCATCGAGGCGGAGTTGAATCGGCGCTATCAGGCCGGTGACAAAACCGCGGAACTGATTCAATTCTGGCCCGACGTCCGGCGGCACATTGCCAGCGGCAGCCGTGTAGAATCTTTATAACGCAGCGTCGAACTTCGGGTGATACCGGAGCGATGCGAACCGACAACAGAGTCGGAGCTCAGAGCTTTGTCTGAGCCGCCGTCAGACCCCGTGCCAACCGCGCCGTATTAAGCTGACGGCGATCGCGGCCAGCAAAAGCGCAATGATTTTCGAAACACCGCGCAAACCTTGCGTTCCCATCCAGCGGCTGAAGCGATCAGCATTGCAGAGTGCGACGGCGACGAGGGCGAGGTTCACCAGCAATGACAGAAGTGTGAAAACAAGCCCGACGGTGTCGATCAGAATAAGGAGGGCCGTAAGCAACGCGGGCCCCGCAATTAACGGCATTCCCAGCGGGACGATCCCAAATTCATCGCCACCACCGCGATCGGGCGGTCCGAACGTCACCAGTTCACGCGCGGCCAGGATGAGGAGAATGAGACCGCCGGCAATTTGGAAATCGGCGACCGTGATTCCGAGCGCGGCAAAGATGATTTTGCCGAGAAAGATAAAACCGATGGCAACACACAGGCCGGTGAAAATTCCGAGAAAAGCCTGTTGTTTGCGATTCTCGGGTGACGCGCTCGTCCCGAGCCCGATAAAAAGTGCAACCAAGCCGATGGGGTCAATCGCGACAAAGATCGGAATGAAGGCGAGGAAAAATTTCTCGGCGAGATCGCGCATTTGGATTTAACGTCGCGCTTCTACACAATTCATTTAGCCGATACAACGTCTATGAATTTCCGTTATACCCTTTTATTGGTTCTCGGGCTCGCATTTGGCGCGCGGGCTGAGGATTTGAAATCGATCGATAGCTATCGCGATGCGGGCGCCAAGGCAAACGCACAACTGACCATTCCCGATTGGCCGCAAACGCCCGAAGCGGTTGAAACATCAGCCAGGGAGGCAATCAAAAAGGGCAACGCGGTGTTGGATGCAATCGGCAAGCTCGATCGCAAAAAGGTGACATTTCAAAATAGCGTCGTCGCTCTCGACGACCTCGCTTACGAAGTCAACAACGTCGAAAACAAAGCCACCATCATTAAGGAAGCGAATACCGATCCGAAGATGCGCGCGGCGGCGGAGAACGCGGTCAAAACACTGAACGATTGGTTTGTCGGGATTGATTATCGCGAGGACGTTTACAAATCGATCAAGGCTTTCGCCGACACCAATCCGCAACTTACTGGCGAGGACAAAAAATTGCTCGACGAAACGATGCGCGATTATCGCCGAGCCGGTCTCGCCTTACCGGCAGCGAAGCGGAAGGAGGTCGAGCAATTACGCAAGCAATTGGCCCGACTCGGCACCGATTTTAACAGCAACATCGCCAACGCCAAGCGCCCGGTCGTTTTCACCAAAGCCGAGCTTGAGGGAATGCCGGAGGATTTTTTCACCAAGCCCGGAATCAAAACTGGTGACGATGCCTACAGCGTGCTGGCCAACGTCACCTGGCAGTACAATACCGTGGAAGAAAACGCGAAGAGTGAAGCGACTCGGAAGAAACTTTACATCGCGCGCGAGACACTGGCGAAGGAGAAGAATGTGCCGTTGCTAAATCAGATGCTGACCTTGCGCAATGAAATCGCGCTCCGCCTCGGCTACAAATCGTGGGATGATTTCCAAACCGAACCGCGCATGGCGAAAACCGCCGCCGCGGCACAGAAATATATCGACGATCTGGTGGCGGGAATTGAACCGAAGTTTGCGGCGGAATTGAGTGAACTTCAGAAAATGAAACAGCTTGATGTCCAACCGCATGGTAACGGGGTTTTCACCGCGCCGCGGATCAACATTTGGGATTGGCGCTATTACCAAAACCAACTCAAGAAACAGAAATTCGCCGTCGATGCCCAGGCGCTGCGGAATTTCTTCCCGCTCCAGAAAGTGCTCGATGGAATGTTTGCCATCTACCAGCGGATTTTTGATCTGAAGTTCGAACAAGTCGCCGTCCCCTACAAATGGATCGACGATCTCCAACTCTGGGCCGTGAGCGACGCGGCCAGTGGTGAACCACTGGGCTTGTTCTACCTCGATATGTTTCCGCGCGACGGAAAGTTTAATCACTTTGCCGAATTCGAAATTATCGGCGGCAAGCTTTTGCCGGATGGAAAATATCAGCGACCAACAGTGACGCTGCTCTGCAACTTCCCACCTGCGACTGCGGACAAGCCATCATTGTTAAGCCATAACGAAGTGGAGACGCTATTCCACGAATTTGGTCACGTCCTGCATACCATCACGACGCACGCCAAATATGCGCGCTTCGCCGGCACACATGTTCCGACCGATTTCGTCGAGGCCCCCTCGCAAATGCTGCAAAACTGGGTCTGGGATAAGAACGTGCTCGATTCTTTCGCCGCGGATTACCGTGATCCTTCGAAGAAAATTCCGGCCGAGACCATCCAAAAAATGAAAGACGCCAAGCTTGCGACCGCAGGGGTGTTTTACCGGCGACAATTTGCCTTTGCTTCGCTAGACCTCGCGTTGCATGGACCGCACGCAGAGAACGCGCCGTATGATTGCGTCGCCATCTCCAATCCAATTCTGGAAAAAGTTTTCCTGCCGATTGATCCAAGCACTACCTTCGTTTCCTACTTCGGTCATCTCAACGGCTACGATGCTGGCTATTACGGGTACGCCTGGGCCGATGCCATCGCCGCAGACATGGCTACCGTTTTTGAAAGTGCGCCGGATGGGTACTTTGATCAGCAAGCCGGAGTTCGATTGCGCAACGAAATTTACGCCATGGGCGATTCGCGGGATGTCAACGATTCGATTGAGAAATTCCTGGGCCGCAAACAATCGGTGCAGCCATTCTTGAAGAAAATCGGGATTGGCGATGCGAGCGCCCCGGCTGCGCTGTCGCAGTAAGCCGTCATCCCGAGCGAGGTCGAAGGATCCCGTGGCGAAAGCTTTAAGGGAACGCACCGGGATCCCTCGATCCGGCAGCTGCCGGACTCGGTCTGACAAGCGTGCGTGATCGCTCGCGACTACCAACGAGCCCTCGAGTTGCACACGCGCGGCCCGCCGTTACAGAAAGATCAACTGGAGCTCACATGAAACTCTTCGTTTGCCTCATTACCTTGACTCTTTTCGCCACCGCTTTCGCTGATGATCCTGAAACGGAACGGCTCAAGCCTGCGCTGGATGCGATCACACCGGATGGATTGCTCGCCCATATCAAAATGCTGGCCTCGGATGAATTCGAAGGCCGCGCCCCGGGATCGAAAGGCGAAGAACTTTCGATCAAATACATCAGCGACCAATTCAAGCAGATCGGATTGAGCCCGGGAAATCCAGACGGCACTTACTTTCAGGAAGTTCCACTCGCCGGAATCAAAACGACGCCGAGCGCGTCCTTTGCCGTCGGCGGAAAGACAACGACCTTGAGTTATCCGGATGATTACGTCGCATCGTCGGCACGATTGCAAAACGAAATCAAAGTTGAGAACTCGGACATCGTGTTTGTCGGATACGGCATCGTCGCTCGTGAATACGGCTGGAACGATTACAAAGATGTCGATGTCCGCGGGAAAACGCTCCTGATGTTGATTAACGATCCTCCCATTCCCGATCCGAATGATTCGGCAAAGCTCGACGAGAAAATGTTTGGCGGCAGCGCCATGACCTATTACGGGCGCTGGACGTACAAGTACGAAATTGCGGCGCAGAAAGGCGCAGCCGCGGCCATCATTATTCATGAGACCGGCCCAGCGGCATATCCGTATTCGGTCGTGCGCACGAGTTGGTCGAAGGAAAATTTCGAACTCGACGCGCCGGACAAGAACGCAGGCGCAGTTTCGGTGCGGTCCTGGATTACGGTCGACGTCGCCAAGAAATTACTCGCCGATTCCGGACACGACTTTGACTTTTTGAAGAAATCTGCGCTCAGCAAAGATTTCCGACCGGTCCCGCTCGGGGTGAAAGCGAACTTCGATATCAAGCAGCAAGTTCGCTCGGTTCAATCGCACAATGTTATCGGCAAGCTAGAAGGAAGCGATCCAAAGTTAACGAAGGAATACGTCATTTTTAGCGCGCATTGGGATCACCTGGGCAAACACCCTGAGCTGCAAGGCGATCAGATTTTCAACGGAGCGGTGGATAACGCTTCCGGCGTCGCAGCGGTGATCTCGCTCGGACGCGCATTTACCAAAGTGAATCCGCCGCCGAAACGCACTTTGCTTTTTCTGGCGACCACGGCGGAGGAAGCGGGATTACTAGGTGCAAAATACTATGCCATGCATCCCCTTTACCCACTCGAGAAAACGCTGGCTGATATCAACATCGACAGCATGAACGTCTGGGGGAAAGCACGCGACATCGAGGATACCAGTTTCGGCATGTCCACCCTGGATGATGCACTGGCGCGAGTGGCACAAGTAGCAGAGGGACGCACCGCCATTCCCAATCCGCGTCCGGAGAAAGGCAACATTTATCGCGCGGATAATTTTGAATTTGCCAAAGCGGGTGTGCCGTCGCTCTACATCGGCGACAAGGAGCATCTACTCGCGCGTGCGCCCGACGCTCCACTGCGGGCCGATGAGTTCGATCTCCACGACTACCATCAGGTTTCCGATGAAGTGAAACCGGATTGGGATTTGTCCGGCGCGGTGCAGGACACGCAGCTTCTCTTCGTAGTCGGCGACGAAGTCGCGAACGGCGCCAAATTCCCGGAATGGAAACCCGGCAACGAGTTTAAACCGAAGCGCGATGCGATGATGAAGAAGCCGTAACACTAATAGCTGAATCTTATGGAGACTCGTCCGTTTCAATTTACCGGACGCATCCGCAGCTTTCGTTACGCGATAGCGGGCATAATCCGAATGGTGCGCTGCCAGCACAATGCCTGGATTCATACGATTGCCACGGGCGTAGTGATCGCAGCCGGATTTTTCTTTCAGCTCTCGGGTTCGGAATGGTGCTGGATCGTGCTCGCAGCCTCGACGGTTTGGACCGCGGAAGCTTTGAATACAGCATTCGAATTCTTGGCCGACGCGACGTCGCCGAATTTTCATCCCGTTGTGCGCAACGCCAAGGATGTAGCTGCCGGGGCGGTGCTCATCACTGCCGTCGCGTCATCAGTGATTGGCGCGATTATCTTTTGGCCACATCTGAAGGGTGTGCTGAAGCAGTAACGCGATCGCCTCACGCTGAAATTTTTTGTCATTTCGAGCGAATGTATCAGTCCGGCTCGGGAGCGAGACATCTCTTGCTATTTTTTTGCAGACCAATAGTTAGAGCTTCCTCGACTCCGCTCGGAATGATAAAACGCAGGCAGAATCAAGATAGTCGCTGATCACCGGGGAGCGAGGCAACAACACATTCATGAACGCTTCCATCCCCATCCTTAGCGCAGTGATTGGAGCGGTCGTGCTACTGTTTGGGCGCAAACTTTTCTGGCTTTGCGTGGCGGCGATAGGGTTTGCCGCGGGCGTGACGCTCGCTTCGCACATCGTGAGTGAGCCATCCGCGTTGTTGCAACTAACCTTCGCGATCCTGCTCGGCTTCATCGGCGCATTACTGGCACTGTTTCTGCAAAAACTTGCAATCGGGCTGGCTGGTTTCCTCGCCGGCGGCCGCTTTGCCGTTGGTTTGGTGGCGACATTTCTGGCGCAATATGCATCACATTACTGGCTTACTTTTATTATCGGCGGCTTAATCGGTGCCATCTTGCTCCTGATGTTGTTCGACTGGGCTCTAATTTTTATTTCCTCACTGATCGGCGCACATCTGATCACGAGCGCGATCTCTTTGCCACCGACAGGCGAAGTGCTGTTATTTACGGCGCTCGTGCTTCTCGGCTTTCTCATTCAGGCAGCGTCGATGCGAAGGAAGGGCCGGGTGCCGGCTTAGCCCTCCTGCAACGCCGGCTGTGAGCTGCGACCTCATTAACGCCGGCCTTCAGGCCGGTGATTTTCCGCGTGAGATGAAAACGAGCCGTTTTAACGGCTTATGTAATTTGCGTTGGCAGGATGAGAAAATGTGCACCGGACTAAAGCCCGGTGTTAATGAGAAGAGCACTGGCCTGTCGCTGCCAGCCATGGCCAAACGCAGGCTTTCACCTGGGATGACGGCAGGCAAATCGCTGATTTTCCTTGAGTCAGCGGCACGCACGGGATGTCGTTAAGGCGCATGCGACGCGTTCCGCTCTATTTTATTCTCACTCTGTGCGCGCTCGTTTCATGTGAGCGCAAGCATCCCGCGGCCCGCGTAACTGAACCGTCTTCGTCGCCGGCATCTCCCACCCCGATCCAATCAATCGCCGCACCTTCGGCACAGCCTTCGCAAACGCCGACAAGCGATTTCGCGCAGATCGCGCAATCGATTCGCCCAGCCGTGATAATCGTATCCGTTTTCGACGAAACAGGACACCTAACTGCAAACGGCCACGGCTTCTTCGTTTCCGACGACGGAAAATTCATTGCCGATCGCAGTGTGATAGCGGGCGGTGTTAATGCAGTCGCGAAAGCGGCTGATGGCGCGATTTACAATGTGTCGGGCGCCCTTGCCCAGGCGGCGGCACAAAATCTTGTGCTTTTGAAAGCTGACGCGACGCGGACGTTACCATTTCTTGCGGCGAGTGCGAAGGCATTGCCGGATATCGGCGGCAACGTCGCAGTCGTTCTCAGTCAGGTTGAACGCGCAAACTCGGGGGTGCTCGAGGAAAAAATCAGCGGACGCTTTTCCGACGAAGCGGGTGAATGGTTTGACCTGGCGCCCGTTCTGCCGAAAACGAGCGCAGGTGCACCCGTCATCGATCAGCGAGGCGAGGTCATTGGTATTGTTACTTTTCGCGCCGGAAACAATTCGTGCGCGATGAGGCCGGCCGCTATCGCTGGCACTCTGCTGGCACAAGTTTCATCGAACATGATTGCGACCTGGGAAAACCTGACGACGTCGTCACATTTAACGACCCCAACGGCAACCCGAAGTCCAACACCGGCGAAGATTCCGGTTCGCGGGTCAAAACTGATTTACGCACCGGCGCCACGTTATCCCACAGAGGCAAGACAGTCCCGTGGAGCAGGACAAAGCTCGGGCAGTTTCCGCGTTTTGTTCGACACAAATGGGAATGCCGTTGCGGTCCAAACTATGCGCTCCACCGGCAATCCATCACTCGACCAAGCAGCCGTTGCTGCGCTTCATGAATGGCGTTCGGAACCAGGGCGAGAATGGAGTCTTGTGGTACCGATCACGTTTAAACCATAGAGCCGCGGGGAAGGCCCCGCGGAAATCCCAAAACCCAAATCCCAAGCTCCAAACAAACTGAGGAATACCCAAAAATACCCTCCGGTGGGTGATGCACTTGGAGGGAGACGCGCTGTCGTGTGCCGAATTTCTTCGGAGAGAGCCGCGCCTCGCCTGCAATTGTTACTCACGATGGAAGGTGGCGGCTAATCGCTGTCATCCCGAACGAAGTGAGGGACCTCGCCTAATCTGAAAGCGTCACACAAGTAAGGTATGTCTAACGAATGCCTTTATGTGAGGTCCTTCGTCGTCTTCGCGACTCAGGATGACGAATGCGGAGATGTTTGGGCAAATTCAGTGTCGAAAATGACGGACGCCGGTGAACATCATCGCCATCTCGCGCTCATCGGCAGCCGCAATCACTTCTTCATCGCGCATTGATCCGCCCGGTTGAACAGCGCAGGTGGCACCGGCATCGGCGGCGGCGATGAGACCATCCGCGAATGGAAAAAATGCATCGCTGGCGATAGCGCTGCCTTTGAGAGAGAGCCCTGCTTCCTGCGCTTTCCAAATCGCAATTCGCGAAGAATCGACCCGCGACATCTGGCCCGCGCCGATAGCAAGAGTGCGGTCAGGCGCCGCGTAAACGATCGCATTTGATTTCACATGCTTCACCACCCGCCAGCCAAACCGCATCGCCTCGAGTTCACTTTGAGTCGGCTGACGTTTTGAAACCACGCGTTCTGCTTCTTCGCCCCCGATATCTGCCTCCTGTACGAGCAAACCGCCGCAGACGGAACGAATGTCTTTTTTCGGCGAGACTTCCGCACATGGGGCAAGCAGCCGAATGAGGCGCAGGTTCTTCT
>QHRO01000122.1 GCA_003220155.1 Verrucomicrobiota bacterium
CATGCATCCGGGCCCGATCAATCGCGGAGTCGAGATCGACAGTGAGCTGGCGGATGGAAATCAGAGCGTCATTCTCGATCAAGTGACCAACGGTCTGGCCGTACGCATGGCGGTGTTGTATTTGTGCGGAGGAATCGCGGCTTGAGCGCGACCGTCATCCGCAACGGTCGCATCATCGATCGGGCGAATGGCCGCGACGCAGTCGAGGATCTTTTCATCGTCGATGGAAAAATTGCCGATCAATCAGCATTCAGAAATCAGAAGTCAGAAATTGATGAGATCGACGCGAGTGGACTCGTCGTTGCCCCGGGCCTGATCGACATGCACGTCCATCTGCGCGAGCCGGGCTTTGGTCACAAAGAAACGATTGCCTCAGGTGCGCGTGCGGCGGCGGCGGGCGGATTCACCACCGTCGTTTGCATGCCGAACACTTCGCCAGTTGCTGATAATCCGAGCACCATCACCTGGATCAAGGATCGTGCGCGCGATACCGCGCGTCTGAACGTTCTGCCAACCGGTGCGATTTCAAAAAATCTCGAGGGTCTAGAGTTGGCGCCCATCGCCTCCATCGTGCAAAGCGGAGTAGTCGCCATCACCGACGACGGCAAATGCGTCCAAAATCACGAATTGATGCGACGTGCGGTAGAGTATGCCCGCATGGTCGGCGTGCCGGTGCTGGACCATTGTCAAGATTACAATCTTGTCGGCAACGGGGTCGTGAATGAGGGCGAATGGAGCACGCTGCTTGGGTTGTCCGGCTGGCCGGCGGCGGGCGAGGAAGCGATGGTGATGCGTAATATCCTGCTGGCGGAACTTTGCGATCATCATATTCATTGCCAGCACATCAGCGCGGCGGGAAGTGTCCGGTTGATTCGCGAAGCGCGCGGGCGTGGAGTGAAAATTTCCGGCGAAGTTTGTCCGCATCATGTCGCGCTGACGGATGCTGCGATTCAGAATTTCGATACCAATTGCAAGATGAATCCGCCATTGCGCACGCAACGGGATATCGATGCCATTATCGAAGGAATTACCGATGGCACCTTGACGATTCTTTGCAGCGATCATGCGCCGCACGCGGCCTTTGAAAAGGAGGTCGAATTCGATCAAGCGCCGTTCGGAATTGTCGGGCTCGAAACCGAGCTCGGCTTGTTCATTGATATTTTGGTGCACAAGCGAAAAGCAATTTCGATCAACCGGCTGATCGAGATGTTCACAGTTGAGCCGGCGAGGTTGCTGAAAATTGAAGCAGGCACCCTGTCTATCGGGACAAAGGCTGACATCACATTGATTGACCCTGATCTGGAGTGGACGGTGGACGCGTCCAAGTTCGAATCGCTGTCGCGCAACACCCCGTTCGGTGGCTGGAAGCTCAAAGGCCGTGCCGTGCGCACGATTGCTGGCGGCGACACAATTTGGTCGCTGTAGCGGCGGTCTATGACCGCCGGATAGGCCAGCGGCCTCCACAGGAAGCCGAGGAATCTATCGCTATTCAGAAGACGAAATAGTTAGAGATGTCTCGACTGCGCTCGACATGACAGAGCTGTTATCGTCTGTCGCAGGACGGCTTTGCCTCTCCCTTTGCAAAAGGGAGAGGATAAAGGTGAGGGATTATTCTCTGTGGCAAGAAGATTTAATCGAACCATCGGATTCCATCTTTCGACTCCTCACCTTCGTCCTCTTTCGGCTCGGGGAGGAGAGGAGACTGTTGCGTCTAGCGCCGGGTTCAAACGGGGCGCTCGCTGGCAACCAACACTCCACGACTAGCGATAACCGCCGTGAATGTAGCTTTCGAGGTGCTCGATCGTCGCGCTTTGGGTCGAGATAATGTGTTTGACCAGATCGCCAATGGAAAGAACGCCGCGCAGTTTTCCGTTATCGACTACCGGCAAATGTCGGATGCGCTTCTCCGTCATCAGGCGCATGCACTTCTCCACCGGCTCGTTTGAGCTCGTGATTGTCACATCGCGCGACATGATTTCGTCCACCCGCGTTTCCCGCGAGCGCTTGCCGCGCAGAAAAACTTTGCGGGTGTAATCGCGCTCGGAAATGATGCCGAGCAACTCCTCTCCCCGGATCACCAGCAAGGCGCCGACATTTTTTGCGTCCATCATTTCGATGGCTTCGAAAACCAGCGCGTCGGGCGCAATAGAATAAATCTCCGAACCCTTTTGATTCAGGATCGCGCCAATTGTTCCGCTTACGTCCATAAACCGGCAACCAGAGGTTATCTCGGAGTAACGAGCCTAAGATTCTCGTTAGACCGATGCAAAGCAATTCTCGATCTGGAAAACCCGGCATCGGCCGATCCGAACCGACCAATCAATCAGCACCCGAAGCAAATTTCTGTTCAATCAAACGATGCAAGTGCGTAGCAATTGCAGCTTGATCGAGACGCTGGACGACTTCGTTTAGGAAACCGGTGACGATAAGGTGCTGGGCGACCTTTACCGGGATGCCGCGGGTACGGAGATAGAAGAGTTCGTCTTCATCGATCTGCCCGCTGGTGGCTCCGTGCGTGCAACGGACGTTGTCGGCCAAAATTTCCAGGCCGGGCATCGAGTTGGCTTCGGCGTCGTCGCTCAAGAGGAGGTTACGGACTTTTTGATAGGCGTCAGTGAAATGCGCGTGTGGTTCGACCCGAATCAGTCCGCCAAAGGTGGTGCGAGCGCGATCATCGAGGGCGTTTTTGTAAAGCAGATCGCTGGCAGTATGGGGCGAGACGTGGTCCTGCAAGGTGCGGGCATCGAATTCCTGTTTGCGATGAGCGACCGCGACCGCGAGTAAATCGCTTCGTGCGCCTTCTCCGACAAGGCGGCTCAAACTTTCAAAGCGTGAATAGCTCCCGCCGAGATGGAGATTCAAACTCATGGCCGAAGCGTCGCGCTCAACGGTGGTGGCATTGATTTGCAACGCGGTCACGTTCTCGTTCCAGCGTTGCGCGCAAATGTACTTCACCATCGCACCGCGTCCGGCGATCAAATCGTTCACGCCGCAAGCGAAGCCGGGTGCGGTCTGATCGAACGAACGGAAATGCTCGATCACGGTGATCTTCGACAACTCATCCGCGACTAGAAGCAAATGCGGAAAGACCGCGGCATTTTCATCGACCAGCCAGTGAAAAATTTCGATCGGCAACTCGAGTTCGACGGCGCGTGGCACATAAATGAAAGCGCCAGCGCGAACCTGGGCACGATGTAGCGCGGCAAACTTGGCCGAACCGAGAACAGCCGGCTGGGTCATGAAATGTTTGCGCACGAGATCTTCGTGCTCGATCAGAGCGCGCTCCAGCGGTTGAAAAATTACTCCGGCTTTGCGGAGCGATTCCGGAAGGGCATCGCGCTCGAGCAATTGATCGTTCGCAAAAATCAGACGCCCCGATTTTCCGTTGAGCATGGCCGAGCGTTCCAGGATTTCGACCTGCTCATCGTCGGACGGTGCATTTGCGAATCGATAGGGCGAAAGATCGAGCGCATCGACGTTGGAAAATCGCCAGGCCTGATCTTTGCGCGTCGGATTGGGCATCGTGGAAAATTCGCGCCAGCCTTGCTCCCGCTGTTGCTGAAACCACAGGGGGAGATCATCCGCACCTTCTTGTGGCGAGGAGGTGATGGTGGACTTTACGGCCGGCGTTTGTGTCACTTCCTCAAGGACAGCAGTTCCGTTGCTCATTTTGCGAGACCGAAAATGCGCAGCGAGGCGAATTAGCCGACCGAGCCTTCCATTTCGAGCTCGATCAAACGCTTGAGCTCGACCGAATACTCCATCGGAAATTGGCGGACGAGATCATTAACAAATCCGTTTACGCTCAGGCTCATGGCTTGTGCTTCACTCAGGCCGCGCTGTTGCATGTAAAAGATTTGCTCGGCCGAAACCTGCGATACGCTGGCCTCGTGTTGAACGGAGTTGCCGGTGCCGCGGACGGTGATCGCAGGATAGGTATCAGTGCGCGAGGTGGAGTTGATAAGAAGCGCGTCGCACTCGGTGTTGTTCTTGCAATTCTTGAGATGCTTCGGCACGTGGACGAGCCCTCGATAAGTGGCGCGGCCGGTGCCAATCGAGATCGATTTCGAGATGATGTTCGACGTGGTTTCGTCGGCAGCGTGGATCATTTTCGCGCCGGTGTCCTGGTGCTGGCCGTTGTTAGCCAGTGCGATCGATAGCACTTCGCCGCGGGACTTGCGTCCTTTCAAGACCACGCCTGGATATTTCATGGTCAGGCGCGAACCGATATTGCAGTCGATCCATTTGATCTCGGATTCCTCGTGCGCGAGTCCGCGTTTGGTCACGAGATTGAAAACGTTCGGCGACCAGTTTTGCACGGTGATGTATTGGAGCTTCGCGCCTTTGAGCGCGATGAGCTCGACGACCGCGCAGTGCAAGGTGGCGGTGTTGAACTTCGGCGCGGTGCAACCCTCCATGTAAGTCAGCTCGGAACCTTCGTCGCAAATGATGAGCGTGCGCTCGAATTGACCAAAGTTCTCCGCGTTGATGCGGAAGTAGGCTTGTAGCGGATGTTTCACTTTCACGCCTGGCGGCACATAAATAAACGAGCCGCCGCTGAAAACCGCGGAGTTCAGCGCAGAAAATTTGTTGTCGCCGGTCGGAATTACCTTTCCAAACCATCGCCGGAAAATCTCCGGATGTTCTTTCAAACCTTCAGTCGAACCGACAAAGATCACGCCCTGTTCGCCGACCGCCTTCTTGATATTGGAATAAACCGCTTCGCTATCGAATTGCGCTTCCACGCCGGCGAGAAATTTGCGTTCCTGCTCCGGAATACCGAGGCGCTCGAACGTCCGCTTTACATCTTCGGGAACTTCATCCCATGAACGCGTCGAGCGCTGACCTTGCGCTAGATAATAACGGATCTTATTGAAATCGATTGCTTCAAGATCCTTGCTCGCCCAATGGGTTGGCAGTGGTTTGCTCTCGAAAGTTTGCAACGCCTTCAATCGAAATTCGCGGACCCAATCCGGGTCCTGTTTCACGTCGGAGATATAATTCACGACGCGCTCATCGAGCCCGACGCCCGCGTCGTAGCCGTATTCGACCTTGTAATGAAAGTCGCCAACGTCGCGATCGATATTGACGGCTGAAGTGTCCGTTTTCATCTCTATTAATAATTACGCTGCCACTGGCTCCTCCGCGTGGTCGCGAATCAAGTCGTAGCCTTTTTCCTCCAATTCCAGCGCGAGTTCCTTTCCGCCGCTGCGCACAATGCGGCCCTGTACCATAACATGGACAAAATCGGGGACGATATAGTTCAACAAACGTTGATAGTGCGTGATCAAAAGCACCCCCAGGTTTGGCCCGCGCAGCGAATTCACGCCGTTAGCCACCACTTTTAAGGCGTCAATATCCAGGCCGCTGTCGGTTTCATCGAGAACGGCATAACGCGGGTCGAGCATGGCCATCTGTAAAATTTCGCACCGCTTTTTTTCGCCGCCGGAAAATCCTTCGTTAACCGCGCGCGAGGTAAATGAGCGGTCGATTTCCAGTAAATCCATTTTTTCATAAAGCTTGGCGTAGTAATCGGTCGCTTCCAGCTCCTCGCCTTCTGGCAAACGCGCCTGCATTGCGGCACGCAAAAAATTCGCAATTGTCACCCCTGGAACCTCGCTCGGATACTGGAAGGCGAGAAAAAGCCCTTTGCGGGCGCGCTCGTCCGGCTCGAGCTCGAAGAGGTTTTCGCCATCCATAAACACTTCGCCGCTCGTCACCTTGTAATCGGGATGCCCGGCTATCACCTTGGCTAACGTGCTTTTACCGGAGCCATTCGGGCCCATGACGGCATGCAGTTCGCCCAAGCCAACGGAGAGGCTGAGATCGCGAATGATCTCGTTCTCGCCAATGGCGACGCGTAAGTTTTTGATCTCCAGCTGCTGCATAAAAAGGGGGGAAAAGAAACATAGCCAATTTTCGCCGTTTGGCGAGGGAAGTGGCGCCCAATTTTCCCGTGGGCCAGGGCGGCGCGATAACCCGCTTTTGCTGGGTTGGACGTTGGATCGGCACCGTCCCGGAATTTTCGCGAAACCGAGCCCTAATTTAGGCACTTAAACTGCTCGCCTTTAGGCGATGCCTTTAACCTCGCGCAGCAGCCTGACCCTGATCTCAGTTCTCCTAATCTAAATGAGTGAATCCCATCAAAAAGAAACGCAGAAACGCGACGACAATTCCAAAGTCGCGAGCGAGCTAAACAACCTGATCCAGATCATCTCCGGAACGAGCTCCTTGATCGAGAATATCTGGGAAGGACGTCCGGGTTCGGAAAAGTATTTCGAGATGTTGCGCGCCAGTATCGAGCGCGCCGAGCAAGTGACGGCCCAGCTGGTCGCACAAGCTGGCGGGGCCGACCGCAAAAGGGTTCTGCGTCCGGACCTGGAACAACGCTTTGACGAAGCCCTGATCGCGGGGGCGCCAAACCAACGCAAGCACTCGATCCTGTTAGTGGATGATGAACCGATGGCGCTGGAATTGTTGCATGGCGTCCTGACCGAGGCCGGCTACGAGGTGTCTGTCACTCAATCGGGTTTCGAATGTCTTGATCTGTTCCGCCGCGACGCACATGCCTATGATCTAATCCTGACGGATTTATCCATGCCTTTGATGGATGGCGAAGAGACTTTCCAACGGCTGCGGCAGATGTCGCCCACAGCGAATGTAGTGCTGATGGCGGGATTCGTTGATAGCGCTCGTTTGGAAAAAATGATGAACAATGGGTTGAGCGGATTTGTGGGCAAACCTTTCGCCCCGGTGGAGATTCTTGCGGTTGTCACCTCGGTTATTTCAGCGGCGGAACGGTCCAAGGAAGGTGGTAACGGCATCGCCGCTGCTATTTGAAAAAACCGATGACCTCCGCGCCCACAAAAGCTTTTCAGCAGCTGTGTCAAAACCGGCTCTTTGAAGGCATTGGCGCGAAGGTGCTGGAACGAATCCGGCCCGACGTCAACATCCTGCAACTCAAACGCGGGGATGTCGTTTTCAAGGAAGGCGACTTGGGCGATTCGCTTTATCTGGTAGGCGAAGGCTCGATCAAAATCTCCAAGCAAGGTCGCGGCGGCCGACAGGAAGTGCTCGATTATGTTCAAACCGGAAACTTTTTCGGCGAAGTCGCGCTCCTGGGCGGGCAACCGCATTCGGCGATGGCAAGCGCCGCGGAACCGACCGTGCTCGGCGCGGTAAAGGAAGAAACCTTCCAGCATATTCTGGAACTCGCCCCCAGCCGCCTACACATGAATTTTCTGCGCTCGATCACCGAGCGCATGCGGAGTGTGAACTCGCATTTCATTACCGAAATCATGCGCAGCGAACGCCTCAGCCTCGTCGGATCGATGGCGAACTCGATCATTCACGATCTCAAGAACCCGATCTGCATTGTCCGCTGCTGCTCTGATTTGATCGCGAGCGAAACGAACGATCCGCGCCTGCGGGAACTGACCAGCATGCTCGATGGCGCGGTTGACGGAATGCTGGCGATGACGCAAGAGCTCCTCGATTACGCGCGGGGCTCGACTCAGCTAAACAAACAGCTCATTTCCGTGTGGGGAATTCTCGATGAGCTTAATCAGCAATCGTTGCGTCTGCTTCCGGGTAAAAACATTCATTTTGTTAAACACATCCGTTACGACGGGAACCTCGCGATCGATCGCGCCCGTTTCGTTCGCATGCTCTCGAGCCTGATTAAAAACTCGCGCGAAGCGATGGTCGGCGGCGGAATTCTCACCATCACCACCGATCTTGTGCAGGATCAAGTTGTGCTTCGCATTTCCGATACCGGAGTTGGCATTCCGCCTGAGGTGTTGCCCAGGCTTTTCGAGCCATTCGTGACCCATGGAAAATCGAGCGGCACCGGTCTTGGGCTCGCCATTGCCCGCTCGGTGGTGGAAGCGCATGGCGGCAAAATTTCACTCTCCAGCGTTTACGGTAGCGGTAGCACGGTTGACATTCGCCTGCCAAAACCGAGCGAATAGCAACGCGGGAGACGCAGTCGTCCCAGCAACCCAATTGTAGGGCGGCGATTTTCGCCGCCGTTCTTTTTATTGGCGGTCAAAATGACCACTCTACAATTTTTACCCGCGCACGTGACCAGGAACTTCTCTTGGTAGGACGACGCTCTGCTGAGCCTGAAGGCTTTTTCCTTCTGTGGATTTTCGCGTCTTTTGGCGTGTTTAGCGGAGAAGAAATCTCGTCCGCGCGGGTCAGCTGCTTCGCCGCGCCAGTTGCAACTTCCGCTGTGCCGTCGAAAATCGTAAATCGGCCAGCCGATTTACCCCGTGGTGTAACGGTAACACAGCGCCCTTTGGAGGCGTTATTCTTGGTTCGAATCCAAGCGGGGTAGCCACGTAAAATGGCCGCGCGATTTGGTCGCGAATGGAACGTCTCGTTTATGCTCAGATAGCCTTCCATTGTGTCATTCCGAGCGCAGCGAAGCGGAGTCGAGGAATCTCTAGATCTACTTCTGACGATAATGATTAGAGATGTCTCGACTACGCTCGACATGACCAAAGAAGACCGGCCCGGACTCCGCCCTGGTTAAACCATTCCAGCCGCGTGAGGCGAAGCCTTTTACGCGGTTGATTCGGCGCGGCCGCTGCCTGAATATTTACGTCCGGGATGGCGTGTTTGCTCGAAGAGTAGTTGCGCGGTAAACCGGGATGAGGGGGAGAGATGTTTTCCGAAAACTATTCTGTCTGTTTGAACGACGATGGTTCGGCGCGCGCGCTCGAGCGCAACGGCCCCGTCGTTACCTATAAAGCGATCGGGTACGACAGCGGTCGGGCGGTGGCGATGCAGCTCATTCCCCTCACCAGTATTGATGAAGTGGATCGCGTCCGATTCGAAGAGAGCGCGCGGGCGGCGCAAAAGCTCGAGGACAGTAATATCGCCAGAGTTTTTGATGTCGGCATCGAGGATGATCACCTCGTTTTCGTGACCGAATATTTGGAGGGTGAAACCGCTAAAGCCTGGATTGACGCGCATGGCCCCATGCCGGCGGACGCGGTTTTGCGCATCGGCCATCAAGTTATGAACGCGCTCGCGGCAGCAGCCACTCACAGCCTGACTCATCGCTCCATCCAGCCGGCGAATTTGATGATCCTTCCCGGAGCGGCGTCTGATGGCGGCTGGCCTCGGGTTAAGCTGGTCAATTTTGGTTTGGCCGGCCTGAAAGTGCGTTCGGATAGCGGCGAGATGCACGAACTTGTACCTTCGATGCCGTCGCAATTCGCTAGCCCCGAACAATTGGAAAACAGGCGTGTCGATTTTCGTTCGGACATTTTTTCTCTCGGGGCAGCGATGTGGTTTCTGCTCACCGGTGCCGCGCCCTCTGCCGCCGCCGAATCAGAGCCGCGTCTCTCCGCATCAGCCGTTGCGGTCCCACGATTTGTGCGAAATCTCGTTAGCCAAATGCTTCGCACGAATTCCGAGGAACGTCCGCAGGATCCGGCCGCGTTTGCGGAAAAAATTCACGCGTGCTTGCAAAAGGCGGAACGGCGGACTGCCTTTACTCGTAGCTTTGGACCGCCGCCCGCGATCACAACAATTCCGATACGAGAAAAGAAGCGTGTCGCCCCGGCTCTTGCTCTCGCCGCAGCAATTGCGGTTCTTGCTTCACTCGGCGCATTCTATTTCGTGCGATCGCAACGCGAATCGAAGCCGTTGGGCGTCATCATCGGTGTCCCGGAAACGGCCGAAGCCTCGTCGCTACCTGTTGCTGCATCGTCTCCGCCGTCGCCCGTTATAAATCAAGCCGCCGAACAATCTGGCCTCGTGTCTCAGCAATCTCCGACGCAAACAGCATCACCGCCGACAACGTCGGTGGCCGCGGACAAACTTTCCTCCTCACCGCAATTAGCAGCCAACAATCGTATGGCCGAACCGCCTGTCCCGGCAGAGGGTCCATCCGAAACCAGCCAGGCACCAATCAGCGCGGAGCCGCCGCCTGCAGGAAAAAGCGAGTCGCCTGCAGATGACCTGCCCGATCGGACCGCGACGGCAGCAAAAGATTCTGTTCCGGCGGTCGCCGCCGCCAGTGAGCCGCCAAACTCTCCCGACC
Organism: Verrucomicrobiota bacterium; assembly: GCA_003220155.1. Classification (GTDB taxonomy): domain Bacteria; phylum Verrucomicrobiota; class Verrucomicrobiia; order Chthoniobacterales; family UBA10450; genus AV69. The sequence goes on from QHRO01000122.1 coordinate 10,055, forward strand.
GCGTTGCTAGCACCAGAAAGCGTGACGATTCAAGCGCATCTAAAACGAAAACCCGTCGTCCCCGCCTCGCCAAATCCGCGCGTCCGCTACCGCCGCTTCGGGTTGGCTCCGAGTCGGCCAAGGTTGTCGGTACGACCCCCAATGGAAACTGGGTTCTACGATTACCTTCCGGGGAAACAATTGTCACGCCGCCCTTGCCCAACATCGAAGATGCCCCGGTGATTTCGCATCGTCGCGTCCGCCGTGTCATGCGGCCAATTCCGCTGGACGATGACGCACCGGTAATCGTCCTTCCGCCGCAGTTTTAATTGCAGCGGCAGAAGCGTTGGAGCCCTGGAGTGGCTTGTTGCGCTGCGTCATTTCGTACGCGTGAAAATCTCACGCAAGTGCGCAAAAGGCTCGCGCAAGATGGAATTCGGCTATTTTCCGAGGCCAAACGCGCCGACGTAGCTCAGCTCGTAGAGCAGCTGATTCGTAATTCAAGAGAGGGTTTTTGCGCGGCTTTTCATCGGCTTGCGCACCGTTGCCGACGCGGATGTTTCAGCCATTTCCGATTCGCGCTGCGTTACGCAGAATTGCGCCGTTTTAACATCAAAAATTTTTTGAGCCGTAGAAAACGACCATGAACGAATCCTCGCGCGTGCGCGCGTGGAACGGGGGGGCAACCCCAGCCTGATTGCCTAGAAGTTCTTCTTCAGGCTAGCGTAGATAAAACGACCGGTAGGATCATAAATGAACCGCGGGAAGTTGTCATTAGACCGAGGCGGATCATGGTCGAAAATGTTGTTGACGCCGAGCGTGATCGTCGTCTGATCGAGTAGATATCGCCACGTCGGCCAGCCATTGTGAAAGCGCTCTACCCCGCTGCCGCGTACCCGGTCGAGAGGATTGGAAATGAGGATTTGAAGCCGGTTGTGTCGCGGTTTCTCTTCAACATCCTTTGTGGTTAGCGCACACCTCGGTTCGAGGTCGCCGTGTTTCCATGCCGATTTCGACGAGAAAGAGGATGGCCATCCATTCAGATAAAAGTACGAATGAATACTGCACGATGATGTAACCAGTAACATCGAGCGAATGCACAATGGCCGTGATAAGGCAGTTCCCGAAGCTGTAGGAGAACGCAAACAGCACGACCACGGCAAAAGAGCCATAAAGCCGACGCAGATCCGAGCTGAGAAAACAGACTATGCCCAGCGTGGCAAAGAAGATGGGCGGAAACAGAAAACACAGCAGTGCGCCAGCAACAGTAACGAGCACCGGTTGATCAAGAGTGGCTTTGGTGAACGAGAGGTTCTTCAATTCTTCGACATAATGAGTGAAGGGCGGATATGATGGCAGCAGGTTGGGCTGAAGAACGTCCAGAGCGCGAGCATAACGGCGAGCAAGCTTCACCCGTGGAGTCGCAAGAAAACTCTGTTTGTACCCAAGGTAGAACTGCGCCATTTGCTGCATCACTTTTGCCGCTATTCGGCCCGGGTGCATTCGCACCGTCCGTAGGTAGTAAGACATTTCGAAATGGAGCTGCTTGTCCGTGTCGCCCTCGAAGAAACGATCGCGCCAGCGTCGAAGGGAATCCCCGTACATGAGATAATCGGGATCGAATCTGAGCGAACGCCAAAATTTGGGCAAGTGACGCGATTTTTCAATTTCTTCCTGCAGACTGGCGCTCACCTCGTGCAACCACTCGCACCCGTGCGGCCCGCAGTCTCCGCGAGCGATGTCTTCACCCATCTGCTGGGCGATGAGATTTGCGTGAATGGTGAAAAGGGTAGTCGGCAGCCACCACTTGGCGAGAGGATCCGATTCCGCAAGTATCTGCTCGGTTCGCAGGACAGCCGCTGCGGTGATCAACGTGATAAAAATCACCAGAGCGCGCCGCGGCCAGGTTTCCCGGCGATCAAACAACGCGATCAGCACGGGAAGACCGCTGAAGAGCATTGTCAGGGCGAAGCTGGCCCTGAGAGTCACGAGTAATATTGAGTTAACAAGAACTAGTGTGGCGATAGTTGCGCTTGACAATGAGGGTCCTTCGCGACGCCGTATATCGAAAAAGTGCAGCGTCAGCAGGATGCTTAAGATGGCAAAAAAAGGCGTAATCGCTTGCGGCCGGAGCAGGTGCTCGTATTCGATTGGCTGACGGGAGAGGAGGTAAATCGCGCCTACTGCGAGACCCAGCGCGTCGTGCATTCGCGGCGAGATATGCCGAACAAACCGTCTCGTTTTCGCCCAACAGCCGATCATTAATCCGCCGGTGCCGAGGCCAAGAAGATGTTGAATAATAGTAATCGCCCCGAAGTTGTTGGTAAGGCCCAGAATGAGCAGCAGAAAACCTGGGTAAAGGAAGTTGCGGCTGTAGGTGTGTTGGAATCCTTCTCCGCCGAGTTTCAAGACTGCAGGGCCCAAGTAGCCCCACGAGTCGGGATCAGCGAGAGGCGACGGAGGCAGGTGAAAGCGTTCATATGCCGCCAGGAGAACGATTAACGCCAACGAAATGTAGTAGACGAGCGACCAAGCGACGTCCGTTTTAGGAGCGCTGGCCTGTCCATCAGAAGTGCTGGAGTTCATCGGGTCGTGCAAAATCGCGAGACTCGAGACTTTGCACTTTCGCGGCGAACATGCATTATCCGCGATGCCGCCGCTTTTGGTATAATTTCGTCACAACGCGTACGGGTGCGTTGGGTCTCAGGTAGCATGAAAACAGCTCCTCCTTTCCCTCTACCTTACTCAGCCAGAGTCGCTGCTTTCATGCCACCTGACCCCAATCGGGGATTCCAATCGGGGATTGACCCCGCTGCGCCACATTCGATGCGCTTTTAGTAAAAGTGCGACGGCGATCGCGGTGCTACACCAAATCA
>QHRO01000243.1 GCA_003220155.1 Verrucomicrobiota bacterium
TCGCGGCAGCTTTGAGGTTGCGCAACGGGATTCCTCGACTTTCGCTCGGAATGACTATGAATCTCGATAATTGCTCTGCCGTGGTCACCGGCGCTTCGGCCGGGATCGGTCGCGAATTGGCGCGGCAACTCGCTGCGCGTGCGAAACTTCTCGTTCTCGTCGCCAGAAGACGCGATCGACTCGAACAGTTGCGTACCGAATTAGTCGCCAGGAATCCAGCGTTACGTGTCGAGATTCGCCAGACCGATCTTTCAAATCTCGAGCAGACGATGCAACTCGCTGCCTTGCTCACGAACGAGCCAATCGATTTCCTGATCAACAATGCCGGCGTAGGCGATCACGGTTCCTTTGCCACAGCCGACCCGATTCATGTCAATGAACAGGTGCTAGTGAACGTGCTGGCGTTAACCGCGCTGACTCGCGCGTTACTGCCGCGGATGATCGCGCAAAAACGAGGCGCAATTTTGAACGTGAGTTCCTCTGCTGGATTCCTCCCGCTACCGGGCATTGCGGCTTACGCGGCCACGAAGGCCTACGTTACCAGTTTTTCCGAAGCGATCCGGGCCGAAACGCGTGGTTGCGGGATTACTGTGACCGCGCTCTGCCCAGGGCCGGTCGATACTGAATTTGCAGAAGTGGCCAATCGGGAATCGCGCGGGGAAAAACCTCGCTCCGGTCTCATGCACGTGGCGGTAGAAAAAGTGGCACAGGCGGGGTTAAGCGCCATCGAGCAGGACAAGGCTTTAATCATTCCTGGCCTTGCCATGAAAATCGTCATGGCGATTACGCGCGCGTTACCGCTGTCTGCCATACGCGTGGCGCTGCGATTTACCAGTTACAACTAAACCCTGGCGGGGCCCCGCAACTGGCAAATCACGAAAACGGAAATTTCTGATCGATCGCGCTCTTGTCTGGCATAATCCCAATTTCTCCCGGTACGTCGGGCACGTAGACAAAGGCGTAGCGGCGCCTCGGCATTTGCCAGCCAGTAGCCTCGCCGACCACTCCCTTTTTCCGTTTCTCGACATAATCGAAGAATTCCGAGGCGGGTTTGACGGACCAGTTAGAGTATTTTCCGATTTGCATCAGTGCCGCTCGCAAATCACCCTCCCCCCATGGCGTTCCGGTCCGTTTTTTGAAGGCGACATAACGCGCTTTGCCGTTGAAGAAACCGACGGTGATCTCAAATCCTTCGCTCATGTCGCCGGTCAGGAACCCAAACGCCTCTTCGCCCTGGCCGACCATGCCCAGAAGATTCGGCGCCATCGTAGCCGATTTTCCAAAGTGCGCTTCAATCTCTTCTTTTGTCTGCAGGAGAATGTTCATCTTTGCGGAGTGATCGGGGCGACCCACTAGACAACGGCGCGATGCCAATGTCGATCCGCCAAACACACGAAATGCGCTAAAACGGATTTTGCCGGCGAGCTCAAGGAGCGGCGGTCTCCAGACCGCTGTTTGTTGATTCGGCGGCTTTGGAAGCCGCCGCTCCTTGACGGCAGGCTGGCCGTCGGCGCTCCCCGAGCGTGCAGACAGTCTCCGCGATCAGCGCGCGCGGTTACAAGTCATTTGTATTTGACGGAGCAGCCGTAGGGACGGGTATTTGCGTTCGAGACCGGCTTGCCGCTCATCGATTCATCCAGCGCAACTTTCACGTAATTGGTTGAACTCGGGATGTCGGCCGGATTCGGCGAAGCTATGCTGTCGATCGCGCCTTCGTAAATGATTTTGCCCTCGGGATTGATGACAAACATGTGCGGGGTGTTGCGCGCGTTATAGACGCGCCCAGCCTTGCCGTCAGGATCGAGCAAAAGCGCGGTTTGCTTCGTTTTCCAATCTTTCATCACCTTCTGCGCTTCTTCTGGCGACAAGTTTCCCTCGTAACCCGGGGCATTGGAATCGATCGTCAGCCAAACCACGCCTTTGCCGGTAAATTCGCCCTGCAACTTTTGCATGTTGCCACTGCCGTAATGCTTTTTCACAAACGGGCATTCGGGGTTGAACCATTCCAGGACTACGTACTTGCCTTTGTATTCGGACAGACTGTGTGATTTTCCGGAAGCATCCGGCAGGCTAAAATCGGGCGCAGCCGCGCCGACGGGCGGTGAATCGGCAGCGAAAAGAGTGGTGGCGACGAGCGAACTCAATGCAAGAAGAAGTGTTTTCATATTTATTGTGATGCGATTGTGCGGTTAACGGTTTCCAGTTTTTCCAAAACGATGTTCTTGGTGAGCAGTTCCGGGAAGACATACGGTTGCGCCGTGCGCCCGGGATAAAGCACATAAAGTGGGACACCCGGCCGGCCAAATTGTTTCAATAATTTCGTGATCGCGGGATCGCCATTGGTCCAATCCGCTTTCAGTTTAACAATTTGCCGCTCGGAAAATGCAGCCTGCACGGCTGCAGTCTCGAGCACGGTCGATTCGTTGAATTTGCAGGTGATGCACCATTCGGCGGTGAAGTCGATGAAGACGGCGTGACCCTGCTGAAGTTCGGAAGCGAGCCGTTCAGGGGTAAATTTTTCCCAGCCGCCACCAGAAGCGGTGGGGGTGGCGACCGCGGCTGCGCTCTGGAATTTATCTCCGATGAAATAAATCCCGCCTCCGATTACGAGCACGAGCATGAGTACGAGCACGAGACCACGGGTCTTCGCCGAAATGAGAGGTGTGAGAAATGCGCCTTTCATCCAGCAGGCGATGCTAAGGACAAGAAGAAAAGCGCAGGTCCAGATCAGGGAAGCAACCCCGCGTTGGGCGCCGAGCACGGAAAGTAAAAAGAGCAGGGTCGCGATCAGCAAAAAACCCATGAGCTGTTTTACTCGCACCATCCACGGGCCCGGCTTGGGCAAGAATTTGAGCCAGGCCGGTTGCGCGCTAAGCAGAAAATAAGGAGCGCTCATTCCGAGCGCGATGGAGCCGAACATGAGCAAAATGACAATCGCAGATTGCGTAAAAGCGAAGCCCAGGGCGGTACCAAGAAATGGCGCAGTGCATGGCGTAGCCAGTACGGTAGCAAAGACGCCCTGGAAAAATGAACCGGCATCGCCATGCATCGACCCTTCAGCGGCGACGGCACGACGGCTTAGCCATTGTGGCAAATTAATTTCGAAAACGCCAAAGAGGTTGAGCGCGAAGACCAGAACGACCGCGCTCATGAAAAGCACGAAATAGGGATTGGTGAATTGCGCTGCCCAGACGGGCTGGCCTCCCGCAGATTTAATGATCACCAGGACAAGCGCCAGGCCAAGAAACCAGACGAAAATTCCGGCGATGAAGGCGAGGCCACTGCGAAAAATGCGGGCGCGGCTCTGGCCGGCTTGCTGCACAAAACCGAAAATCTTCAGTGAGATCACCGGCAGAACACACGGCATCAGGTTGAGAATGAAACCGCCGATGAAACCGAAAATAAGAAAGCGAACAACGTCTCTCGATGTCGAATTCTCGTTAGCCGTTGCCTTTTCCGAGCCAACCGAAACGTCCCAGGCACTGCGATCTGGTGCGTCGGTGGCATTTCCGAAAACGATCAGGCCGGGCAGCGATTTGAAGTCTTGTTTCGCGTTATCGAGAGGGATGCGAAAGGTGTAGGCACCTCCTTCATGTGATTCTAGGCGCGGGTGACCAACGGCCACATTTTCCGGGGGCGATGGAAAGAATTCGACGGACGGAAATTTCGCCAATTCAGGCTGGGTAACATTCAAAACCAGTCCGGTCGCATCGCTTTTCCAGGAAGCGGAAAAGTTGGTCCCGGGCGACCCCGGGAACTGCCTTTGAAAACGCGCGAAAAGGTCTGTATTTGCCGGCGAATTGGTCGGGGCGCTTGGAAGCGACAATGTCACGACTGTATCGCCCGGAATGCAGATCTTCTCACAAACAAGCCAGTTCACTTTCGCCGACAATTTCACTGTCGGACTGGTGAAGTTTTTTGCTGGCGCGATCTTTTGAATCAGAAGGACTTCATCGTGATAGCCGTAAATTTGAATATCGCCCGGTTCCTGAAGCTTCAGCGGGATCGGCCATTGAATGCTGCCCGCGCGCCAGCCTTCCGGCAATTCCCATTTGATGTCGGTGGGAATTCCAGCGTCGCCCGGATATTTCCAATAGGTGTGCCAATGCGGTTGCATTTTTAACCGCACGCCCACAAGAAACGGCTCGCCGGGAACGACGGCGCTGACATTTGCCAGGGCATCGGCCTGAACGAGCTGTTTGCCCTGGTAAATCTGCCCCTGTGCCCTCATTGCCATCAGCACTGACAGCCACAGGAAAAACGCCGAACGCCGAATTGCGCTCATGTGGTTACTTATCACTTCGCATCGGTTCGGGCAACGGCTGGAGCTGGCTCGTATCGTGCTGATAAAGGGAGAATGCGTTACTTCGTCGTTGTTGCGCTGATCGTCCTAGGCGTGATTTTCCTGCGACAGAAAAAGGCGGAAGATTCTGCGCCCCAAAAAACGACTGAAGCGGTGGCTCAGGCAGCATTGACGCCGCGCCCGGCCAGCGAGCATGATTGGGCAAAGGCCGCAATTGATCGGACGAACGAAGTGAAGCAAAAAGTGAAACGTGAACGTGCGTCGAACGAAGTGCCCTAAATCAGGGATAACGTTGGAAACCTCGATCAAGCCAAACACGTGGCGCCGGTCGGACGTTTGGGATTAGCGATTTAATTGGTCGCGACGCCAGCTTGGTGAACAGAGCCGCCTTAATGGCCGGCTTGCTCGCTCTGCGCCTGGGCCTTGCTATGGATTGCCTGCTTAAGTTCCTGCGCTGAGATGGGTCGCCCGGCAGACGCTGCGGCCTCATTTTTGCCAAGCTGGGTAACGTCGCTCAAAGGCGATCCCTCGTTTGTAAAAACCGCGTCGCGCCCAGTCTCATCTTTCTTAACTCGAAAACGCCCATGCATGATGCCGACGAGTGGAATGAACTGGGTGCCGTTGTTTTCTACAAACAAGATGTCGCGATCACCGACCTTGAATTTCGGCGCATCAGCTACCTCCATCGTCTCGGCGCCGACCGTGCCGCCCAGCATACGCAGAGTCACGCTCGCACCAGGATTGCCCTTGATGGCTTCCTCTACTTTAACCGTCACGTAGCTCATGATGTGACGTTGCGCGCCCTCACCGGTCCATTCGGAGCGGACGTCAGTTACGGTGCCTTGAAAAATGATTTCGGCCCGACCGACCAAATCATCAAACGATGGCGGGATAACGGTGGTGGCCAGAGCCGCGCAGGCAATAACCAAAAGACTGCCAGATACTGATAAACGGGAGAACTTTTTCATGTGGAAGAACGCTAAATTTAGTTCGGTTCGGTACGGGATTCAATCGGCGAGCATTTGAACCTAAGTGCGCAGCTTTCGTTCAATTTATGGATCGAGATCATATGCATCTACCAGCGCGATGCCGGTGCCGTCATTAACGCCGCGAACAATGGCAGTATAGTTGCCGCTCGCCAGCGTCGCAATAATCGCGGACTCCTTGGCATTTGATGGCTGGTACCCGCTAGCAGAGATCGCCGCCGCCTGTGTGCCACTGCCCCAGTCGTCATTGCTCGCGAGCAGGTTGCCGGAACTGTCATGCAACTCCAGAGTTGGATTGGAGAGCGGACCGGAGAGGGAAAATGGCGGTGAGGCTAGCGACGGACCGATGGCGCGTACAATCAGTTTCTTTGATGTCGAGCCATTGATGATTAGACCGCCGATAAGGACATTTTGGTTTGTGCCAACCTGTCCGCGAGTGGAAATGTTAGATAAACGCGTCGATAAAGTATCTAATTCATACACTTCGACCAATGCGACCCCGGTCGAATTGTTGTAGCCGCGCACGATTGCGGTGTAGGCGCCGGCTGCCAGAGTTGCAATAAGGGCTGGTTCGTTGCTGTTGTTAGGGGCATAGCCGCTGCTGCTGATTTGCGAAGCTTGCGATCCGGTCTGCCAGTCATCATTGGTCGCGACCGTGGCATCCGAAGAATCGTGCAACTCAAGCATTGGATCGCTCAAGGCGTTTGCGACGCCGTAACTGCCAAGAGTCGGCCCAAGCGCACGGATTATTACTGTTTTTGATTGCGAGCCAGAAACGATAAAACCGGCGATCATCACATTGTTTCCAGTGCCGACGTCCATTCGCGTCGAAATATTGGCAAAATGACTCGCAGACGGACTCGGCGGTGGCGTCGGTGTTGGAGTTGGTGTCGGAGTAGGCGCCGCATACATCGATTGAGCGCCGGAAATATCGTCGGCAGACAACGTCTCGCGATTGCTTGTCACTGAGTTCATGATCGCGTCCACATGTTGCCCATGATCATCTGGATGATCCAAGCCGAGGGCATGACCAAGTTCATGGATAAGGACTCGCCGAATATCGCCGATGCACCACCCGTTCGTACCGAAACGCAGCGGCCCGCGATATGAGTCGAACTGTTGATTTCTGTTAAAGAGAATGTCAGCCTCGATAATATTGCTGCTGGAAGAACGCCAGTACGTCACTGCCAGCGTGCCTGTTCCGAACTTTTGCCCGAATATGGTGTTGGAGAAGACGACCGCGTTGACGCCGTCACCGGAGGAGACGGGAGGACTGGCTACATTGCCAGTATATCGCAATCGGGCCATGACGTTGTCCCACGCGGTGAGTGCGGGTGCGGCCGCAGTATCCCACGAAGTATTGCCATCAATGAGCGTGCGCCCAGCCGAACCGAGACCCATTTGGAAAGTCACGAGGGTGCCGGCTGGCCAGTGTTGACCCTCAAGCGCGTAGCCGCTTGCACGCCGCGAAACCACCAGGAAAATGGCCCAAACAATCAGAATTGATAACAATTGCAAACGTGCAAACGCTCTCTTCGACGCGGAGTACCGACGCGGAACGCGAAACAGGGTAAATCCCATAATAACCATAAAAGCACGAAGTATGCGAAGAAATAAGGAACGCCAAGAGCGCAGGCAATTTCACGCTCGCAAAAATGCGAAACTTACGCACTTAATACGCTATATGCGTAACTGCCGCGGAGCTAGCCAGCTTTTTTCGCAAATTTGCGCTGCCTAGACCACCCCGCACGAGCAGCTTAAGCGAAATATACGCCAGCCTAGCGTCGCTTGGGACAGCGAATCAGGCCGGATTGAGCTGGCTACCGCACCAACCCGCTGGCAAGGTCAGGGGACGAGGAAAATCTTCTGCGAGTAGGGATCCTTGACCTTGCTACCCGATTGGTAGCCCGTCACATCGACGTAACCGCCGTTTGGATCGTAAGGACTGAAAACATACCCGGGTTTGCCAGGGACAGGCTTCGCCACCGGAAATTGCGCCGCCGCATTTGATGAGGAACTCCGCGGCGTCGCACTCGGCCATGGCGTGACTGCGGTTGACGGTCGCGTTTCGTCTGGCTGGGACGGCGGCGAAGCGCTGGTCGTGGATGTCACAGTCCGTGAGGGTCGGAAAGGTGTCGCTGAGGCCTGCGGAGGCATTGCCTCCACCGGTTGCCCTTCGTAAACTGTCGTCTCTGTTGTTGGTTGCTCGTCGCCCCTCAGCTTGTTTCTTACGAAATGCGCTGGCGCGGTTACAACCGCCGCGGAAGTGGACGCGACGTTTTCCGCAGTGCGACACCCAGCCGCGACTAGCGCCAGCACGAAAGTGAGTGCCGCGAGCCGAATCATTGTACGATGTTATCAGCGCGCCGCGGAGACGCAACTTTTCGCCGCCTTGAAGTCGGAAAGCAATGCCGAGATGGCTTCCCCCGTTGCTGACCACGCGCATCTCAAGCGATAAATGTCCGGCTCGATGAATTTGTAAAAATCCCATCCGCGCTCGCCCAACTTTTGCGCAACCGTCGCATCGAGGCGAAAAAATACCGCGTTCGATTCGACCGGAAACACAATCTCAGCGCCGCAGTTTTGCAGTCCGCTGGCTAATTTGAGCGCCGCCTCATTCGCTTGTCGCGCGTTTTTGAGCCAGACTTCATTCTCCAACAAGGCGAGCCAGGGTGCGGCCAAAAAACGCATTTTGGACGCAAGATGTCCGCCCTGTTTTGCCCGGTAATCGAAATCGGCGCTGCGCTCTTTGTTGAAGAAAACGACCAACTCGCCCGCTGCCAGCCCGTTCTTCGTTCCGCCGAAGCAAAGGACTTCCACGCCGGCTCGCCAGGTGATTTCCTTCGGTGCGCATCGAAGTGCCGCAATCGCATTCGCGAAACGCGCACCGTCCATGTGCAAAAACATCCCGCGCTTTTTTGCAAATGCTGAGATCTCGCGAATCTCATCAGGGCCATAGATGGTTCCCAGTTCCGTTGCCTGCGTCAGGCTGATCACGCGCGGCTTATGCGAATGTAATTCGTGTTGCCGTGTCAGGGCCGCTTCGACTTCGCGCAAATCAATCTTGCCCTTCGCGCCGCGCGTGGGGATCAGTTTGGATCCACCAGTGAAAAATTCGCACGCGCCGCACTCGTCATTGTCGATGTGCGCATGCTCGTGGCAGATGACGCTGTGAAACGGCTGGCAAAGTTGTGCCAGGGCTAGGGCATTGGCCGCTGTCCCGTTGAAGAGGAGAAAGACATCGCAGTTGATTTCGAAAAGCTCACGGACGCGATCACACAGACGCCAGGTCCATTCATCGTCGCCGTAAGATGCTGCTGCGCCGGCATTCGCGTCGGCGAGCGCGGTGGCTGCTTCCGGGCAAAGGCCGCCTGTATTGTCGCTCGCGAATTCCTGACGCCGCTCAGTCACACTGCCAGTCGCTACCCGAGTTTTCTGTTTCGAGCAATCGAATGATGCCGGTCTGGCCTTTGATCACCTGCCATCGAATGTTGTAGCAGTCGCCAGATTTGCTCGTATCGCCAAGCGCTATATGCGGCCATCAGCCGCGACTTTGCCAACGGCGAGGCGCGGTTTACAATCGGACATGAATCTCTTGCAGGCCGAGGTCGAGCGATGCGGCGCCCAAATCTTTGATCTGGTCGATCGCCATCCGGAATCGATTTTTAGCAAGGCCGGGTTCTATCAGCGAATGATGGAGTTCTCGATGCGCGACGAGCATTTCAAAGTGCAAATGTTCCGTTTCGTTGATGTGCTCGCTTCCCTCCGCCGCGGCTCCGACATCGTGCAACATCTCGATGAATATTTTGCCGACACGCGCAATGGATTCGCCCCGTTCATCCGCACCGGGGTATCGCTCGCGCGCATCGTCCCGATCATCAGTGGAAAATTTCTGCGCTGGAACGTCTCTGGCATGGCGCGGCAGTTCATCGCCGGGCGCAATCCGGATGACGTAATGAAAACGCTGCGCAAAAAGCGGCGCCAAGGAATCGGATTCACCGTTGATCTGCTTGGCGAAGCAGTCGTCAGCGAAGAGGAAGCTCGCGAGTACGCGGCGCGTTGTCAGCAATTACTCGAACATCTCGCCCGGGAAACGCGCGGCTGGACCGATCCGCTGGGCAAGAACTCCGAGCTGTTCCCAGTCGTAAATGTGTCGGTAAAAATTTCCGCGCTCTATTCGCAAATGAATCCGGCCGATCCGGCTGACGCAATTGCGCATCTTGCGCCAAAGCTTCGCCCGATTCTACGCCGCGCGAAGGAGTTCGGCGCTTTCATCAATCTCGACATGGAAAGCTACGCGCACAAAAATGCGACCCTCGAACTTTTTCGCACCCTCTTCACCGAGCCGGAGTTTCGCGACTGGCCGCATGCCGGCATTGTCATTCAGGCTTATTTGCGCGACGCCGAAAACGATTTGCATGATCTGATTGCGTGGGGACGGGAGCGCGGGACACGTTTTACTGTTCGTCTGGTCAAAGGCGCGTATTGGGATTACGAAAAAATTAAGTCCACCCAAAACGGCTGGGTCATTCCGGTATGGCTGCAAAAACCGGAGAGCGATGCCAATTTCGAAAGGCTGAGCCGCATTTTACTCGAGAACGAATCGATCGTCACTTCCGCGTTCGGTTCACACAACGTCCGTAGCATCGCGCACGCGCAGGCATTGGCGGAGGAGCTCGGGATCGATCGCAGCCGTTTCGAATTTCAGTTGCTCTATGGAATGGCCGGGCCGATCAAGCGCGCGCTGGTCGAGATGGGCTATCGGGTTCGCGAATATTCACCAGTGGGCGAACTGTTGCCGGGGATGTCGTACTTGGTGCGTCGCCTCCTTGAAAATACCTCTAATGAAGGATTCTTGCGCGCGAAGTTCTCTGAACATGTTTCGGCAACCCAATTGCTGCGTGATCCGCGTGATTTGGTGAACGGCGAGAATCCGCCTTCGACCACGATCATTCCGAGCGCCGCGGGATCCCTCGGCCCGAGCCGGACTGGCATTTTCGCTCGGGATGACGGAGCGGGCCGCAACGGCGCCAACCGCGAGATGCCACCCAGCGATACCTACAAGAATGCTTCGCTGACAAATTTTGTTTATCCCGAGTCCCAGGAAAAAATGCGCGCCGCTGTGCGCGAAGTGCGTGCGCGTTTCGGACAAAAGTACCCACTCGTGATTGATGGCAAAGAAGTTTGGACCGACAAGCTGCTGCCGTCGCTGAATCCGAGCGCGCCAGATCAAATCGTTGGCTTGGTTGCTGAGGCCGGAATTCCCGAAGCCGAGAGCGCAGCGAAAGCGGCGCGACGCGCGTTTGAGTCGTGGAGCCGCACGCCATTCGAAGAACGCTGCGAGTTGCTCGAGCGCGTGGCCGCCATCCTCGATCGTCGCCGGTTTGAACTTTCTGCGGTCGAAATTTTCGAGGTTGGCAAAGCGTGGGCCGAAGCCGACGGGGACATCCGCGAAGCAATGGATTTTTGTCTCTTCTACGCGCATCAAATGCGACTCCTCGGAAAGCCCCGGCTGACCCAACACGTTCCCGGCGAGGAAAGTTACCAGCATTACTGGCCGCGCGGGGTCGCCCTCGTAATCGCTCCTTGGAATTTTCCGCTCGCGATTCTCTGCGGAATGGTCACCGCCGCACTCGTCACCGGCAACACCGTGATCATGAAACCGGCCGAGCCTTCAGCGATCCTCGGGGCGCTGCTGATGGAGATTTTCGAGGAGGCAGGAGTTCCACCCGGCGTCCTGAATTGCCTGCACGGCCGCGGCTCGGTCATCGGGGCGTATTTGGTTGATCATCCCGATGTGGAAATGATCGCATTCACCGGCTCGCGTGAAGTTGGCCTGCAAATCTGGGAATCAGCCGGCAAAACGCGACCCGGCCAACGCGAACTCAAGCGCGTTGTCTGCGAGATGGGCGGCAAGAACGCCGTCATTGTCGATTCCGACGCCGATCTCGACGAAACGATCGTCGATACTATTTATTCCGCTTTCGGTTATCAGGGGCAAAAATGTTCCGCGTGTTCGCGTCTGATTGTGGTCGAGGAAAATTACGAGCGTGTGATGCAGCGGTTGCTTGCAGCCGCTGCCAGTTTGCGCGTTGGCAATCCAGAGGAGCCGGGAATTACTGTTGGTCCCGTGATCGACGAGACCGCCTATCGGCGCATTCAGGAAATTATCGAGCGCGGCAAAAACGAAGGGACTCTCGCTTTCCAGGCAACCAGCATACCAAAGAAGGGTTATTTCATTCCGCCCACCATTTTTACCGACGTAAGACCGGAGATGACGCTAAGCCAGTGTGAAATTTTTGGGCCGGTGTTGAGTGTGTTGAAAGCACGCGATCTGGACGACGCCATCAGAATTGCCAATGACACCGATTACGCGCTCACTGCCGGATTCTTCTCGCGTAGTCCCGCTAATATCGAACGAATCAAAGCCGAGCTCGTAGCCGGGAATGTTTATGTCAATCGCTCCTGCACCGGCGCGGTGGTCGGCCGCCATCCTTTTGGCGGATTCAAAATGAGCGGCGGCGGAACCAAAGCCGGCGGCAGCGACTATCTGCTCAACTTCCTCGTCCCACGCGTTGTCACTGAAAATATCATGCGCCACGGCTTCGCCCCCGAAGCTACGCCCGAATACCGCGACGAATTTCTTTGGCCACCGCGCTGAGTGGGCAACTTCGGCAGGTAAATTGCCAGGTAATAATTCCGGGTAGCCCGCGGCTCCGCGATGATCGTCGTTAATCCAGTGGGTGGCCTTTGAGCAGCAGTTTCACGACAGTCACCACCATGTAGCCGACCGGCCACGCGGCGGCGAGAACGACGAGGGCGAAAACAAACATCTCTTTGGCTCGTTCACGCTCGGACTCTAGCAAAAACTCGCGCGTGAAATCGTAAAATCTGCGCTGGGCGGATTCTCCCTCATCGCCAGGAGTTGACCAGTAGCCACGCCACCCACCCATATCCGAGTGAAAGAAATAGTCCGTTCGCGGAAACCGGCGCTTTCTGATTTCGCGCGGACTTTTCGGTTTCATCGCCTGCGATCCTTAGCTTGATTTGTTCCAAAATATCACATCACACGCAGGTTTAAAGTCGCGGGAAGAGGCGGTGAGGATGCGGAAGGTCAAAACTCGGGGTCGCGCCAAAGTTCAGTTGTTCATCCAACGAATGATTTGGTCGTGGGCCTCGGACAAGACGCTCACATGGTTCGCGCCCTCAACCGGAAAGAAGTCGATGAACGGAAATTTTTGCGCGAGGTCGCGGCCCATAACCACAGGGATAACCTCGTCGTTAGTGCCGTGGAAAATCGCAATTTTTGCTTCGCGATTGCGTTTCCGAATTTCAGCAATGCCAGCGCGGTTATCATAGCTCTCGATCAGCAAATAGGACAACGGACTAGTGATAACGCGGGCGGCCTCTTCTCGCAGAGTGGTGAAGGGCGCGATGGCGAGAACTCGCTGCACGCGATGACGCGCTCCGAAATCGATCGCGACCGCAGAGCCGAGCGAATGACCGATGGTGCAGAGTCGCGATTCCATTTCTTCCTCGGAAAGAGCGAGACGTTTCGTCAGCGTCTTTAACGCGGCATCGCTCGACGCCCGCATACTGGCGATGGTGGCGTGGCCCTGGCATTTTCCGTAGCCGGGATAATCCACCAGCAGGAACGCATCGTGAGAATTTGGATAGCCCTCTAGGATTGTCGTCCAGTCGAGCGCAAGAGAACCATTGCCGCAAAATGCAACCCAAAGTCGCACCGGTAATTGCCCGCTATCCCGCGGCGGAATGTAAAACGCCATCTGCTTCCCGAACGACAGGGTGTACGAGATTTCCTCGCCATTTGCTGGCAAGGCTTGTGCGTATCCCGCGCGGTACGGCCGCGGATGATAAACCATCGAATGCTGCTTGAAATAGATTAGCGCGATGAACAGGAAAAAGCTCAGAGAGAGCGCAACGAGTCCCCGAACAACAAGACGCTTCAGATGGTCGTATGGCGCGTAGGATCGATGCACGTGAAGGCAAGAACGCGTTCACGGCAACGTCGAGCAAATCGATTCCTTTTGCGATACACTCGATTTTGTCGATCGCCTGGAATTCTTTTACTGCCAGTGACCGGGAACCCAAGCCCACCCGCCGGAGTGGCGCACCCAGCGACCCTCAACCCAGACCGCGGCCGGTCGCGGACGCTCGACCCAATGTCCCGGCACCCATGCATAGCGCGCGCCAGTCCATTGCCAATAGCCATTCGTCCAAACGTAGGTCGGCCCTGGTGCAACTGTTCTCGTCTCTACGCGAACTGGCGGCGGCGCTTGGGTAACCAAAACCTCTCGCGTAACCGGTCGGGTTGCGACGGAACCAGTGGTCACAGTCTCGCGCGTGACTTCAGTCGTTGTGGTCGTGACCGGCGTTTCCGCGACACAGCCAGCTAATCCTAACAGCGCCAGCAAACAAAAAGGCATTCTCATATAATTCCTCCACCCTTAAGTTCGTATTGCCCGAGCAATTCGGCTTTGTTGGACCGTTCAGCTGGCCAGGTCCTGGTACATCGAATGGCACGAACCCAAATCTCATCCGATGATCACGGAATGCTCTACATCGTGGCCACGCCGATCGGAAACCTCGGCGACATTACTTTGCGCGCGATTGAAGTTTTGAAATCCGTCGACGCGGTTGCTGCGGAAGACACCCGGTATTCAGGCATGTTGCTGAAACATTTTGGAATCAAGAAACCGCTCGTGAGTTTTCACGAGCACAATGAAGCGATGCGCACTGCGCAACTGATCGATCGCCTCGCTGCCAACCAGAATATCGCGGTGATTACCGACGCCGGAATGCCGGGATTGTCCGATCCCGGTGCGCGTTTGATTCGTGAATGCATTCGACGCGATCTCCTCTTCACCATCGTGCCAGGGCCCTCATCGATTTTGACCGCGATTGTTGGCTCGGGATTCTCGACGGAGAAGTTCTTTTTTGGAGGCTTTTTGCCGGTAAAAAGCGGCGGTCGCGAGCGCGAGTTGAGGGCTGCCGCCTCGCGCGATGAGACAACCGCCTTCTTCGAATCGCCCTATCGATTAACGAAAACGCTTAGTGCCGCCGTCGACATCCTGCAGGACCGGCAACTCTGTGTCGCTCGCGAGTTGACCAAAAAGTTTGAGGAATTCCGACGGGGCAGCGCGGCCGAGCTACTCGCACATTACGAGGCGCATTCGCCAAAAGGCGAGATCGTTCTGCTGGTTCAAGGAGCGGCGGCTTCCAGGCCGCCGACTTAATTTAACCGGCGGTCTGGAGACCGCCGCTCCTTGATTATCCGTTTGCCAAACCGGCGCATTCGTGGGATTGTGCGCGGCTTTTTCCCCAGAGAGAAATCCGTCGTATGGCCTTTGCAATCATCAAGACCGGTGGCCGGCAGTATCGCGTCGCGGAAGGCGACACGATTGATGTCGATTTACTCAAGGCCGAGGCGGGCAAGCAGATCGTGCTTTCTGATGTCCTAATGCACGCCGATGGCACCAATGTCACGCACGGCGCACCAATCGACGGTGCAAGAGTGACAGCGGAAGTGGTGGAGCAACGCAAAGACAAAAAAGTAATCGCGTACAAATTTCGACGGCGAAAAGGCTATCATCGCACGGTGGGGCATCGGCGCAAGCTTACCCGGCTGAAGATTAAATCGATCAGCGTTGGCGGGAAAAAAAGCGTCAAAAAAGAAGCGGAATAATCATGGCTCATAAAAAAGGACAAGGCAGCGTAAAGAACGGGCGCGATAGCGTCAGCAAGAGACTGGGCGTGAAGAAATTTGGGAGCGAGCTGGTCGTCGCGGGCAACATTATTGTGCGGCAACGGGGGACGAAATTTTTGCCGGGTAAAAACGTCGGGCTTGGGCGCGACTACACCATTTTTGCGTTGGTCGATGGGAACGTGCGCTTCGATCGGGCGGGACGACGAGTGAATGTCGATCCGGTGGCGGCGAAGTAACGTCCCAAGTAAGAATAAGCTTTAAGGTAGCGCAACGGGATCCCCCAACGTAGTTCGGGATGACCAAAGACTACGGGATAACTGTTGCCCCAAATGTGCTGTTTGTTTTATAAAAGAAAGTTCCTCTCATGAAATACAAGACGTTCGTTCTCTTTGGCGCACCGGGCAGCGGCAAAGGCACGCAGGGTAAAACGCTCGGCAGTATCCCGCGTTTTTTCCACTGCCCCTGTGGGGATGTTTTTCGCTCAATCGACACCCGCACCGACGTCGGTAAAGCCTTTCTCGAATATTCGAGCAAAGGCCAGCTCGTGCCCGATGAAATTACGGTCGAGCTTTGGAAAGAAGCGATCGATGCCGCGGTCGACGCCCACAAATTCAAACCGGACATCGATACCCTCGTGCTCGATGGGATTCCACGAAATGTGAACCAGGCAAAGATTATGGAGCAAATGATCGATGTGGAAAAAGTCTTCCACCTTGCCTGTCCGAATCGGGAGACGCTATTTGTGCGGCTGAAAAAGCGCGCCCTAAAGGATAACCGCCTCGACGATGCCAATGAGCAGGTAATCCAGAAGCGCCTTGATATTTACGAAAAGGAATCGCGGCCAGTTCTTTCCTATTATCCGAAGGATTGCATCACCGTGGTTGACGCAATGCAGCCACCCGCGAAGGTTTTATTTGACATCCTCGCCAGCGTAAACGGCGTCGATGGGCATCGAAATGAGTCAGTTTGAGAACTTCACTGCTTCCAGCCTTTATTGCGACAAATGTAAAGCGACCATGCCGGTGCGCGAACGGCTGCTGCTAGTTTTGCCGGACAAGGAACTGTACGATTATCTTTGCACCGGTTGCGCTTCTTCGGTCGGATCGCGGGAAGTCACGACCGGTGAAAAAATGATGGCGCAAGCGATCGCGGCGCAGCAGGCGCGCCGAGGAAGGCGGGTTCCAATTTCTCTGCATTCCTAGCGAGAATGCGGATTCTCTTTATCGGCACGGGTGAAATCGGCCTGCCGACATTGCGAATGCTGCACGAGTGGCGTGACCACGAGCTGGTCAGCGTCATCACTCAACCCGACAAACCAGCCGGACGCAATCAAAAACTGACGCCATCCCCAATCAAAAAGGCGAGTCAACATTTCAATGTTGCAGGTGCAACAGCTGAATGTAAACTCGAGCTCCCCCTGTTGCAGCCCGCACGGATCAAAAGTCGGGAGTCGGTTGACGCAATTCGCACACTGAAACCGGATGTGATTGTGGTGATGGCTTATGGACAAATCCTTTCACGCGAGGTGCTCGAAATTCCGATGATCGCTTGCCTCAATCTGCACGCCTCGCTCTTGCCGCGTTGGCGCGGTGCCGCGCCGATTCAGGCCGCCATTGGGGCGGGCGATCGCGAAACCGGAATCACGGTCATGTGTATGGATGAAGGGCTCGATACTGGTGACATTTTGCTTCAGAGAAAAATTGAGATCGCACCCGATGAGACCGGCGCTTCCTTGCACGACAAGCTGGCCCAAATTGCGCCGGAAGCGTTGGCTGAGGCAATCTTGTTGCTGCAGAAGGGAAAAGCGACTCGTGTTCCGCAGGAAGATGACCTTGCAATTTACGCCCCGAAACTTGAGCGCGAACACGGCCGGATCGACTGGACTGAGTCAGCCGCTGTCATCGAAAGAAAAATCCGCGCGTTCGATCCGTGGCCGGGTACGTTCATGGCGATCGACCATCGCAACTTGAAAATTTTTGCCGCGACTATCGTCGATCGTAGCGGCAAGCCCGGCCAAATTTCGCGAAACGAAAATGAATTGATTGTCGCTGCCGGGGAAGGCGCGTTGTCGTTGGGCGAAGTTCAGCTTGAAGGAAAACGGCGAATGAGCGCAGCGGAATTTTTACGTGGGCATTCCTGGATCGCTCAGCTGTAGCCACGGTCGCTAGCAGCGCCGGCCCCGCTTCATATCAACCGTTGCCAGCGACCGCGGCTACAGCATCGCATTTTTGTTTTCATTACCCGCACCTTTGCGGCATCTTGACAACCCATGCAGACGGAGGCCGCCGCTTACGAACGGATTGTTCTTAAATTAAGTGGCGAGGCGCTTCAGGCCCCCGGTGCGCGGGAAAACATTTCGCCCCAGGTCGTGATCGCCATTGCCGAACGCATTAAGGAAGTGCGCGATCTCGGCGTGCAAATCGGTGTCGTTATCGGCGGAGGTAATATCTGGCGCGGAACTTCCGCGGCCCATCGCGGAATGGACCGCACCACCGCTGATTACATGGGAATGCTCGCGACCGTGATTAATGGCCTGGCCTTGCAAAGTGCCTGCGCCCAAATCGGAGTGGAGACCCGGGTTCAAACCGCGATTGAAATGAAAAATGTGGCGGAGCCTTTCATTCGCGGACGCGCCATTCGTCACCTCGAGCTCGGGCGCGTCGTCATTTTCGTCGCCGGCACCGGCAATCCCTATTTTTCCACCGACACCACCGCGGCGTTGCGTGCAAGCGAGATCGGCGCGGAAGTGCTTCTGAAAGCAACCAAGGTCGATGGCGTTTATGATTCCGATCCGAACAAAAATCCAAATGCAAAGCGCTACGAACAGGTGAGCTACACCGAGGCGCTAAGCAAACGTTTGCAGGTAATGGATTCCACCGCTTTCAGTTTGTGCATGGACAACAAGATCCCCATCGTCATTTTTAACATGAACGAGCCAGAGAATATTCGCGATGTGGTGCTGGGGCGGAAAATCGGCACTGTGGTTTGCGATTGAGATTCGGCCGCGCCAAAATCTTTTATGAGCAGCGACGACATTCTTCTCGAGGCCGAAATGGCAATGGAAAAAAGCGTCGATTTCATGGCGCACGAATTCGCGGCGGTGCGGACCGGGAAAGCATCGCCCGCCTTGGTCGAGAATGTGGATGTGCAAGCCTACGGCTCGGCCATGAAACTCAAACAGCTTGCCCTCATCACCACGCCAGAACCGCGCTTACTCGTGGTGCAACCATTCGACGCTGGAACCGTGCGCGACATCGAGAAAGCACTCAACGAGTCGCGCATCGGCATAACGCCGTCCGTAGACGGCAAGATTATTCGCCTGCCTATTCCGGAATTGTCGGAGGAACGCCGCAAAGATCTGGTCCGTTCGCTTGGCAAGATGGCGGAAGAAGCGCGCGTGCGAGTGCGCGCGAATCGGCGCGCTGCCCTGGACGAAGCGAAAAAGCTGAAAGCCTCGGGTGGCCTGACCGAAGATGGGATGCGCGACACGGAAAGCGAGGTGCAAAAATTGACGGATCGATTTGTAAAATCAATCGACGATCATCTCGCGCGCAAAGAAGCCGAGATCATGAAAGTGTGAGCCTCTTCCTTTACCTCCTAATCTTCCTCTTCTCTCTTCAGAACGAAGATTAAGAGGTAGAGGAAAAGGAAGAGTTACAATCTGACTAAATCGATTAAGAACTGGCACCAGAGATAGATCATCCCGCGCCAGGAATACTTTACTACGTCCTTCGCCGCGGGTTTGAGCACCCCTGCCCGGACATTGTGCGCAATCTGCTCGCGCAAATCATTTTCAATGTCGGTTTGCATCCGTTCGTCATCGAGAGGATCGAGGGCGCCTATCTCAACGGAATGACTCCGCAGAAATTCGCGATGGCTTTGATAAAGCTGCCAAAATGTCTGATCCGGCCGCTGGCGATTGATCCGAAACTGTGGAGTTAGTTTTAATCCGTAAGACAACGGATAATTCCAGGTCGTCCAGATCAAGCCGTCTTTCGCGCGCGAGGAAATGCGCAGGTAATAAAAGGAAAGATCGTGCTGTTCGTTCAGGCAAATTGTGGCCTGGGCGCGATCGTCGGTCTTATAGAACAATCTGAAAAATTGCCGGTAGTCTTCCCAATCCCAGCCCGCGTCGTTCACATGGGCGAAGCCTTCATTTTCGATCTCACGACTGATCTCGTCGAGTGCAGGAAACAGGTTGGTGGACGGCGGACTTTTGGGCCGCAACCGTTTTTCTTTGGGCAGCCGCAAGGTGCGAATGCGCGTGAGGATCTCCAGCCACGGCAGGAATAGCCAGGTGGCCGCCCCTGCCACTCCCCAACCGGCATTTCCAGTGATGAAATAAACTGCCAGGAATGACGCGATCAGAATTCCGAGGGCCCCGAGCTTCTGCGCAAGCGAAGTTTGATAACTGCGTAGAGCGACACTGAGAACAGCAACGCCGAGGGTGAGAAAAAGCCCAAACAGCATTTACGGTTCGATCTGATGCTGGTCTAAGAATTTCTCGAGCTGATGGACATCGAAATTTGCCAGCACTTCTTCGCCGGCTACCAGCGTCGGGACATAACTTTGATCGGAAAGTCCCTTCATCTCTTCGTAGGCGGCCCGATTCCGGCCGACATCGACCTCGGTGAACGTATAGCCGCGGGCTTGCAGAAAATCCTTCGCGTCGATGCACCATGAGCACATCGCGCGGCTATAGAGTGTGAGGTCACTGCCCATAAACAAACAATGGTAAAACAACGCCTGTACCGGCGTCAACCGACCCGCTAATAAGCTTTGGCCCAAACTACTCGTTTCTTACTCGCTTGGCCTGTGAAAATGCAACGCCCAGGTTCGGAATCGGATACTGGAATGCAGCGGATTGTGACTTTGAGGTCGTTTTTTATTTTGTCTTCGATTTCGCGCGAGCCGTTCCAATGCGCCAAGGCAAAGCCACCGTGAATTTCCGGCTTCGCCGGATTCTTTGGCGTGAAGAAATCGTAAAATTCTTCTTTATTGTCGATGGTGCGGGTGTTGGCATCGCGAAATTTCAGCGCCCGCTGGTAAAGATTTTGTTGGATCGATCCGAGAATTTCCGGCGCGCGGGAAACGAATTCCCCCGTTACCGTGGATTGTTTCCCTTTCACTGGCTGATCACGTCGGCTCAACTCTACCGAATTTTTTTCCAGATCGCGCGGGCCAAGCTCAACTCGAATCGGGACACCTTTCTTGATCCATTCCCAATTTCTCACCCCGCCACCGAATTGGCGTCGATCGATTTCCACCTCGAGCGGGAGATTGGCGTATTTGTTTGCACGAAGCTGCGCTGCGAGTTTGTCGCAAGCTTCCAATACCTGGCCCCGCGTTTCTTCCTTCGGCGTGATCGGTAAAATCACAATCTGGGTCGGAGCGATTCGAGGCGGCAAAACGACGCCGTCGTCATCCGCGTGCGCCATAACAACGGTGCCGACCATGCGCGTGGTCATCCCCCAGCTCGTCGTCCAGCCAAATTCCTGTTTGCCTTCGCGGTTCTGAAACTGAATACCGCTCGCGCGCGCGAAGTTTTGTCCGAGAAAATGCGAAGTGCCGGCCTGGATCGCTTTCCGGTCCTGCACCATTGCCTCGATCGTCATTGTCTGCACCGCGCCGGGGAATTTTTCGCTTTCCGATTTTTCGCCGGCAAACGCCGGGATGGCGCAATGATCGCGTGCGAATGTTTCGTAAACGCCGAGCATGCGCTGCGTTTCCTCGCGCGCTTCGGCCTCGGTCTCGTGAACGGTGTGGCCCTCCTGCCATAGAAACTCGGTCGTACGTAGAAACAGGCGCGGCCGCATTTCCCAACGCACCACATTGCACCATTGGTTGAGCAGGATCGGCAGATCTCGATACGACTGCACCCACTTGGCGTAGCTCGCGCCGATGATTGTCTCACTCGTCGGCCTGACCACGAGCGGCTCGGTCAACGGACTCGACGGTTTCATTTTTCCTTCGGCATCGACCTCGAGCCGTGAGTGAGTCACGATCGCACATTCCTTGGCAAAGCCCTCGACGTGCTCAGCTTCCTTCGCGAAATAACTCAGAGGAATAAAAAGCGGGAAATAAGCATTACGATGTCCGGTCGCGCGAAACATGGCGTCTAGTTGCCGCTGCATGTTTTCCCAAATGCCGAAACCCCATGGGCGAATGACCATGCAGCCACGCACATCGGAAGGCTCGGCCAGTTCCGCCGCCCGAATGACCTGTTGATACCACTCCGGGAAATCCTGTTCCCGAGTAGGTGAGATGGCGGTTTTTTCAGCTTTTGTCATAATTTCGAATGGTATTAACTACAATCGAGGCTCGAAAAATGATTCTTCGATTTGCGTCAGAAATAGAGGAGAGCAAATTTCATCTGGCCCGCAACTTTGACAGGGCTTTTGGGTTGTACTTCTCGGTAATGAAACGTCGGGTCTTGGTTACTGCTTTGCTCGCCCTTTTGCTGCCAGCGAGTGGGTTTGCCCAGGGGCCACAGGGAAATGACTTTAGGCGGGGGCGGTTTTCCAGGCTGTCGATGGACGAGCAGGCGAGATTTCGCTCAGCCCATGACATGGCAATGCGTGATCCCGCATTAGCGGCGACGCGGCAGCGATATGAGCAAGCGCGCAACGAGTATCGCAACAAATTGCGCGAGGCATTGCTTAAGGCTGATCCTTCGGTGCAACCGATTCTGGAAAAAGTGCGCCGTCATCGGCACAAGGATCAGCGGCGCCAGGATCGGTAATTAAAACGAATTCTGAGCGTCGCTTCCCGAGCGCGCAAATTTGTTTTCGGCGTAGCCGCTAGCGAAGTCGATACTGCAAACGCTGCCGAATCTGGCGTGCGGACCATAGGCTGCTCCAACCACATCGTAAGTTGGGTTGAAAATGTTTTTGCGATGGCCGCGACGACGCACGCCGTCGTCAACGATCAACGCCAGCACAATTTCACGCGCAGTATGGCGACCGTACGCAATGTTCTCCGCCCAGCCTTGACTTACCACGCCATAACGATTGATCCGATTTCCGGGATCGCCGCCATCGCTGCCGTAATGTCCCGTTGCACCGCCAGCCTGCTCACGACAATGATCAGCAGCAGCCAGACATAGACCGGGCGAAAGCGCGAGTGGTGGTTGCGGCTTCGCGCGCCGCAAAAATTGTATCGCTTCGTCGAGAGCGCGAACGCCTTCGTGTGTGCACAAGCGAAGGTTGCCCGGCAATAGACAAACATGACCGGAGTAATTCTGGCGCGTTTGTTCGACGAACGTCGCGTAAAGCGTCGGATTTTGTCGGGCCAGATTCATTTCGTGGATAATTGCCACGGCTGTGACACGATCGGGAACGGTGGCTAACGCCCCTGAGTCGGCAGCAAACAAAAGCGGTGCAAAGAGTGAATAAGTGAGGGATAAAACGACAGGGGGACGCATTATAATTTCTAGAAAGCATCCCAGGTGCCATCCTCCCTTGCCGGCGCGGAGATCGCGATGTTGATTCGACCGTCAGCAAAGTTGACACCCACGGCCGTGGCCCGTAGTTTCCGTGCCTTTTCCCGCCCGTGATGAAAACGTTCTCAGCTAAAGCCGCGGAAGTGCCACGCAAATGGTGGATCATCGACGCGAAAGATCAGGTGCTTGGCCGTGTTGCCGTCAAGGCCGCGAATCTTTTGCGCGGAAAGGAGAAAACCGTCTTCACTCCACACGTCGATACCGGTGATTTCGTGATCGTGGTTAATGCCGACAAGGTGCGCGTCACTGGCAAAAAAGAGGAGCAGAAAACATTCATGAGCTTTTCCGGTTACGTTGGCGGCCATAAATCGGAAAACGTCCGGGCGCGACGAGCCCGCCATCCGGAATTATTAATCGAGCGGGCGGTGCGGGGAATGATTCCGCACAATCGACTTGGCCGCTCCGTTTACCGGAAACTCAAAGTATATCGAGGCGATACTCACCCGCACGCCGCGCAACAACCCGCGCCGGTGAAATTGCGATAGGAGAAAATAACATGGCACCAGCTCAGGAAATCGTCGCCACCGGTCGTCGCAAGACTTCGGTCGCGCGTGTGCGAATGACCGCGGGCAGCGGTAAAATCGACATCAATGGACGCGGCTTTGAAGAATACTTCCCGACCGCGCCGTTGCAGAACACGGTCTTACAACCATTGCAAACAGTGAAGCTGGCGAACGCCTACGATATCTCGATTAACACTACCGGTGGCGGAGCCAGTGGTCAGGCCGGTGCGGCACGTCTGGCGATTTCGCGCGCGCTCTTGCAAGTCGATATTAATCTGCGCGCCACTCTCAAAGCCGATGGCTTGCTGCGACGCGACCCGCGCATGAAAGAACGCAAGAAATCCGGACAGCCCGGGGCGCGTAAACGCTTCCAATTCTCGAAACGCTAATCTTGTAGCTGCGGTCGACGGCCGCGGCTTCAATCTAACGGGACAGAGCCGTGGCCGATGATCGCGGCTACAGTTACGGTTGGGCGCTCGGCCCGGGCGGCGGTTTCGCGGGCGCGAGCGATGGAGAATTCGGAGCAGGCGGCGCCGTGGGCATAACCTTCATCGTTGGTGGAACGGTAGAGCTTGCAGACGACCCCAGTTTAGGTGGCGCGACGATTGGCGGGGTTTGTGGCTTCGCCGACTTCAAGAACGTTCGCAGTAACTGGCTCGCTTCCATTGCCGCGTAGCTGTCGCGATATTGTGTCATGATCGTTTCGCAGAGGCGCCTGGCATCATCAATCCGGTTTTTTTCCTGCAAGATGTGCACCTGCTCAATCAACGCCATCGGGGCATTGAAACTTCCTGCATTGGCCGATGCAATCTGTTGGTAAGTCGCGAAAGCTTCATCCTGTTTGCCCATCGCTTCCAGGTTCGCCGCCATCGCCATTCGTGCTGTGCTTGCCAGTTCGTGCTGCGGAAATTTCTCGAGGAACTTTACCAGCGTGGCATTCGCTTCCGCATACTTCGCCTGTGTTCGCTGCCCATCCGCCAGCAACAGATATGCGGAGGCAGCGGCAGCAGTGTCGCCATAGCGATTGATTACTTCCTCGTACGCCGCCGGCGTTTTGGCCGCGCCAAATAACGTTGCCGCGGTGGCTTCGCGCCGATCCCGGTAGAACCGATAACCTGCAATGGCGAAGATCGCGACAATCGCAAGGATAAACAGGATTGCGATTTCTCTGCGGTATTTGAACCAGAAAACCTGCGCTTCGAGTGCGGGATCAGTCCTGAGTTCTTTGGCGATTGGCATGCGATTACGGCGGGCGAGTTTATGCCACGCACCTTTGCCGCGCGCAATATCGCTACTTCAATTCGTTCCGCAATTGCATCAAGATTGGAACCGTCGTCAGCACGCCCACGGCGAGAAGGGCGAGGCCAGCGCTGCGTCGTTCCTCCTTTTCTAAGCGTTGCTTAAGAGGAGACCGATACCAACGCCCAGCGCGCCGCGCGTCATCGAGATCAGCCCAATCTCGGGCAACGTCAAAGTGATGCGTTTCGCACTAATGTTCATATCTGCCCCACACTTTTAATTCGCATCCAATGTCCGCCGCGGTTCGCTGCACCTAATCGACCGGGTAAACGGTTGTGCTGGGCAAAGCGGAGTGATCCTCTCAAACTGACAACAATAATAATCAGATGACGCGCCCTAATCGCCGAAAAAGAGACCGCCAGTCGCGACTGCTCCAAATTCGCCGTGCCAGGAAGGAAGATCGTGAGACCATCTGGCAAATCTTTCACGCCGTCGTTGCCGGAGGCGATACTTACGTTTTTGACCCGAATATTTCACGCGGGAAGGCACTGGCTTACTGGCTCGGTCCGAAAACCCGCTGTTACGTCGCTCTATCCGATCACGGAATAGTTGGTAGTTACATTCTCAAAGTCAACCAGCCTGGGCTTGGATCGCACGTCGCGAATGCCGGCTTCATGGTTTCGCCATCAGCCCGAGGTCGCGGAATCGGCCGAGCGATGGCTGAACATTGTCTGCACGAAGCTCGGCGTCTCGGTTTTCGGGCCATGCAATTCAACTTCGTTGTCGCGACCAACAGAACTGCCCTGCGTCTTTGGAAAGATCTCGGATTTAAAATCGTCGGCACCCTGCCAGGCGCTTTCCGACATAGCCGGCGTGGGTTTGTCGATGTCTATGTAATGTATCTCCGACTGAGACCTGTTGTATAATTATCGTTAGACCATCTTACTTGCTCAAGGCATGGGAATGAGCTGTAGCCGCCAATGTCCTCGCCATTAGAATCCAGACTTCTGGCGCCAGAGACGGTGACAGCTACATCGGGGCAGCGACAGCGCGTTTAATGCTTCTTTTTCCGGCCACCCTTTCTGCCGCCTTTGCGAGAGCTCGCTTTGCTCCCTTTCTTGCCGCGGCCGCTGCCGCTCTTTTTGCCGCCGCCGCTTTCCTTGTTCACAGTGGCCCAGGCGCGGCGTTCCGCTTCTTTCTTCGATGTGCCTCGCTTCTCGTAGCCTTCTTCGATATGTTCTGCTTTGCGTTTTTGTTTACCGCTATATTTCGATTTGCTCCCACGTGCCATAATTCCTCCTCTTTCTGAGCATTTCGGGGCGCGACACGTTTGCGGATTTATCGCGCATTTTCCGCGATACGCGCAATCTCTGCGAATGGCGCGAACCTTTCACAAATGGATGCGTTCTACAATTTCATCGATCCGTGGCTCGGGCTCGGTTCGCAACCGAAAGATTTAACCTTTCTCCAAATCTCGCTCCGCGGGATCATCGTTTTCCTCGCGACCCTGGCCATGATTCGAATAGGGCATAAGCGCTCGCTCGCCCGCAAGACGGCGTTTGATGCCGTGCTCATTGTTATCCTGGCGTCCGTCCTGTCGCGCGCGATTAATGGCAGCTCGGCTTTTTTCGCAACCATTGGCGGCAGCGTTGTGATTGTCCTGGTGCATCGGCTTTTCGCGTTCATCGCCTATCATTCGCACTGGTTCGGTTGCCTTCTCAAAGGTCGGCCGGAAGTGATCGTCGAGAACGGCAATCTGATTCTGGCAACGATGCGACGAAACCATATTTCCGAGCACGACCTCGAGGAAGATTTGCGGCTCGACGCAGAAATGGAAGATGTCTCAAAAGTAAAAGTCGCGCGCGTCGAGCGCAGTGGCGACATCAGTTTTATCAAGAAAGAATAGGATCCTCATCGCATTCTCGCGCACCGTTCAAGAATTGTAGGGCGGCTGCGTCAGCCCCGAAAGCTTTCCGGGTTCACAGAAACGCCCTACAATTTCGTGTATTCGCAATTAGGATCCGACCGTGACGCCGCACGATAAGCTTTTCATTCCCGGTCCGGTCGAAGTTTCAGAAAGAACGTTAGCCGCCTTTTCCCGACCGATGATTGGGCATCGCGGCGAAGGCTTCAAAAGTCTCTACCGCGAAATTCATCCTCTCTTGCAGGGACTGTTCGGAACGAA
Source organism: Verrucomicrobiota bacterium (assembly GCA_003220155.1). Lineage (GTDB taxonomy): Bacteria > Verrucomicrobiota > Verrucomicrobiia > Chthoniobacterales > UBA10450 > AV69. The sequence goes on from QHRO01000243.1 coordinate 26,445, forward strand.
GCAGCCTGTTTTTCTTTCCACCTCATCGGCCTGGGGCGTAATGGAAGCGGCCATCCGCAACGTCGTGCGCCAGCGCGTGCTCTGCTGCATGTGTGGCGCGTTTTCCGATAAGTGGCTCGACGTTGCGCGCCGCTGCGGAAAGAAAGCGGAGGCGTTGCAGGTCGAATGGGGCAAACATATCGATCAAAGGGCAATCGACCGCGAATTGGCGAGTGGGAAGTTCGATGCCATCACCTTGATTCATAACGAGACCTCGACAGGAGTGATGAATCCCTTGCCGGAGATTTGCTGCACCCTCGCGAAATATCCCGACGTCGCGCTCATCCTCGATACCGTCTCATCCTTCTCCGCTGTCCCGATCGCGATGGATGCGCTCGGCATCGATGTCATGCTTACCGGGGCGCAAAAAGCGCTCGCCCTTCCACCAGGATTCTCTCTTTTCAGCGTTTCCGAAAAAGCATTCGCCCGCGCCGAAAAGCAAAAAGATCGTGGCTATTACTTCGATTTTCTCGAATTCAAAAAACAGCAAAGCGAATTCATGACCCCGAGCACGCCCAGCATTGGGCATATTTTCGCGCTCCAATCAAAACTTGAAGAAATTTTCAGTGAAACTTTGCCGGCACGTTTTGCTCGTCACGCCCGGACAAATGCGCTCGTCCACGACTGGGTGCTCAAACGTGATTTCGAATTTTTCGCCGAAGAAAACTTTCGCTCCCTCACCCTTACCTGCGTCAAAAATAATCGCGGCATCGACGTGACGAAACTCGTGCGCGACTTGCGCGAAAAACATCATCTCGTCATCGACGGCGGCTACGGTAAAATCAAAGGCCAGAGCTTCCGCCTTTCCAACATGGGCGACGAAACCGAAGAAACCGTTTCCCATCTGCTTGCCTGCCTCGACGCTTGTCTGGGATAACCCACCCAATCAACTCTGGCTCGGCGCTCGCGCTGCCTGGCGCTAAATCCAGCGTCGAACGCGCCGTTTATAGCTGAGATATTCTTCTCCGAACTTGCGTTCGAGATAGCGTTCTTCGCGGGTAACGACGAGGCGGTCGATCAGAACCAGGCCGATCGGCACGGCCAGCAGCATCCACGCGCAATCCACCAGAAAGGCAATTCCCAGCGTCCACAAGGCCAAACCGATGTACATCGGATTGCGACTAAAACGATACGGTCCATGCGTGACGATGCGTGTGCTCGGATTGAACGGAATCGGGTCGGTGCCGGCACGCTTCTGAGTGACGAATCCGGCGATGTTCAGTAAAAGTCCAGCGACGAAGAAGATTGCCCCAAGAATCCATCGGAATGCGCCATGCAGGAAGCTCGTTGGCACAAACCATTCCAGCGCAAGCGCCGCAGCGATTGGCAAAACGAATAACAGCGGCGGTGCGATCGACACAGCAGGACGATCTTCCTCGGGTGGTAATTCGGATGGCATGGAACGCCAATCCCTCTCAGTTTCGATCGGATTTTGAAAATCTGCGGGTGTCCATCGGAGACATTCAAAAGAGGAAAATCCTCAGGCACGCGGAGCGGCAACTTGTGATTCCAAAGCGCGCTCCGCAGCTTCCTTCTCATCTGCGAGTGGTCGGAAAATCATCCAGACCCCTGCAAGGACGAAACAGGCACCGAGGAGCGACCAGACCGACAATCGTTCGCCACCGAGAGCCCAACCGAGTGCGATCGCGCCGGGTGGCGTGATCAGCGAGATAGTTTGCAGTTTCGTCACCGACATGAGCGGCATTAGCCAGTAAAGAAGCAAAAAGGTGAGCGACGATCCGATGATCGCGAGATAGAGGAGGCAGAAAATTGCCGTTCCGGTCCAATGAAAACGCGCTGGGTTGCCATCTACGATAAATCCGATCACCAGCAGTGGGGCGGTGCCGAAAATCATTTGCCACGCTGCCATCATCGCTGGGGCGAGATCCATCCGCCGCGATTTTAGCAACACATTTGAAAACGCCGCGCTGGCCGCACCGATGGTGATTCCGAGGCCACCCAGAAATGCGAGCCAGCCATTGAAACTGAGCAGACGAGCGCAAATTAGCGCGACCCCGCCGATCGACACGAACGCGCCAAGCAGGCGCTGCCAGCGCAACGGTTCCTCCGGCAAAAGCCAGTGCGCGAACACCATTCCGAAAATCGGAATTGACGCCTGCAAAATCGCCGCCAGCCCCGAAGACACGTACAGTTCGCCCCAAAACAAGAGCACATAGTTGATCGCGAACATGAGCACGCCGGTGAAAGCGAGCACGCCGTAATCCGATCGGCGCTTTGGCCGCAGACGGGTATGCCCAACCGAAACCGCGATCAAGGCAACGATCGCGATCAGAAAACGGATCGCGACGTATGAGATCGGCGGCAAATCGCGCAAGCCGACTTTAATCGCGAGCCAGGTCGAGCTCCAGACAATGCAGAGTGTCAGCCACGCTGCCGGAATGCGCCAGTCAATCCGCTTTCTCGTGCCCGAATTTCCCACAAACATTCAGCGATATTCGCGGCGCTCGGCTGAATCGTAAAGCGCTGCTGACTAATCGCCCCGCCAGTTGCTCTGCGAGCCACGATTCGAATGCGATGGGGCCTACCTTGGCAAATTTCGTTACCCTGCTCGACATCGGTTGTTGGGTGGTCTGTTTTTGGTGGATGCATCGTATTTCACAACGGCAAAACATCGTGTTGAAAGAACTGCAACAACAGGCTCGCACTATCGAAGAACTCTCTAAGGAAGAGCACGAAATTCTTAAAGAATTGCATCCGACGGTGCAGAAGATCGA
>QHRO01000123.1 GCA_003220155.1 Verrucomicrobiota bacterium
GAGATTTCTCGACTACGCTCGGAATGACAAAACGGGAAAAATCGGATTGGTTGCGGGGGCGGGATTTGAACCCGCGGCCTTCAGGTTATGAGCCTGACGAGCTACCAGACTGCTCCACCCCGCGTCGTGGAGTGCTATTATGTTGATCTTTTCTGCGAAAGCAACCCGGAAGAAAAAGATTATCAAGTCCGCCGAGTAAAATGGCGAACGCCCCGGCGTTGATGACACAGCTGGGGAGGACGAAGCGGGGGCTGTAGGGAGTGAGAGACAAGGTCCCAACCATCATAAGAACGTTTACCACGCCGAGGGCAAGGAGAAGGCGAAGCGCATCGCCTTGGAAGCGACCGAGGCTGCGTAAAATGATTGCCAGGGCAAGGATAACGCTAAAAGTAATTCCACAGGGAATAGGGTCGAATCCGCGCAGCCACCACGTTTCCTCGGCGCGGTGAATTTGGGAGTCCGCATCGGCCGAACAACTTGCAAGGTGCCCGGTTTTCTTGCGCAAATCCGAGCTAGATCGATAAAGCGCGAGCGAGCGCTTGGCATTTTGATAGAGGAACTGGATTATGTCGCTCGGTGTCGTGCGGCTGAGCGAATGAACAATCGTGGCGCGTATGTCCGCGAAGAGAGCGGGCGGGGGGGCCTGATAACAAAGCTGACATATCTCGTTAAGGTAATGATCGGCCTGCGCGTCGAGCTTTTTACCGCCCAGTCTTTTATCCTGAAGCTGGATTAAATCTTTGATCACGCGCATGGAGTTGCCCCAATATCCTTTAGCCATCAGGACTGCGGGAATCGCCTGTTTCGTGATGGGATCGGACGCGGAGGTTTGCAGTTTGCGCAGGTAAGCGGCCTTCTCTTCGGCCGGCATTCGATCGATCAAATCGAACCGGTAGATCAGGCTCCGGCCGATCACGGAGCGATACGGTTCGTGGAAGGCGAGGCACAAGTCGAGGACCGTCAACTTCGCGGCAATGAAGGCGGCCGCGCCGACCGCGGATGTGACCAGAAATTTTCTAAAATGCGCGCGTCGCTTCCTTTGGTCTGGAAGAAATGTAATCGTTCCGAACAGAAAAACCAGTGGGAGGACCACAAAATAAACCAGCGCGTTGTGCCGGGTCATCACGTTGGCGTAAAGGCAGAGTCCGAGAGCGATCAATCCGTTGCGCGTAAGCTCGTCTTCGCTGGCAAGGTGCACCGCGATGGCGATCAAGGTGATGGCCAGGATGGTGGCGAGTGCTTCGGATGAAACAAACTGCGCGATTACGAAGAGGACCGGATGGCAGAGTAAGACGACAATGATCACGCATCGGACGAGGGGGCGCCGCGAACACTTTACGACCAGGAGAGCGAGGGCGAAAAGAAGGGCGAGCTGCTGCGCGCCGACAAGGAGGACGAGGCCGAGGTTGTTCAGTAGTATTGGTCGATTGATGTTGATCTCGAGCGAGTGTGGATGGGCCAATCCGGACAGAGCCGACACAAAAAGGACCGGGAGCCTGCTCAAGAATGGATACAAAGGCGGGAAGGCCAGGATGGTTAGATGTCCCGGCGGCGCGGTGATTTGCCCAAACCCGTCGTAATCGCGCCACAGCACGGGTAGATTGAGCATGACAACGAGAGAACCGGACGATAAAGCGAGAGCGCAGAGCAACGTTTCCCTGGCAAACAGACGCCGTCTGCACGCGCGGAGAAAAGAACAAAGAGGGAACCACATTCTGCTCATGCCGGCGAGATCTTTTGGCTTCGTTACAGTTTAAGCAATCGCGATTTTCCCAGAATCGCATTGCGTTCGTTGACGGTGCGACTTCGTTGCGATGTGATTGCAAAGGCATCCGCACCGAAACAAGGCGGCAAGATTCTCGTTGGCACAGCCAGTTGGTCGGATCCCGGGTTCGTCGAGTTTTGGTATCCAAAAAAGATGCGTCCGGCAGATCGGCTCGGTTGGTACGCGGAGCATTTCACCATGGTGGAAGTCAATTCCACCTTCTATTCCGTGCCTGACCCGATGCTAGTGCGCCGATGGTGCGATGTCACTCCGCAAGATTTTGTCTTCAATATCAAATTGCATCAATTGCTCTCACATCATTCCACCCCGGCGAAACTTCTACCCTCGGCGCTGCAAAAGAAATTGCGCTTGGAGAAGAACGCGAAAGTCGTACCCGCCACCGCGACGATCGACGAAATGCTACGGGCTTTTGTACCTTCCTTGGAGGTCCTTCGTCGGGCAGAAAAGCTGGGTGTCTTGTTGCTGCAATTGTCGCCGGCCTTTTCACCGCGCAAACATGAACTCAGTGAGCTCGAAAACGCGCTGCAGCTGACCAGGGACTTTCGGGTCGCAGTTGAATTGCGAAACCGAAACTGGGTGGAAGGCGAGCAGCTTGAGAAAACACTCGATTTTATCCGGGAACGAAATGCAATTTTTGTGAATGTCGATGCGCCTCCGGAAAAGCATTTCACGATTATGCCGAGTGAGCTCAACGCGATTACTAATTCGGATACCGCTTATCTTCGCCTGCACGGACGTGATTCGCGCGCGTATATTACCGGCAAGTCCGTAGCTGCGCGGTTTAATTACAATTACTCAGACGCCGAGATCGACGAGGTTGCGGCGCGGAGCGAGCGATTAGCCCACAACGCAAAGGAAGTGCACGTCATTTTTAACAACAACGCTCGCGATTACGCGCCTCACGCAGCGCTCCGACTCCGAAAAGCATTGGGGCAGCTTGTTTCGTCGCCTGCGCAGACGGGGGAATTATTTTGAGCTAGGGTATCGCGTGGAAGCACCCAGATCGCCCGCGGGTCCGCCACTACCCGGCCCGCTGGTTCGGTTAAAACGGTGGCTGGCCGCGCATCACATGACCCTGATGACGATCGCCGACACGCCCCATTCTATCGCCCTCGGTTCGGCCATCGGAATTTTCTTCGGGTTTACCCCGCTTTGGACCATGAAGACATTACTTTCCATCGGTGTGGCGTGGGTATTTAAGTCCAACAAGGTCGCAGCCGCTATCGCGGTCACTTTGCATGACATTATTCTGCCGTTGATGCCGGCGATTTTTTGGTGGGAATACAAGGTCGGCTACTATGCTCTACACGGGGCGCAGCCACGCCGCATCCGTATTGGGCACGTCACGATCTGGGACTACCTGCACAGTGACGTCTTTGTGCGCTTAATCTGGCCGACGCTCGTCGGGTCTCTTTTTCTCGCTATTCCCAGCGCCATTGCCACCTACCTGGTCATGCGCATGCTCGTCAGTCGCGCCCGTAGCGAAGGGCCGCCCGTGCGCACCAGTTAGGCCCCGTAGCACCGCCATTCTGGGCTGTTGGTGCCAACCCCGAAAGCTTTGGGGCTGATCTTCGCCTGCGCAGGGTCGGGCGGGTCACAGTGGTAGGTCCTCATGGTAATCGAGACCGCGATTCTCCGATGCCCAGCGCCCCCGTAAGTGTTTAAAAGATGGCAATTTTCCCTCGCGTGCGGCACGATAGTTGCATCACGGAAGCCACGCGATCCGCTCGGCTCTTGGGGAAGAGCACGCGGTCGCCCCAAAAAATTATGAAACCTCTTATTGCTATTGCTTCCAGCCTATTGCTCTGTTCTTGCGCAGACATGTACGTTACAAAAAGCCAGGTCGGCGGATCTGGTGCGGCTGCTCCCACGGACACAAAAGATTTCGGATCGCACGTGCGCATGATCACCGCCAATTGCGGTGTAGGCGCCTATAATCCGCGGGCAATTTACATTCGGCCTTTCTGTGTGGATACCGCAAAATTCACAGGCGACCAGGCGCAAACTGACGGCGAGATGCCTATCCGGAAGGCCCTCGCGCCGGTAGAGTTTGCTGAGGATCTCAAGGAACAATTGGAAAAAATCGCGCCGGCTCGAATTCTTAAACCGCACGAAACACCTCGTATCGGCTGGCTGGTTGATGGCGAATTCGATGTTGTCGATGGAGGCAGTCCAGTGGGCCGGTTCTTTTTAGGGTCATTCAGCGTCGGCCAATCCGTTCTCGCACTTCATGTCCGCGTCACGGATGTTAAGAGCGGTTTGGTTGTCTACGAGTTTGACATGTACGGCGGAAGCCAGCTTCAAGGCAGACACGGAACCGTTCGCGCAAGCGGGCTTGGCCGGGCTCTGCACTTCGATCTGCAAAATGCGGCCGAGCGGGTCTATCTGACATTAAGCACGGATCCGTATCGCTATGGTGCGCGCGCCAACGTCAGCCTTCCGGAGTAATCCAACACGACGAGCGGGGATTCGCGTTGTAATTCGAACTGCGCTGGCTAAGGTGCTGCCGGTTTTCTCCGGGCGTGGCTTCTACTACTAAATTTTTTCTCCTCGCGTTTGCAATTTGCGTAATTTGCGTCGCGCCGCAAAGGACCGCTGCCGGGCAGCTTCCGCCATCCTATCTTGTTGTCGATTCGCAAACCGGCTATGTTTTGATCGAGCAGAACGCGCGCGAAAAGCGTCAGATCGCGAGCTTGACCAAGATGGCGACCGCCTGCGTAGTCCTGGATTGGGCTGAAAAGAAAAGCGGCGATCTCAACCAGCTGGCAACAATCTCCCAGGCTGCCTTTGTCGGCGTGGAAAAAAATGAAGTCGGCTGGCAGGTCGGTGATGTCGTTTCATTACGCGATTTGCTGTATGCGGCGCTGGTGCAATCGGACAACCTCGCCGCCAATGCACTTGCCCTTCGCGTGGGTGAAACGTTGGCGTCAGCCGTGCCGGCAGAATCAAATTCAAAGATCACGCCAGCCACCGGGTTCGTCGCGCAAATGAATGCGCTGGCAAAACAACTCGGGATGGACCGGACGCGTTTCGTCAATCCCAGTGGGTTCGATTACAAGGAACGGCCGATGCCATATTCCACTGCGATCGATCTCGCGCGGCTCACCCGTTACGCGATGAACAAGGCGAGCTTTCGTTTTTATGTTTCGCAAAAGGAGCGCGAAATTTCCTTTAACCGCGCTGGCAAACAAATGCACGCTCTCCTTCGAACAACAAACGATCTGCTTGGCACTAACGGAATCGATGGCGTCAAAACCGGCCAGACCGCTCGTGCCGGTGAATGCCTGATCTTGTCGGCTAATCGCGCCGCCGAAGTGATCAAGAACGGCGACAACGCCACAATCTTTCCGCGCCACCTCATCGTCGTAATTCTCGGTAGCAACGATCGATTTGGAGATGGCCAGCGACTCGTCCGGCAGGGTTGGCAACTTTACGATCAATGGGCCGCGGCTGGTCGACTGGTCGATCCGAAAAAGATGCTGTAATCTCTCCGCGGATGAAAACGCGGATCGGCATTCTCACCAGCGGCGGCGATTGCCCCGGGCTCAATGCGGTCTTGCGTGGTGCCGCGCTCGCGGCTGACAAACTTGGTTGGGAAATGCTCGGATTCCGCGATGGCTTCGAAGGATTGTTGCCCCCAGGTGATTTCACCGTGCTCGACCGCAAGTGCACGGAAAACATCATGGCGCTGGGCGGAACGCTGATCGGTACCACAAACCGGGGACACTTCGTTGCCAAGATTGGCGCGGGAGATCGTGCGGTGGTGGCAGCGGAAGTAATCGAGAAAGCACGCAAAGTTCTAAATGAGGCGCATGCCGAAGCGCTCATCATCGTCGGCGGCGATGGCTCGATGACAACCGCGTTGCAGTTGCAAGAGGCTGGAATCAATTGCGTCGGCGTTCCCAAGACGATTGACAACGATCTTGAGGCTACGGCCATGACCTTCGGTTTCGATTCCGCTGTGGCGGCGGTGATGGACGCGCTCGATCGTCTGCATACCACTGCCACAAGTCACAAACGTGCCATTGTGGTGGAAGTGATGGGGCGGCACGCCGGTTGGATCGCATTGCATGGCGGAATCGCAGGTGGTGCTGATGTCATCCTGATTCCGGAAATTCCATTCGATTTCGACCGAGTGGCCGACGCCATTCGCGCGCGCGAAGCTGCCGGTGATCTGAGTTCACTGGTCGTCGTCGCTGAAGGCGCGCGGCCGAAAGATGGACAGCAGGTCAAACGCGAAACGAAAGAAGGCGAGTTTCGCCTCGGCGGAATCGGCGATATTGTGGCGCGAGAAATTGCAGCGCGCACCGGGAAAGAAACGCGCACCTGCGTCCTTGGTCACTTGCAACGCGGTGGCGCGCCGACCACGCTCGATCGCATTCTCGGCACCCGGTTCGGGGTAAAAGCAGTGCAGTTAGTTAACGAAGGCCACTTCGGATCGATGGTCAGCTATCAGAACTATCAGGTCCGCCACGTACCCATTGCCGACGCGGTCAATCGCTTGCGGCTGGTGCCGCCCAACGGCGAGATGGTCCAGACCGCGCGTGACGTCGAGATTTCATTCGGCGATTGAACGCTGAGGAATCGCTACCGAAACCTGTCTGATTTGTAGCGGCGGACGCTTGCCCCACCTGGCGCTAGCGCGCCTTCCTCTCCCCGGGAGAGAGGATTGAGGTGAGGGGACCTTGTCATATCTGATTCGCGCAATCTTTGGCTGGAAATCAAACATCAAACATCGAACATCAAACATCCTTGAAAATCGTTCTCGCATACTCGGGCGGTCTCGACACCTCGATCATTCTCGCCTGGCTGAAACAAAACTACGACGCGGAGATTATCGCTTTCTGCGCCGACATCGGTCAGGGAGAAGAGCTCGATGGGTTAAAGGATAAAGCGCTGCGTACAGGCGCGGCCAAATGCGTGATTGAAGATCTGCGTGAGGAATTCGCCCGCGATTTTATCTTCCCGATGTTTCAGGCGGGCGCAATTTCCGAGGGACAATACTTTCTTGGGACGAGCATCGCGCGTCCTCTCATCGCTAAGCGTATGGTGGAAATTGCGCGCGCCGAATCAGCCGAAGCGATCGCACACGGCGCGACGGGGAAGGGGAATGACCAGGTTCGCTTTGAACCCTCCGCCGCGGCCGTCGCGCCGGAATTGAAAGTGATCGCACCGTGGCGCGACCAAAAATTTCGCAGGCAATTTCCCGGACGCGCCGAAATGATTGCCTTTGCTAACGAGAATAAGATCGCAGTGGAGGCGAGTGTTTCGAAACCGTACTCGATGGATCGCAACCTTCTCCACATTAGTTTCGAGAGCGGGATGCTGGAAGATCCGTGGTTCGATGCCAGCGGACCAGAAGCGCGTGACATGTATAAGTTGAGCGTGTCGCCCGAGGATGCGCCGAACGAGGCCGAATATATCGAGCTTCATTTTGAGGCGGGAAATTGCACTTTCGTTGCAGCTGGAGGGGCGAGCTCCCGCGAGCCCGGTCCGAGCCGGACTGGCAGTTCCGGCGTCGCAGGAGTTCCGCCCTCCAAAATGTCGCCACTCGAAATCATGCAAACGCTGAACAAACTCGGCGGCAAACACGGCATCGGTCGGGTTGATCTTGTCGAAAATCGTTTTGTCGGAATGAAAGGACGCGGCGTTTACGAAACCCCGGGTGGCGCGATTTTGTACTTCGCTCATCGGCAAATGGAAGCGCTGACGATGGATCGCGAAATGATGCAATTGCGCGACGGCCTGATTCCAAAATACAGCGCGCTTGTTTACAATGGCTTTTGGTTTTCACCGGAACGGGAAGCATTACAGGCGCTCGTGACTGAATCGCAACGCGACGTCACTGGCGTTGTTCGCCTCAAACTCTACAAGGGCAACATTATTGTCGCCGGACGTAAAAGCGCGAAGAGCTTATACGATCCAGCGATTGCGACGATGGAAGGCGAAGGTGCCGAAAAATACAATCAGAGCGATGCGACCGGTTTTATTAGATTGAATGCGTTGCGACTGAAAGTGCGCGCGGCAATGAAAGGCAAAAGTACGCGCGATTGACCCATTCGACTTCCTTGTAGCAGGCTCTCAATGGCCCCAGTTCTTCTGGCGCGTTTGGCCTCGACGCTGGCGATGAAATACAAAATAATTTGTGACGAAAGAACGTAGCGCGTTCCCTCGCATGCCTACCGAGATCAATAAGAAAACCGAGCTCGAGGTTGTCCATGTCCTCTTTCTCGACATCGTCGGCTATTCGAAGCGGCTGACGAACGAACAGCAGACGTGGATTGACCAACTCAATCAAGTCGTCCGCAGTTCGGAGGAGTTCCAGAGTGCGGAGGCGGCGGGTCGCTTAATAAAAATCCCGACGGGCGACGGGATGGCACTGGTCTTTTATAAGAGCCCGGCACAGCCGGTGGAATGCGCGCTGGAAATTAGCCGCGCGCTAAAAACATATCCCGAATTGCGGGTACGAATGGGGGTGCACAGCGGACCAGTCAGCGCAGTGACCGATTTAAACGACCGCACCAACGCCGCCGGCATCGGAATCAATATCGCGCAGCGGGTGATGGATTGCGGCGATGCCGGACACATTCTGCTTTCGCAGCGCGTTGCCGAGGATCTTGCGCAATATGGCGAATGGCAATCGCAGCTGCACGATCTGGGCGATGTGGAAGTGAAACACGGAGCCCGCGTCCACGTTTTCAATCTGTATAATAAGGAGCTAGGCAATCCGGAGGTGCCGGAGAAACTGCGGCAAGCGAAAGAGCAAACGACGCCAGCAGTGGCCGGGCGCGACGAAGAACTGTGGGTCGCCGTGCTTCCTTTCAAGAGTTCTGGTGACGCGGAGATGGAATCGTTTGCCGGCGGTCTCGGCGAGGACATTACGACCGGGCTTTCGCGATTTCGGTATCTATCGGTCGTCGCGAGCGCGTCGGCAGCGCGACTAAAGGGAGAGGCTGGAGACGAGCGGGCCCTCGGCGCCAAACTCAGTGCGCGTTACGTGCTGGAAGGAAGCATCCGCAAAGGAGGTTCCGGCATTCGCGTGGGCGCTCAGCTTGTCGACACCCGGACGGGAGCGCAGCTTTGGGCCGAGACCTATAATAGGGACCTCCAGGGATCGAGTATTTTTGCGGCTTGTTCATTCGATGCGGGCCGCGATCCGGCAGAAAGACGATGCCGATCTCACTCCGGCGGAGTGGCAGTTCCAGTATTTCGCCTATCGCGAGCAGATTACACCCGCCGCTCACGGGGCGCTGAGGAGCCAGCTCGAACGCGCGGCTGGGTCGGACAGTCGGCCATCAGACTTATGGGCCTGCCTTGCGCAAATCTACGTCGACGAATACGCCTTTGGCTTCCCCGGAAATGACGAGACATCTCTCGATCGGGCACTGACCGCGGCGCGCCGCGGGGTCGAGTTGGATCGGGCGAACCAGTTCGCGATGGTGGCGCTGGCGCAAACACACTTCTTCCGCCAGGACCTCGCGGCCTTTCGTCCTGCGGCCGAGCGCGCGATGGCCCTCAATCCGCTCAACACTGACGCGCTTGGGATCCTGGGACTGCAAATCGTACACACGGCCGACTTCGAGCGAGGCACCGCGATCGTACGCCGCGCGATGGAACTCAATGCCAACCACGCCGGTTGGATGCATTTCGCTCCCCTCTGGGATCACTTCCACAAAGGCGAGTACGAGCAGGCCCTCGAGTGCGCGAACCGGGTGGACGTCCCAGGACTCTTTTGGCCATTTCTCGTAATGGCATCGGCCTGCGGGCACCTCGGCCGCCGCGTCGAAGCGCAGGTTGCGGTCCGGGATCTATTGGCGCTCGATCCCGAGTTTGCGGCGCACGCGCGCTCGAACATCGGAACCTGGCACTTCGCGAGCGGCCTTATGGATCCCATACTCGATGGCCTGCGCAAAGCAGGGCTCTCAATTCCCGAAAGCGGATCGTCCGATTCGCCGAGGCGGAATGTTCGCCGAAATTAAAAAAGAAGTCGAGTTGGTCCTGGCTCACGTTCTTTTTATCGACATCGTCGAGTATTCGAAAATATTAATTAATGATCAGCTCAGCGTGCTTTGCTCGGTAGAGATCTGATCCAGGTGATATTTCTGCCAATAACGCATTGCACCACTGACTGCCATGCGACTCGGATCAGCCGTTTCGTAGTCAGTTATCAACCCTTCGATATTGGTGACGCTCGATCCCATTCCTAAGTCATCGTGTTCGTAGGTGGCAAAGGCGGAGCGCAACTCATCCTCCTTCATGCTAGCTTGGATTTTATCGCGCAACCACTCTGACCAGCGGTCGACGCGTTCATCGAGCGCGGCTAGATGGTCCGATACCTCGCCCTCAATTTTTCCGAAATGCGGCAGGTAAAGGTGTCTGGCGTTCAAGGCGCGAATTTTGGCGATCGAGTCATGCCATTGTTCGATGTGCAGCTCCGGTGGAACGAACGGTGGGATTGGTGGACCAAGACCGATACGGACGCCGGCAATGTCGCCGCCAAAGACGCTATCATCCCAATGATAAACGTGATGATGGCTGGCGTGTCCGGGTGTGGCAATCGCGCGGATCTCGAACGGCGAAAGCTGAATGACTTCACCGTCCTCCAGCGTTTTAACGCGATCTGCCGGCACAGCCGCAATGCGCCCCCAAAGTTTTTCCATTTCATCGCCAAAGATGCGTTTAGCGGAAGCGATGAGTTTCCCGGATCAAGCAAGTGCGGAAGACCGCGCGGATGCACGTAAACTGTGGCGCCGAGCTCTGCAAAACGCCAGGCCGCGCCCGCATGATCGAAATGGATGTGACTAAGAAACACATGGCAGACGTCAGTTGGTTGGAAGCCGACCTTTCGCAGCTCGCTAACAATTCTTTGGAACGCAGATTCCGGCCCAGCGTCGAAGAGAACCAAGCCACGATCGGTTTCCAATGCTGTGACCGCGATGATATTCGCCCGACCAAGGTGGTAGGTATCGAATACGTGAATTTTCAACGGATCAGATGTTTCAAAATCGATGGCGCTCTTGCAAGCGGAGATCCCGCTCTGGAAGATCACCAAAGATGGTGGCCGGAAAAACCGTGCCAGCCGCGGCGTCCGTCGTGGCAGCGGCCTCGCTTCGGGCCACGCACGCGGTTCGTCGGTAATTGCCAGTCCTGCTCGGACGAGTGCATCCTCGCGAGCGCGAACCTTTCTCGCATGCGAAGCTTCTAGCTGAATTGTAAACTTGTTGAAGCCCGTGTCCACCAGACGGCGAAAGTCCGAGCCGGACTGGCAATAACACGCGGGACACGTGCGCTACCCTTGCAGTGCGCCATTGTCGATCTTATATTTTATTCGATCAATTAACCGGAAGGATTCGCATGCCAACCACCGTTACCGCTCCCAAGAAAACCCCAGCCGCCGAAACAGATTTCCTACCCCTCCAGGGCACCGATTATATCGAGTTTTATGTCGGCAACGCCAAACAGGCCGCCCACTTTTACAAGACTGCTTTTGGCTTCCAAAGCCTGGCTTATTCCGGTCCTGAAACCGGCACCAAGGATCGAGCAAGTTATGCCATTCGGCAAAACCAACTAACGTTCGTTTTAACTACAGCGGTGCGCACCGACAATCCCATCGCGGACCACGTCGCCAAACATGGCGACGGTGTGAAAGCGATCGCGTTGAAAGTGGAAGACGCCACGTCTGCCTGGGAGGAAACAACCACACGCGGCGGCAAGAGCTTCCTCGAACCGATGACTTTGACCGATGGCGACGGACAATTGGTCATGAGCGGTATTCACACTTACGGCGACACCGTTCATCTTTTCATCGAGCGCGACGATTATAGCGGCGTTTTCATGCCTGGGTTTGAGAAATGGGAATCGAATTACAATCCATCTGAAACAGGATTGCTTTATTGCGATCATTGCGTGGGCAACGTCGGTTGGAACCAAATGAATCCATGGGTGAAATTTTACGAGGACGTGATGGGGTTCCGAAATATCCTGAGCTTCGACGACAAGGATATCTCGACCGAATACTCTGCCCTCATGAGCAAGGTGATGAGTAACGGAAATGGTTTCGTGAAATTTCCGATCAATGAGCCGGCCGAAGGCAAAAAGAAATCGCAGGTGGAGGAATATCTCGAGTTCTACAACGGCGAAGGTGTGCAGCACGTGGCGATCGCGACCAAGGACATCGTGAAAAGCGTGACCGAGATTCAGAAACGCGGCGTCGAGTTCTTGAATATTCCATCAACCTATTACGATGAGTTGCCCGACCGCGTGGGTCACATCGATGAAGATCTGGAGCCGTTAAAGCGACTCGGAATTTTGGTCGATCGCGACGATGAGGGGTATTTGCTCCAGATCTTCACAAAGCCAGTGGAGGATCGGCCGACGCTCTTCTTCGAAATCATCCAGCGCAAAGGCGCCAAGAGTTTCGGCAAAGGCAATTTCAAAGCCCTGTTTGAGGCATTGGAAAAAGAGCAGGAGAGGCGAGGTAATTTGTGACCAATACTGTCATGTTGAGCGAAGTCGAAACATCTCTAACTATTCTCTGGGCGTCATTTCGCTTGCGAATGTCGAGAGATCCTTCGACTCCGCTCAGGATGACAACCTAAAGGAACGAAGTTATGCCATTTTATCAAAGACTCGGTCAAATTCCACGAAAGCATCACATCTGGTTTCATCGCAACGGCGCGGCGCCCACCTACAAGAACGAAGGCATCGCTTACGAGCATGTCATCACGACGGAGGGATTCAACGAAGCCTACTCGATCATGTATCACCTGCGTCCGCCCACACGAGTGCGCAGCGTAAAGCTCCTCAAATGCGAGGAGCTGAAGAAAGCGGCGGACAGTCCGCTGCGTCATCACCATTTAAAGACCGCGAATATTCCGCGTCGTGGCGATCTCTACAGCGGGCGGATCCCAATTTTGTTCAATCAAGATATGACCGCCTGGCGGGCGCGT
>QHRO01000244.1 GCA_003220155.1 Verrucomicrobiota bacterium
TTACCTTGAGGAGCTCAGCCGCATCGACACTGTCGTTCTGGACAAAACCGGCACGCTCACGCTCGGAATTCCGGCAGTGACCGCCGTGCGAGCGATCAATGACGCGATAGAGAATGACGTGCTCCAGACCGCTGCCATCGCCGAGCAACATTCCGAGCACCCCCTCGGAGAAGCGATCGTGCGTTGCGCTCACGAGCGCAATTTGCCGCTGCATGAGTATTCGCAACTGCGTTACTCGCCGGGAAAAGGGATCGTTTGTGAGGAATCGAGCACCCGCATCTTCGTCGGCACACGCGCTCTTTTTGAAGAGAATGGCGTGCCGGTTCCGGCGGACGCACTTTCCGAGGTTGACGGTGGTAACGGCGCGGGCAAAACCGTTGTGCTGGTCGGGCGCGACCGCCGCGTTCTCGGCGCCGTGACGCTGGCCGACCAGCTTCGGACCGAGGCGAAGCAGGCCGTGAACGATCTCAAAGCGCAAGGCTATCGCGTCATCTTGCTAACGGGTGACAGCTCCGACACGGCAAAAACAATCGGTTGTGAATTGGGCGTCGATGAATCGATCGGCGATCTTTTGCCCGAGCAGAAAGTGGAAAAAATTCGCGAGTTGCTGCACGCGGGTCGGAAAGTGGCGATGGTCGGCGATGGCGTGAACGACGCGCCGGCGCTGGCCGAAGCAACAGTCGGTATCGCGATGGGCCAGGGCGCCGACGTGGCGCTCGAAACGGCGGATGTGACGCTGATGACCAGCGACCTCTCGCGCCTAGTCGAAGTGCTCGCGATCAGCAAACGCTGCTATCGTGTGATCATGTTCAACTTCTGGGGCACGATTGGTGTGGACACCGCCGGCATCGTGCTCGCCTTTTTCGGAATGCTCGCCCCGATCATCGCGGCACTCATTCACGTCGGCTCGGAATTGGCTTTCATTCTCAATTCCGCCCGGCTATTCCGCCAGCCACCACCAGGACCTTGACGGCTGGGCTACGTTCTACTGCGAGGAGCAAAGTCTAGCCCGCCCCGGGCGTTTATCTGCGATGGCGCTGGAAGCCTTTGGCGACAGCAAAATAATGAGTGGTCAAGTCATTCTCTGGCAGGTCCTCGCGGCCTATGTTTTCGCTCTTGCCGGTGGATCGATCAGCACATCCCTGCACTTAGCGCACAAGCCGCTTTGCGCGCTGATTAGTTTCGCAGCCGGAACCCTTCTGGGCGTAACGCTCTTTGCCATTTTGCCCGAAAGCTTGGGCAACAGTCCTTGGTGGGCCGTAGCGTTGGCGGCGGCTACCGGATACGCCCTGTTCTTCTTCATCAGCAAATACGTCCATCATGTCTGCCCCGCCTGCGCGGCCAGTCACTTCGACGCAGACGCGACGCGACATTTTAGCGAAATCGCGACTGCGCTGATTGTTGCATTGTCGATTCATAGCACGACCGACGGTTTGGCGTTGGGGATTCAACAGGAAGCTGCCGCAGCGGAAGCCGTCAAGTGGTCCTTATTCTCCGCACTTTGCATTCACAAAGTTCCGGAAGGCCTCGCGCTGGGGAGTCTTTTGATTGGCGCTGGATTGCAACGCCGCGGTGCGCTCGGCTGGGTTGCCGCAGTTGAAGCGACGACTCTCCTCGGTGGCGTGATTGGCTATTTCTTCCTGGCGAAGGTTTCCACGTTTTGGCTCGGTTTAATCATGGCGCATGTTGGCGGCGGATTTTTCTATCTGGCGGCGCACGCCGTTCTGGGAGAGATGATGAAGCACGGAAAAAAATTGGTCCTGACAAGTTTTTGTGCGGGAGTTACGCTGATCGGAATCCTCAATCTCGTGTTGAGAGTTTTTTCTGGGTAGCGCACGCTATGCCAGTCCGGCTCGGACCTCGCGTGTCGTAATCCTATTCCTATTCGTTGGTAACCTCCCGAAGGAATAAGATTATGAGTAGGAATAGGAATACGATTAGATTCTAATCGTGCACTCGTTCCACTACTGCGACGGGCGGCTTTTTTGCGAAGACGTCGATGTCACTGTCGCCGCGGAGAGATTCGGCACGCCGCTTTATTTATATAGTGCGAGCACGATTCTCGATCATTATCAGCGATTAGATGATGCGCTCTCGAGTCTCGATCATTCGATCTGTTACGCCGTTAAAGCGAATACGAATCGGGCCATTCTGCGCTTGTTGCGTGATGCCGGTGCTGGATTCGATATCGTGTCGGGCGGTGAGCTGTTTCGCGTAATCAATGCCGGCGCCGATCCGGCAAAGTGCACCTTTGCTGGCGTAGGAAAATCGCACCAGGAAATCGAGTATGCTCTCGAACAAGGCGTTTATTCGTTCAATATCGAGAGCGAAGCCGAACTCGATTACATCAATGAGATCGCGTCGGCCAAAAACCAACGCGCGCCGATTGCGCTGCGAGTGAACCCCGATGTCGAGGCGCAGACGCATCAATACATCTCCACTGGTAAGAGCGAGAACAAGTTCGGCATCGCGCTCGAATGGGCCGCGAAAGTTTACGAGCGGGCGAGCAAAATGCCGGCCATCAGTATTCGCGGCGTGCAGATGCACATCGGGTCGCAGATTACCGAAGCGGCACCGTTCGTGGCTGCGATCGAAAAAATTGCACCGCTGGTTTCCGAATTGAAAATCAAATATGCGATCGAGTTCTTCAGCATCGGTGGCGGATTGGGGATTGCCTATGAATCATCGATCGCTAGTGGGAGCGGCGATTGGTGGACGTCGCAGCGATCGCATCCGCTTACGATCCAGCAATACGTCGATGCCATCCTGCCGCCGCTAACGAGACTTGGGCTGCGAATTTTGCTCGAGCCCGGTCGATTGCTGGTGGGGAACGCGGGGATTTTGCTGACCCGTGTTCGTTACATCAAAGAAACAGCGCAGAAAAAATTCGTCATCATCGACGCCGGCATGAACGATCTCATTCGTCCCGCGCTTTACGGGAGCTATCATGAAATCGTCCCGGTGGAGAAGATTACCGAGCCCTCACCTCAATCCTCTCCCTCAGGGAGAGGAGGCCGCGAAGCGGCCGGTGAGGGTAAAACAAACAAGATCGATGTCGTTGGACCGGTTTGTGAAAGCGGTGATTTTTTTGCCCAGGATAGGGAAATGCCAGAGTTGCGCGCGGGCGATTTGCTCGCGGTCATGAGCGCAGGCGCCTACGGATTTGTCATGGCGTCCAATTACAATTCCCGACCGCTGCCGGCGGAAGCGCTCGTCCGAGGGGATAAAGTTGCCCTTATTCGCAAGCGACAAACGCTGGCGGAACTTACGCGCGACGAGGTCGATGCATCTTTCTAATGCGCCGCCGCATCGTTGAGTTTCAAAATTTCACGCAGTTGGGCGAACGCTGGAACCTTCGACTCGTAGTCCGCGCCTCGCACCGACAGCGCGTCTTGCATATCGGTGAAGTTGATTCGCTCTTGCGGTGGCAGATGTAATTCACTGCGAAGGAGTGGTTCAAAGAGTTTTGTGTCCCAGTCGTAAAATTCGTGCGTCAAATGGCCCAGCGGAACATTTGGAACCGCAAGCCCGGCTCCGCGAGACTGTACTGTCATCGCGCACACCAGTGACCATGCACGATCGTGAGAAATGGTAGCATCGGGTTGCTGCTGCGCATAGCTGTTACGGGCAAACTGCCGCTGGCCAATGAGCGCGCAAGCAGCCAGCCCTAATGCCGTAACCGCGGCGAGGCGCTGATGGCGACGCAGTGCGGGCATAAGCAGCGCGAGCACGGCAACGATCAAAATGACGCTGGCTGGCACCATGTAACGAGCACCGACAAAATATCCAAAGAGCGGATCGCCGGAGGATGCGGACGACCATTCCCGCATTCCAACCATGGCAACAAAAACAACGTAGAAGAGCGCCGAAAAACCGAAAAGCAGTAGCCGAGTTGCAGTAAATTCTGAGTTGCGTCTCGCCACGCGAGCAAAGATCAGGACGGCAAAAATCAACACGGCAGCGAAGGAAAGCCCAAACGGCCAGCTATCCTGGAGCAACACGGCGATGTTGTAGGGCGCAAACGGAAACAAGAAAAGAGAATGCGCCAGAAAGAATGGATAGAGAGCAAAGAAAGCAAGCAGCGCACGATTGAGTGAGATCGGCAGCGCGCCGCTTGCAGCCGGGCTTACCGACGGCACCAGCAGCCACATGCAGCAAGCATGGATAAGGGTCATAAGGGCCAGCGCACTCGACGCCGCAATCAACGAGCGCCGATGCAGCCGCAGGGAGTCGAAAACTCCGCTCTCACTTTGAAATGTCAGAAACAGGAACAACAATAGTGTCCCGAGTGTTGCCGCCGCGCTGGCGAGGCCCAATCCCGATGTATGCAAAGAAGCGTAGGCCGCAATTGCGCTGATCCATATCCATCTTTTCGCCGCTGCCTCGGAAACGACCCCGACCAGTGCCCGCAACGCGAATGTGGTCAAAATGATCCACATCATTTGGAGAATCAGGAACGGCCAAGCAATCATCTCTCGCATCAGCGGCTGAAAGATAAAGAGCATCGCCGTCCCCCCTCCAATACAGGATTGCGCCACGGCATTCAAACCCGAGTGCGCTGCGGCCGCGCGAACGAGGCAAAAGATCGCGGTCGCCACGAGTGCCGCAATCAGCAGCGCGCGCAGGCGCCAGTAACTTGCGTGCGGCCCGGCGATTTTGGTTTGCTCGAATTCGAGCCAAAAAGCGATCGGAGTGTAGTGCCCGTGATAACTCCTCTTCCAAAACAATCGCTTCATATTCTGCTGCGTCGCATCGTCGGAGTGAGCGACAAGTTCATACCAGCCACTTTCCGCACGAAGAAATGTGATCGTGGTATCGCGATAGGCGACAGTGACGACTGTTAATGAAGAGAAGTAAACGATCAGGAGCAGCAACCAGACACGGTTGCGCGATGTATTTTGAGCAGGAGACCCAGACTCCACCAGTAAGCGGCGATTCTCTCGGAGGATGATCTCACGGTCAAGACCGCGACGAAGTCAGGTAGTTCTTTAGAATGCCGGAAGTTCGCGCGGACGCTTGCGGATTTATCTTGGCCTCCAATTACAATTCGCGTCCCTTGCCCGCAGAAGCGCTGGTGCGAGGGGATAAAATTGCGCTCATTCGCAAACGCCAGACGATAGAAGACCTCATCCGCGACGAGGTCGATCCGATTTGGTAAATTGGAGGGACTCGCCGCGGCGAGTCCTCCGGTCGGTAGATCGGCTACGGGCGGTTTGGATTCGGCAGGTCAACATTAAGCAGCTGGGCCGTTGGCAAAAGAGTCGGGCATTTCGTCAAATACTCAGCAAGCCGGTGCTCGCGGCACTCGGTCCAATCGAGAAAGGAGTCATGTTCATTCTCCGGAAGATGAAGTTCATCATGGAGAAGCGGCTCGAGAAATTTGAAGTCAACAAAGGAAAAACCAGAGAGCGATTGCAACGGAATATTTGGAATAGGTAGATTGGCAGCACGCGCTTCGTGCGCGATTTGCACCAGGTTCCGCCAAATCTGGATGTGCGAGGCACCATGCAGTGGCGCTGTTCGCGCCAGAACATGAGACTCGTAGCTGCGGTGGCCAACAATTGCGCCAACAGCGAACAGACTCGAAACGATGGCCACGAAAACAAGACGCTGCGGAGATAAAAGCATCAGGGTTGCAAGAACGATCCCGAGCCAGGAAAGTGTAAGCGGCAAGACATATCGCGCTCGAATCAGATATCCAAAAAGGCCAACGCCAGTCGCTTCCCGTATCTCCCGCATCGAAATCATGGCGACGAGTGTGACAAGCATGACCCCGGAAAACGATGCAAGACATAAGGCGGCAAGGCGGGGTCGCGTGCAGATTTGTCGGCTTCTCTTCGCCAGCACGACGACAAACAATCCAATGGTTAGCACGACTGCAGCGCCAATCGGCCACGCGCTGTGTAGCACGCCGTCAATTACTCCTTTGTCTAAGCTCGCACCAAAAAGGCCGGCCCCAGTCGCTTCCCGTATCTCCCGCATCGAAATCATGGCGACGAGTGTGACAAGCATGACCCCGGAAAACGATGCAAGACATAAGGCGGCAAGGCGGGGTCGCGTGCAGATTTGTCGGCTTCTCTTCGCCAGCACGACGACAAACAATCCAATGGTTAGCACGACTGCAGCGCCAATCGGCCACGCGCTGTGTAGCACGCCGTCAATTACTCCTTTGTCTAAGCTCGCACCAAAAAGGCCGGCCACGATCGAGATTGGCAATAAGGCGTACAAACCGACCAATTGGTGCCAATCGGGAAGGCGACCGGCATTCAGTCCGGCGTTAGCTGGCGCATTGTTCAACGCGATCATCGCGAGCGTGTGAAGGGAGCCAGCGACGGCCAAAAAAATCAGGGTCGCTACCAGAGTCGGCAGATGTGATTTGAATTCCGTGAAGGAGCCAGTCAGTGCTCCTATCAGAATAAGAGAGAGCACAGCCACTGTTCCGGTAACAACTGCCAGACCCAGGCCAAGGACATGCATCGAGCCGTAGGCGGTCAGCACGATCAGCCAAAGGAGACGATCCTTGTTGGGCGAACCCGGCAGCCGCACCAACGCCCAGCCAGTGGCTGCCGCAAAAATCATCCACCCGATTTGCAAACTGTGAAAGGGCCATTCCAGAAGGTTCCGCATCAGGGGTTGCGCCACGAAAATTAAAGTCATGGCCGCCGCCAGGAGTGCGGTGGCGAAAGGAGGCGCGCCGGTCTGTTCGGCGGCGGCTCGAATGAGACCAAAAAAAACGAAGATAAGCAAAGCGCCCAGAAAAAGCTGCCTGTTTCGCCACCAATTCGGGCGGAGTCCAACGTGTTTGGCAAATAAAAACTCCGCGGTAAATGCCAGAGGCGTGTAGTGCCCATGCGAACTCGTTGTCCAAAACCCCCGCAGCAATGTGCGTTCGTGCCGGGCCGAGGTATGAGCGATTACCTGATAATATCCGGTCTCGGCCCCGAGCACTGTGGGTTGCATCTTCCCGTGCAGTGCGATAATCGCGACAAACGAGAGCGCCAGAATAATGGCCGCTTCAATCCCACGACGATGCGGTTTTAGGGCAGATTCAGGCGACGTCACCATCGTCACTGATTCTCCATAGTTGAGAACGTTCGAGACAAGTGAATTTCTCGCCTGCACCCAGCGAGTTGCGCGACCTATGCGGCAGCATAAATAGTGCTGCTCGGCGGTTATGACGAAACGATTCCTCCCATTGGCTGCAATTTTTGCGCTCGCCCTCGCGCGGCCAATCCCGGCGGCCAATTTGCCGCAAGGCGAATGGATTATCCTGGTCGGTGGCGTCTCCCTCAATCAGTGGGAGAAATACAAGGCCCAGCCACATGATCATTGGTGGGCAAATTTCGTGCATGCGGCCCGCATTCGGACCGAGCAATTGCGCGAGCAGTTTGGACCGGACCTGATGATAACGTGGCTGGTTTACAAGCCCGCCTATATTGAGCGGGCTAAGCAGGACGGAGTCGATTTGATCGGGGACATCAATTCCGTGCGCGACAAATTTAATCTGCGTCTTGTTTACTTCAACAAGGGCGGAGACGTGATCGATTACCTTAATAACGGTCAACCGCGCACTTCGCTGAAGGTTGCTGCCTTCGAATACTTCGGCCATTCCAATAAGGCGTGCTTCATGTTCGATTATAGCAACGTGATCGACAGTTCCGCCAAAGCGTGGCTACACGAGACCGAGCTTTCGAAAATCGACCGGCGCATTTTTGCCAAAGGCGCATTTGTGAAAAGCTGGGGCTGTCACACCGGCGAAGAAATGAGCGGGTATTGGCACGCCGCCACCGGCACGCGCATGTGGGGTGCGCTCGGCAAGACACAATTCATGGATGACGAATTGCCGATTCTCACATCCGAAGGCGGCAAATGGGTGAACTGAGGACAATGACGAAGCACGAATGTCTAATGACGAAATCCCAATGACAAAAAAGGCATTCGCGTATGGTTTCGTCGTTTAAGCATTCGGATTTGTTTCGTCATTCGTCATTCGTGCTTCGTCATTCTCATTGGCTTGGTCATTCTTTTCGATTTAACCTCGCAGGCACGCGATGAATTTCGAAAAACTGAACGGGCTGTATCACCGGCCTCTCTTTGCTTTGATTTCGCAATCGCGTGCGGCTCATCTGGAACATTGGCGCGGAGAATCCGTGCAGCGATGTTCGCTGCTCAGCATCAAGACCGGCGGTTGCAGCGAGGATTGCGCTTATTGCGCACAGAGCGCCCATTACACTACCGGCGTCGAACGCGAAGATTTGCTTCCGCTGGAGCGGATCCTATCGACCGCGAAACAAGCGCGGGCACAGGGGGCGACACGTTTTTGCATGGGTGCAGCCTGGCGCGGCGTGCGTGATGGCACCGACAAATTCGAGCGCGTTCTCGAAACCGTGCGCGAAGTCAGCCAACTCGGCATGGAAGTCTGCGTTACCCTCGGTGAAATCGGCGATAATGAAGCGGCCAAACTCAAGGCCGCTGGCGTCACCGCTTACAACCACAATATCGATACCTCGCCCGATTTTTATCCAAGAATCGTTAGCACACACACGTTCCAGGACCGGGTCGATACCATCCGGGCAGTGCAACGCAGCGGTATGTCGGTGTG
This sequence comes from Verrucomicrobiota bacterium, assembly GCA_003220155.1. Classification (GTDB taxonomy): domain Bacteria; phylum Verrucomicrobiota; class Verrucomicrobiia; order Chthoniobacterales; family UBA10450; genus AV69. The sequence continues at coordinate 8,603 of QHRO01000244.1, forward strand.
TAGTGGCGGAATTATCGGCATGGGCGAAAGCGCGGACGATCGGTTGCGCATGCTCGAAGTCTTGAGCGAATTCGATCCGCAACCCGAAAGTGTTCCGATTAATTGTCTGATGGCGATGCCGGGAACGCCCCTGGCCGATGCCGCGCCGGTGGATATTTTCGAGCTCGTCCGGTTGATCGCCGTCGCCCGCATCGCAATTCCCCGGGCCCGGGTCCGTCTTGCCGCTGGTCGAACGCGCATCACCCGCGAAGGCCAGGCGCTTTGTTTTTTCGCAGGCGCAAACTCGATCTTTTTCGGAGACAAACTACTGACCGCCCGCCGATGTGAAGCTGCTGCGTGAACTTGGGTTAAATCTCGAGCTGTTAAACGAAAAAGAAATGAGCGCCGTCGCGGCTGAGGCAGTTCGCGCCTGACGTAGCACAGCCATCTTGGCTGTGGGGCCAGCGGCATCTTGCCCGCTGATTGCAGCTGGGAGGAGACACGCTAGAAGCTGGAGCCTCATTTGGAAGTCAGGCTTCCAGCTTGCCGCCGTGATCATCGGCGCTTCCCCGCCATTTTTAACAAATTTAAATGTCTCTAGAACCTTTTCGCCACGCTCATTCCAGCGATAAAGAGCACCAGGCAAACAACCAGGAACAGGAAAAAGAGAAATTTCGCAATTCCCGCCGCGGCCGAGGCAATCCCGGTAAACCCAAAGAGCGCAGCTACTAGCGCAATCACCAGAAAAATAACAGCCCAACGCAACATAATAATCCCCCCTCCTTTTCTGATTCGCCCATCACCGCGATGTTGCGCGCACGTTGTGGAGGGGCGAGCTCCTGCGAGCCCCGTCCGAGCCGGACTGGCGGTTCCGGCGTCGCAGGAGCTCCGCCCTCCACTTGGGACAGCGGGAGCTAGAGGCCGGCGATTTCGTGAATCAGTTTCGGCCCGCGAAAAATGAAGCCGGTATAAACCTGTAATAACTTCGCGCCGGCTTCGATTTTTTCCCGGGCCGAGCTGACATCAAGAATTCCGCCGCATCCGATGATTGAAATTTTTGTTTTGTTGGTGATTTGCCGGATGATCGCCGTCGATTTTTGCTGCAACGGCGCGCCACTCAACCCGCCTTCTTCGTCGTGAGCAATGGCCGAATGATCGAGCGTGGTATTGGTCGCGATAATCCCTGAAATGTTGTTGGCCTCACAGACGCTGACAATCTCATCCAACGCGGCCGGCTCCAGATCGGGTGAGATTTTTACCAGCAGCGGCATATTTCCGCGCTCGGCATTGATCGCACGCAACAATTCATCCAATCGCTGACCTCCCTGCAATTCGCGCAATCCCGGCGTATTCGGTGAACTGACATTAAGCGCGATGTAATCGGCCTGGGCCCGCAGTTTACGAAAAGAAAATAGATAATCCTCGACCGCACGTTCAATCGGCGTGACGCGCGATTTTCCAATATTGATCCCGACCGGAATACCGGGCCAGCCGCCACGATCGCGCAATTCCGCAAGACGATTAGCAATCGTTTCCGCGCCGTCATTGTTGAATCCGAGCCGATTGATGAGCGCGCGTTCTTTTGGATAACGAAAAATGCGCGGGCGCGGATTGCCCGGCTGCGCCTGGGCAGTCACGGTTCCAATTTCAACAAACGAAAATCCGAGCGCTTCCCACGCCGACAGCGCGACGCCATTTTTATCCAGACCAGCCGCGAGTCCAATCCGGTGCCGGAAATTCAGTTCGAACGCCGACACCGGCGAGGTCTTTTCGGTCGCTTTTGGAAGCAACGGTCCGGTGGCGCGCAAAAACGCGAGCGCGAAGTGATGCGCCGTTTCGGGGTCGAGCACAAACAGAAGCGGGCGGAGAAAGCGCTCGTAAATCATTTATTGGCGCGAATCATTCGCATCATTTGCCGATGCAAAACTGGCTAAAGATGGCATCGCGGACCGCCTCTTCGTCTCCGCCTCCAAGTAATTCGTCGATAGCGTGCTGCGCATCGTGCAAATCGATCGCGAACATTTCCGGGGTGGCTCCGGCGCCGATCGCGGCCAACGCCCGCGCGATCGAATTCGAGGCGCGGCGTAGTTGATCGCGATGTCGGGCATTGATCGCGACCGGGCTTTCCGCGCTCAATTTCGCGCCGCCGATGCGCCGATAAATTTCGTCCGCCAAATTCGGCAAGCCGGCGCTGGTCTTACACGAAATCCGGATCGCGTCAGTGGACGACCAGTCAGCATGTTCCGCCAAATCGCTTTTATTCAGTATCAGAAACTCATCTGGGTTCGTTGCGAAATCGCGAGGACGCGGCCCGCTGGCATCGACGATGTGCAAACGCAGGTCGGCTGTTTCGAGTGTGCGTTGGGTGCGTTCGATCCCCTCGCGTTCCACCAGATTCTCCGGGGGGCGCAAGCCGGCGGTGTCGAACAAACGCAGGGCGACGCCGCGCAGGTTGATTCGTTCTTCAATGGAATCGCGAGTGGTGCCGTGGATCTCGCTCACAATCGCGCGATCAAATCCGAGCATGCAATTGAGCAGACTCGATTTGCCGGCGTTGGTCGCGCCGAAAATCACTACTCGCAAACCTTCGCGCAAAATGCGCCCTGTCTCAGCGGTGGCAATTAATTTATCGACCTCGTTCCGTAATGACTCGAGGCGGTTATGAATCGTCGTGACATCATCCGGCGAAATTCCTTCCTCGGGAAAATCCATCGACGCTTCGACATGCGCGATGATCTCGATGAGCCGCTCACGCAGCGCGCGAAATTCGTCGCCGAGCCGGCCGCGCAATTGTTCGGTAGCGGAGCGCAAGGCGAGGTCGGTCTGCGCACGAATCAAATCGATAACGGCTTCCGCCTGGGTTAGGTCGATCTTACCGTTCAGATAAGCGCGCTCGGTAAATTCGCCGGGCCGGGCCGCACGTGCGCCGGCGCGCAAACATGTTTCCAAAACTTTGGTCGTAACCAACGTGCCGCCATGACAACTAATCTCGACCAGATCTTCGCCGGTGTAACTTGTTGGCGCGCGATGGACCGCCAGCATTGCCTGATCAATGGTGACGCCGTCTTCGATAATTTCACCGAGATGTTGAGTGTGCGACTGCAAGTCGGAGGCCCGTTGTTTGCCGCGAAAAATCTTATCGGCAACTGCAATCGCGTCTTCGCCAGAGATGCGAACCAGCGCGATCGCCGCTTCGCCTGCCGCAGTGGAAATGGCCGCGATCGTTTCTCCTGGGACGATTGAACGGTTCACGCCAGCCTCAAGCCCAAATGGCATCGAGGGAACAGCTGGCTTTCACCATTGGCATGTAATATCCATATCATAGACCCACCCCACGGCAACCGCCCCGCGCGCCTCTACTCTCTTGCCTTGCTGGAGGGCTTCTGACAAATCTGAAGCATGGCTCCGTCTTCCACTGGCTGCAATCTGAGGAGTAACTGGATGACAGATTTTATCTGGTCTTCGTCGCGGATCTTTAGGCAGAATACTCGTTAGATGCACTACTCCATTAAAACTGGAGCTTGTCTCTTGGCGATGTTCGTCGCCTTCCAATTAAGTGCATTTGCGCAATCGCACACCGAACCAGGTTCCGGAGCCACCTATCACTACGATGATTGGCGCAAGCAATCTACGCAAGAAGCCTTTGGCACCTGCTCCAGCTGAAGGAATGCACTCCTTTATCTCTCGGTTGGATTATCCGGCCGAGCTCAGGCGTCGACGCGTCACCGGCACAATGCGCGTATCCGTTACACTAGACGCTGCTGGCCAGGTTCAAGATGTAAAAGTGATTCAATCCGTCCATCCCTCTTTGGACCGTATTGTAACCAGTGCGATCAGAAAGACGCGCTGGACACCAGCGCTAAAGCACGGTGTGCCAATCGCCGCGAAAATCTCTTTCCCGCTTACATTTAAGGCTGCGCGATGGGCCGAAGTATCTAGCCGTACATCCGAGGTAGTTCAGCAAGGATTTGCGGGCGAGATATTGAGCATCGGTGTTTTAGGCATCTAGGTAGATCGTTTCTATGGCTGGATATTCAGGCACTCCTCTGTGGAAGAAGCTCGGCTACAAGACGGGAATGTCTGCCTACGTGGATGGAGCACCCAACAGTTACATTTCGTTGCTGGCCTTACCCGCTGATGTCACTGTTACCTGGCTTCGCAGTGCGAAATCGGACATGGAGTTCGTGCATCTTTTCGCGACCTCCGCTTCTAAGCTCAAAAGGAAACTGGAATCCTATCGAAAGAGAATCGTTCCTGGCGGAGTGATCTGGGTGTCCTGGCCGAAGAAGAGTTCCGGGGTGAAAAGCGACATCACCGAGGACACGATTCGCGATGTGGCGTTACCGATGCGGCTTGTCGATGTAAAGGTTTGTGCAGTCGATGAAGTGTGGTCCGGACTGAAGCTGATGATTCGACGCACGGGTTAGTTAGCTGTGCGGTCATTATGTTATTGCAACGGCGGGCAAGATGCCCACCGGCCCCACAGCCAAGATGGCTGTGCTACGAGCCTAGCACTCGGCGGAGGGCTTCAACGCATTTCCGGTTTTGGTCCATCGTACCGATGGTGATGCGGACCCATTCCGGCAAGTTGTAACCTTTCATCGCCCGCACGATCACTTTGCGCTGAAGCAGGGCGCGAAAAACCGCGAGACCATCGCCAACGTTGACCAGAACAAAATTTGCTGCGCTGGGAACGAAGGGAAGTTTTATCGTGGCAAATTCTTTTTCGAAAAAGGCGCGCCCTCTATCGGTCAATTCTTTTGTTTCACGCTGATGCTCTTCGTCGGCCAGCGCCGCGAGTGCGCCGACTTGACCGACTCCGTTGACGTTGAAGGGTTGCCTTGTTTTATGCATCACTTCGATCAATTCCGGCCGGGCGATGCCATAGCCGATGCGCAAACTGGCCAGTCCATGAATCTTCGAAAAAGTACGGAGCGTGACGACATTTCGACCGTCGCGCATGTAGCGAAGCGTATCGGGCATTTCATCAACGAATTCGTAGTAGGCTTCGTCGAACACGACCAATACCTGCGGCGGCAGCCACGCCATGAAACGCTCGATCGCGTCGGCGGATAAAAGTGTGCCGGTCGGATTATTCGGGTTGGCGATGAAAATTAGCCCGGTGCGGTCGGTGATGGCGCCGAGCATAGCATCAAGATCGTGGCCGTAATCGCGGCTCGGCGCTTCAATTGTTTCTGCGCCAAAAACGCGGGCGATGATTTTGTAAGCAACAAAGGCGTGCTCGGAAGTGACGATGACGTCGCCGCGTTCCAGGAAAGCGTGGGCCAGCAACTCGATGATTTCGTTCGAGCCGTTGCCGAGAATGATATGATCGGGCGTGACGTTGAGCTTTTTGGCAATGGCGTTGCGCAAGTAAAACGCGCCGCCGTCGGGATAAAGGTGTGCGTTTTCGATCGCATCGTACATGCCTTTGATTGCCTTCGGAGAAGGGCCAAGCGGATTTTCATTCGAGGCGAGCTTGATGATCTCGGACGGCTCGCAGCCAAGCTCGCGCGCGGTCTCTTCGATTGGTTTGCCCGGCTGATAGACGGCGAGATCGCGCAGCTGCAGATTGGCCCGGTCCCAGATCGATTCCACCGGCGCAGCTTAAACGAAAATGTTCGCGGGAAAAGACTCGCGAGGGCACGCGTTCTCCGCCAACGTCGCGCCATGCACAGTTTTCATTTGATTGCCGATGCAGCGATCGCTGGAGTGACGGTCAATGGCTGGAAAATTCTTGGCTGGAGCGGCAACCTCGTTTTCGGTGCCCGCTTCTTTATTCAGTGGATCGCATCGGAACGGGCCCGCAAGAGCATTATTCCGGTTGGTTTCTGGGAATGCAGCGCAATCGGCTCGATATTGCTGCTGATTTATTTCGCGTTTTACCGGCATGATTCGGTCGGGGTGTTGAGCGCATTATTTCCCCTGCCGGTTTACCTGCGAAATCTTTATTTCCGCTACACTCATCAGCACCCGAAACATCCGGGGAACGAGCCGCGACCGCCGGAATGATCGGAACGGAAGAATCGGCAGGCAAGATGCCCACCGGCCCCACAGCCAAGATGGCCGTGCTACAATTGCGGGCTCGCAGAGCTCGCCCTCCATGCATTTGGACGCTCGGCTTGCCGCTACAGCGGGTTTACATCGGCGAACTAGAGAGATAACATTTGTCCTCTATGATCGCGTCGGAGAAAATTATTTATCTCGATAATAACGCGACGACAGCGATCGATCCGGCGGTGCTGGAAGCGATGCGGCCGTTTCTGGAAAAATATTTCGCCAATCCGTCGAGCGGTTACCGGTTCGCCGCGCAAGTACGCGAAGCCATCGAGCAAGCGCGCGAGCAAGTGGCAGCACTCCTGGGTTGCGAGCCAGGCGAGATCGTGTTCACCAGTTGCGGCACGGAATCGAACAACGCCGCTTTCCATTCCGCGCTTGAAACACGACCGGATTGCAAGCACGTCGTTACCACCGCGGTCGAACACAGCGCAGTGCGCAAACCGGCGCAGGAACTGGAGCGACGCGGTTACGAAGTCACAGTCATCGGTGTCGATAAATCTGGCCGCCTGAGTTTGCGCGCCTTGGCCGATGCCATTCGCCCCGATACCGCGCTGGTTTCCGTGATGTGGGCCAACAACGAGACGGGCGTGATTTTCCCCATCGAAGAGATCGCGGAGATCGCGCGCGATAAAGGCGTGCCGCTTCACACCGACGCGGTGCAGGTGGCAGGGAAAATTCCGATCAACCTGCGCGAAATCCAGCTGCAATTCCTGTCTATTTCCGGCCACAAGCTGCATGCACCGAAAGGTGTCGGCGCGCTTTATGTGAACCGCCACTCCCGATTTCACCCCCTAATACTGGGCGGCAGCCACGAAAACAACCGGCGCGCCGGGACCGAGAACTCCGCTTCCATCGTCGGTCTCGGAAAGGCCGCGGAGATCGCATTGGCGAAATTGTCGGAGGAGCAAACGCGAGTGCGAAATTTGCGGGACCGCTTTGAAAAAGCTCTCACCGAAAAAATTCCCAGTGCACGTGTGAACGGCGCGGGCGCGCCGCGTTTGCCAAATACCTCCAGCATCATGTTCGACGACATCGAATCGGACGCCGCGCTAATGATGCTCGACCAGGAAAATATCTGCTGCTCGGCCGGATCGGCCTGTCGCACTGGATCACTTCAGCCATCACACGTTTTGAACGCGATGGGGCTGGTTAACGAGCAGGCGCGGGGCAGCCTGCGTTTCTCCTTCGGCCGATTCAACGACGAGGCGGACATCGATCGCGCACTCGAAATCGTTCCGCGTGTCATCGGAAAATTGCAGGCACTGTCACCGGCGGCCGCGCGGTAGATTTAAAACGTGTCATCCCGAGCGAAGTCGAGGGATCCCGATGCGAAAGCTTAAGGGTAACTTGGCGGGATCCCTCGACGTCGTTCGAGATGACCGTTGCCAGTCCGGCAATCGTTCTCAGTGTTTTGCGAATCAGATTTACTGGTAAAAATGCTCTGGCGTTTGTAAGGCGGCAGCGCGAGCATTTTCTCCGAGCTGTATCCTTCTCCGAGCAGGAAGCTGCGCGCAATAGCCGACATCTCGTCGGCCTCTTCTGTCATGTCGAGCGAAGTCGAAACATCTCAAACTATTTCAGGATAAGTTAGAGACCTCGGTCCGAGCCGGACTGGCGTTTTCGCTCGGAATGACAAAAATGCTCGCATCGGCCCGCGCGTTGCCCTGCTGTCTGCAAGGCAATCGTCCCATTTCCTCGTGGCACCGGGAGCGCGATTTCAGCTTTCAGCGGCTGCCGGCGTCGGCTAATTTTCGCTGGCGTGGACTTACCGCACGATCTTGTCGCTTTGCGCGAAGAATACTTCACCCACGGTTTGCGCCGCATCGATCTCGATCCCGACCCGATCAAGCAGTTCGGGATTTGGTTTACCGCGGCGGTGGAGGTTGGGATCAGTGAGATGAATGCAATTGCCCTGGCAACGGTGGCGGAAAACGGCCAGCCGACCACGCGTATGGTTTTGCTCAAGGGTTACGACCACGCTGGTTTCGTTTTTTACACGAATTACCAGAGCGAAAAGGCCCGGCACCTGGAAAAAAATCCGCGAGCGGGTCTGGTTATTCATTGGAAGGAACTCGAGCGGCAGATCCGGATCGACGGCATGGCTGAAAAAGTTTCGCGCGAAGAATCGGCCCGCTATTTTCATTCGCGGCCGATTGGCAGCCAACTTGGGGCGTGGGTTTCGCATCAGAGCGACGTGATCGACGCACGCCGAATATTGGAAGCGCGGCTTTCGGAATTGGAAGAGCGATTTGCCGGACAGGAAATTCTATGTCCACCGCACTGGGGCGGTTATCGGGTGAAACCGGAGCGAATCGAATTTTGGCAGGGTCGCCCCAACCGCTTGCACGATCGCTTTCGTTACACGCGCGACGGCGAATCGTGGCGGATCGAACGGCTCGCGCCGTAGCTAGCCAGCAGGCGTTGGCGAACCCTTTCGAGCTCAGACCGACGAGTGAATTGCGATTCGTACTTCGAAGTGTGTCCTGCTAGAAATCCCAAATCACAAGATCCAAAGCTCAAGGAAACTCCAAAGCTCAAAAATGAATTCTCTCGTCATACGAGCTTCGTCATTCCTTCGTCATTCACGCAGTCCGGCTCGGACCATTCGTGCTTCGTCATTTGTCGACGAGAACCCCCCCACATAGACCTCCAAGGTACGAATCGCGACCCAAAGGGCGTTGAGCCGAATGCGCCTCAGCTCTGCTTTGGTTTGTAACCCTCGAGCGCGAGTTGCCAGCCGAGCGCTGAGGAAGGCGCCACCATCGCTTCGTGGTTATCGACCGGGGCGACATTGATGAATCCCACCGCTTACATGCATATTTGCAACGTCGATTCATCGAAGACCCGATTGTACAGCACCGTTTCCTTATCCTGATCGCCGACGTCTTCTGCTTTCACTCCAGTGGTGATGGCGATGATTCCTTCATCGGGTCCTAACTCCAACGCGGGAAAACGCTTTCGTTCTAACCACATCCGATTTGCGCCGCGACAATCCGGCACTGTTATGGTGATGCGACCGCCGGTTTCAGCACCTCAAACCATCGCCCGAAGCTCGCTTTCACGTCGTCCACATGCTCCTCGGCCACGTGCCCGGCGTAAATCTCATCGGCGCAATTCGCTTCGAAACTCGAGAGGGTGGAAATGTCCTCGTAACGATCGGCTCGCACCTCGCGATTGCGGTCGAGATTGCGGTAACCTTCCTGGTAGAAAATCCAGCAGCCGAGGTTAAGTTTCACTTTGCCAAGATACGGCGCGTAAATTTTCCAGCAATCGGACTGGCCGCGCAAACTGGCCGCGAAATACGAAATCTTTTTGTATGATCAATCCAACTGGCGACGAATTTAATGAGGAGGTTCCCACAAGCGCATCGGCTGACGTGGGCGCTTTCCAGACAAGCAACCGTAGTATGACCGGAACTGCGAGCAACGCGTGGGAACAAACCAAAGAGAAAGCGGAAGCGGCGCGAGTGCGCACGGAGATTTTTGTGCGCCGGAATCCCATTCCGATCCTGCTCAGCGCACTTGGCGTTGGCATCGCTATCGGACTGGCCATTCGCTATGCTTCCGGCACGGCCGAGAGAAAGATCGAGCCGGAGGGAAAAATAAGTGACGGTGCATTAGGTTTCCTTTCGCTGCCGTTTCTGTGGCCGCTGCTGAAATCGGTCAAGGCCAAGGCGGAGGATTCGGCTGATGCGCTCAAGGAAGGCGTCGATCGTTTGAAGAACGTGAAGGTTTCACGTTATGCGAAACCGATTCGCAAACGCTGGAAGGCCTGGACACGCTGATGGCTGATGCAAGGCGGCCGAGTATGCGCGCGGCAAAAAGTAAGAGCGCCGCGGGAAATGAATCTGAGTTTCGACGCCGGCGGGTGATGGCGCGAAAAAATCCGCGGGCCCACGCCCTTGGCCGGGCGCCGGTGAAAACAGCAAAGGCACTGCGAAAGAAATAGGACTGATTTTCCCGTCATCCCGAGCGGAATCGAGGGATCCCGCAGCGAAAGCTTTAAGGTAACGTCGTCGCGATCCCTCGATCCGGCGGCCGCCGGACTCGGGGATGACGAGCTGAGGGTTGAATCGCACGCGTTTCTTGTGGAAACTGCTCGCCCGACCATGGCGACTATTTCCTCAGTGCGTCCCCCCTGGCAGCGCGGCTCGGTCTTCAAATTTTTCGCGTCGCTCAAGCTGGCAGTCGTTCTGCTCGCGGTCCTGATCGTTGCCGCCATTGCCGGCACAATTTGGGAATCAAGCTTCGATGCCAAAGTCGCGCGCGCTTATGTTTATCGCGCGCCCTGGTTCAATCTCTGGCTCGTCTTACTCGGCGCTAATCTCACCGTCTCCGCTCTCTCGCGGTGGCCGTGGCGCAAGCATCACGTTGCCTTTCTCGTCACCCATCTCGGTATCATTACGCTGCTGACCGGCTCGCTCATCGGTCGCATTTTCGGAATCGAAGGGACGATCACTTTGTTTAAAGGCGATCCACCTACCAACCGGTTGCTCATCGATGAACATCAACTGCGCGTTCATGATTCCGATGGCGTGTTGAAGGGTTATCGCGCGGAATTCTTGCATCGTCCGCCAACGCCGAAGCATCCACGCGATTTGGGAAAGCTAGCCAGCGGTGGGCGGTTGAGCGTGATTGATTATGCCGAAGCAATTGATGCCAAACTGAATCCGCGACCGTTGGATGGGGGCGGCACGCCAGCGCTCCATTTCACGATCAAAACCGCGATGATGGGGCAACGACTGGAAAGTTGGTTGCTGGCCGATGACGCCCAAAACGGAAATTTCGCGATGGGCCTGGCCAACATCGAATTAAAACGCGGCAAATCCGAAATCCCACGGTCGGTCAACCCGAGTCCGGCAGCCACCGGATCGAGGGATCCCGAGGAAGTTACCGGAAAGGTTTCGCAACGGGATCCCTCAACTGCGTTCGGGATGACGACGAGCGAAACCGACCTCGACGAATCAATCTTCGTCTTTGCCAAAACGCCGGACCAGATTACTCATGTCGCCAAGGGTGGCAGTACCGGCGCAAAAATTTCGTTCTCACCGCCACAAGATGGCGACAAAGGTCAGCTCACCATTTCGCTCGCGGGAAAAACGCAGACGCTCGATGTCGCGCAAAATTTGGGAAAGGACGTCGCGATTGCGGGAACGCAATTGACCGTTCGCATCGAAAACTACTGGGCCGATTTCCGAATTCAGGATGGGAAACCGGTCTCGCTCAGTGATTCGCCGAACAATCCTGCGGCAGTCGTCACCATTCGCGGCCGCGGAATTCCAATTGCGACGTCGGCGCAAAATAGCCACGGGACGGAGCAGGCCGTTTCAACCAATGGCGGGCCTTCAACCATTCCGAACATTGCCCCGGCGATGAACGAAGCGAACGCTGCGGAAAATCATCTCACGCTTTTTGTCGCTGACGACGGCGCGATTTCCTACGAGTTGGATTCACGCAAACTCGGCCATTCCTCGGGCCCGCTGGAATTAAATAAACCACTCGTGACCGGCTGGGCCGATTGGCAATTGTTGGTCGATCGCAGTCTGCCGCACGCGGAGGAATGGATGGATTTCACACCCGCAAAAAATGATAGCGCAAATCAATTGCCCGACGGCATCCGCGTTCGAGTGGAACAAAATGGTGAAACTTATGAACAATGGATTTCGGCAGGTTGGCAAATCACCGTTCCGACGTTGCCAAATCCAATTGGCGTTTCCTACGGTTGGCGTTCGACGCCATTGCCAATCGCGCTCGAGCTGCTGGATTTCGAGGTCGCGCGCAATGAAGGCAGCGATGCGCCCGCTGGTTTCAAGAGCACGTTGCGGGTCTCGACCGCCGAGGGCGATAGCGCCACCGGCCAATGCTGGATGAATCATCCCTTCAGTTTTCCCGGCAGTTGGTGGCGAACCTGGAGCGGCCAGACCTTCAAGATGTCGCAGGCGTCGTGGAATCCCGAGAATCTCGGGCAAAGCACGATTCAAATTTTGCGGGACCCTGGCTGGCTCTTGAAGTGGATCGGTTCGCTCCTGATTGTGACCGGTGTGTTCCTGTTGTTCTATGTGAAAAAATTTCGCCGGCAGTACGCCACCGCGAAAACCAAACGGATCGTTGCGCCCTCTCCGGCGTCGGAAGCGCGTGAAGTTGCGGTCTCGTAGCGGCGCGTCATTTCATCGAAATTTCGGCCGCATTCTGCGAACGCTCCGATTTCCATCTGGGGAGCGCACGCACTCGCGTGCACTTTTCGGCGCCTCGCCGAAAAGACTGTGGAATAAACTTAACGAAAGAACATTGCGGCGAGGCGCCGCAATGAACACGCGAGGCGCGTATGCTCTCCGGAGTCACTCGCCACGTTCTTGAGCCATTTTCACAACAAGAAAAGTGGCTACGTTTTCGCGCCAGATGAGAAAAATTTACTTCCTTCTCGCGCTCGCTTTTACCGCGTGCGGCGGGCATCAACCGCCCGCCTGGGATGTTGCCGCGGTACGGCCGAAACATCCGTGGGGTTATTACAGCGGGCAGGTCGAAGCGCGCTGGGAAAACGATGGTCGGCACATGACGCTGCTGAGCGAACTGCATTACACCGATCCGGATGGCGTCGTCTGGACCGCGCCGGCGGGCTCGGTCGTCGATGGCGCCTCAATCCCGCGCGTGCTCTGGTCTTTCATGGGCGGACCCTTCGACGGAAAATACCGCAACGCCTCGGTCCTGCACGATGTCGCTTATGATGAAAAGACGCGGCCTTGGAAACAATGCGATCGCATGTTCTACAACGCGATGCGTTGCAGCGGAGTGAGCCCGACTGAGGCCAAGACAATGTATTACGCGTTATATCGCCACGGCAGGCACTGGAAACACCTGCGTGGTGTTGCCGGCGCGATTGCGGTCGAGGAAGAAACTGTCCCCCGTGCGCTACCTGTGAGCGAGGAGGAAATCCAGGAAACCCGAAGCTGGATCGAGAACGCGAATCCATCGCTGTCGCAAATCGAGGCCCGCGCCGACGCGCCGACGCAATAGCCTCTTTCAATCTGCGATGAAGTCGCGTCAGGCCGCCGTCATTTTCGTTTTTGTCACTGTTGTGCTCGACATGCTCGCGCTCGGTCTGATCGCGCCAGTGCTGCCGAAATTGGTGCTGAGTTTTTTGAACAACGACATGAAACGCGCCGCCGATTGGAACGGCATCTTCCTGACGGTTTTCGCGGCGATGCAGTTTTTCTTCTCGCCCGTGATCGGGGTTTTGTCCGATCGGATCGGACGGCGACCAGTGCTTCTCCTTTCAAGCCTTGGACTTGGTCTCGATTACGTGGTGATGGCGCTTGCGCCAACTATCGGCTGGCTCTTTCTCGGCCGCATCATTTCCGGAATCACCGCTTCGAGTATTCCGACCGCGATGGCCTACATCGCCGACGTCACTCCGCGAGAAAAACGCGCTGGCGCGTTCGGGATGATTGGCGCTGCTTTTGGCATCGGATTCACCCTCGGCCCAGTCGTCGGCGGTCTTGTTGGTAACAGCGATCCGCGCATGGCATTTTGGGTTGCGTCCGCTTTTAGCCTGGCGAATTGGCTCTACGGATTTTTCTTCGTCCCGGAATCGTTACCCCACGATCAACGCAAAGAATTTACCTGGCGTCGCGCCAACCCCGTCGGCTCCCTCGTTTTGCTACGCTCGCATCCGGACTTGTGGAAACTGGCGACGATTCAATTTCTTGCCTACGTCTCCCATGAAATTTTCGCAATTTGGGCGCTCTACGCCATTTATCGCTTCGCCTGGGATCCGTGGAGCATCGCCAAATCACTCTTCGTTGTCGGCGTCTGTACGGCGGTAATTTCCGGCGGTCTGACTGGTCGAATCGTCGCCTGGCTCGGCGAGCGCCGCACTCTTTACATTGGCCAGTTTTTCGGCGCGCTCGGAATGTTGATCGCGGGGCTCGCGCGCAATGGCGCGATGTACGTGGCGTCAATTCCCGTGATTTCGATGTGGAATATTTCCTTTCCCGCCGCGCAAGGAATCATGACGCATCATGTGAGCGAACGAGAACAAGGCGAATTGCAAGGCGCGATCAGCAGCTTGCGCTCGATCGCTTTCGTGATCGGCCCATTTTTGTTTTCGTGGACCTTCGGCTGGTTCATCGACCCGAGACATTCCTTCCACGTTCCCGCCGCGGGATATTATTTGGCGGCCGCGCTTCTGTTCACCGCGATGCTGATGGCAACGGGCATTAAACAACCGGATTTTGCCGCCGCAAAATCCCCGCTTCCAGATCGCGTTCCTGATGTCGTCCCGCCCGAAGGTGTCACTTCCGGAAATGTCGCGCCGCTCCCCGATGCTTTGAGGCCCGACGACGTTTAGCGGGTATCTGTTTAGCGTCCGCTGCGGGATGATTCCGCCTCTCCCTTTCCAAAAGGCAGAGGATGAAGGTGAGGGATTTTCCCATTAACACCGGCCTTCAGGCCAGTGGTTCTCCGCGTGAAATGGAAACGAGCCGTTTTAACGGCTTAGCCTCGAAGCCGGTGTCCGTTGAACGCTGTGGTTCGCATTGTGAGGATGCGAAAGCCGTTGAAACGGCTTAAGTGCGCTGAGTGCGGGATGTACACCGGACTAAAGGCCGGTGTTAATGAGAACAGAGCTAACGCTCGATGCCAGACGCGCGCCTGCGGCGACCCACGCTAAACGCACTCTTTAGCGCGTCAATCTTTCGAAACCGAACGCGAGTAAATTCTGCAATGACCAATTGTCGTCGATTTGCACCCAACGTCCGCCGTCCCGCGGTTGCGCGGTGGCATTCAATACGGCGGTGACCTGACCGCTGCGTTTAAACAGAAAGATTTTCGCGTTCGGCTCGAGCTTGTAACCGGCGTATGGAGAATTGGGGTGTAACGCGGCGATCGGAATCGCACTTGACGACCGGTGCGGGTGACAAAGTCATTTCGTGCCGCGTCGAAATGCAGACCGGGGAAAACAAAGTCGAATGTCTCGTCGCAACGAGGCTCGGGATCACCGGCATAGGGATAATTGCTGAAGGTTACTCGTGCGATCATCTCGTTAGTTAAATGGTCGCGTTCGATCTGATGCAAAATCGCGTCGCCGTAGGCGAAGGTGTACGCGTGATTCGGGCTAACGATTTCGACGCTTTGTCCATACGCGCCCGGAACTATTAACGCCAGTAAAGCGAGGCACAATTTCATCCACCTGATTTTCGCACGAATCTATTCTCACGAAAGCGCAACCCATTAAGCCAGCATTTTGGACTGCGCGCCGGCAAAGCGAAGCAGCGATGGCGCTTTTTTCGCGCCGATGTGATCCTCGAGCGCAGAGAGCGTCAAGTGATTCGCGATCCCCGCGAAGCTGAGCTAAGCAA
Organism: Verrucomicrobiota bacterium; assembly: GCA_003220155.1. GTDB lineage: Bacteria > Verrucomicrobiota > Verrucomicrobiia > Chthoniobacterales > UBA10450 > AV69. The sequence continues at coordinate 23,997 of QHRO01000244.1, forward strand.
AGCGGTGTGGCGCTGCGCTTCCTACCGCACTCCAAAATGTCGCCTAACATCAGGGGGCATCACACGAATCCCTGCGCCGTTGCCCGGCTAAAGTGAATATCGCGCCTTTGGCGCTAAACATGCACCCATCCGGTTCCGGCGGTTATAGACCGCCGCTACCGGAGCTTAACGCACAAACATCGTTATCGTGCCGTCGTTCGCGTTGATTCGCCTCACACGCGTGTTAGGTTCGACATCGTGATCACGGCGTTGTCGCGCTGCATTGTCTTGATCGTTGCTGCATCGATCTTTGCCGTGACCCTCCCCACTCGCGCTGAAGTAGCGCAACCAACACGGCATCGGATGAGCTGCTGCGCACACATGGCGAGCGAGCGCGGTCACTGTGGCGGCAGCGAGCCGATGAAATCGCAAGACCGCCAAGGTTGCGCGGCCTGCAACCTCTGTCTTTCCCTCATCGCAGCTTCCACTTACCCCTTTGTCTTTTCGCCCGACCGAGGCGAAAAGCTTGTCGGCGAAATCGCCGCCTCATCGTCGCGGTCCGACCGTCCGCCTGTTCCACCGCCACGGCCCTGATTGTTTGTTCGCGTCGGCTCGCTCATGCGCATGAGCGAGAAGCAATTCAATTCAACAGGAGGGACTCTATGAGGTACCTTTTGATGATTATTACCACCCTGGCCATGATCGGCACAGCGACCGCGACTTCGCGGAGCGCTGATTGCTGTGGTGGCGGCAAGTGCTGCTCCGGCAGCCACTGCTGCGCTCGATAAGCGCGCGGGTTATGTAATCGGGAGCCTCCGCTGGTGAAAAACCGGCGGAGGTATTCCGCATTCTCAATAATGCTTAGATTCCTTTTAACTTTTATTTTGGTCGCGACGATCACATCAGCGCTCCTGGCGCAGGCTCCGAAACCGGAAGCCACCCAATACACCTGCGTAATGCATCCGGAAGTGATCCAGGATCACCCCGGCAGATGTCCGAAATGCGGGATGGAATTGGTGCCGATCAAGGAAGATCACAGAAAACATCGAACATCGAACGTCGAACATCGAACATCGAATGAAGAGGCGGTTCACCAAACCGCGCACCACGATCACGCGATGCATGAAATGAAAATGCAATCCTCGGTGAATTTAGCCGACCCGATGACGCAGGAAGGCTCGGGCACAAGTTGGCTGCCCGATTCCTCGCCGATGTACGAACGCATGTTCATGCTCGGCCAGGACATGCTCATGCTCCATGGTGCGGCCTTTCCGCGTTACACCAATGTTAGCACTCGGCGCGGCGACGATCGCATCGACGCGCCGAATTGGTTGATGGGAATGTTCTCGCATCCTCTCGGCGACAGCGCGCAGTTCGGCGTACGCTTGATGATGAGTCTCGATCCGCTGACCGAAGGCGGCCGTGGTTATCCGCTGCTTTTTCAATCGGGCGAATCATGGCACGATCAACCGCTGCACGACCGGCAACATCCGCACGATTTGTTCAGCGAATTATCGGTGACCTACTCGCAGAAATTCACGCCCGATCTTTCGAGCTACATTTATTTCGGCTATCCCGGCGAGCCAGCCCTGGGGCCGCCCACATTCATGCATCGCATTTCGGCAATGGACGATCCCGATGCGCCGCTTGGCCATCACTGGCAGGACTCGTCTCACGTCACATTTGGTGTTGCCACCGGCGGGCTGGTCTGGCGCACCGTGAAAATCGAGGGCAGCGTTTTCACCGGACGCGAGCCGGACGAAGACCGCTACGATTTTGATCGGCCGCGCTTCGATTCCGCCAGCGGACGCATTTCCTGGAACCCGACGCCAGATCTTGCTCTGCAATTTTCGCATGGCTACTTGAAAAGCCCGGAGGGACTCGAGCCCACGGTGAACCGCCACCGCACCACCGCTTCGATCATATATAATAAGGCGCTGGGCCACGACGCGAATTGGGCCACGACCTTTGTCTGGGGACAGAACGACGACACCCACGAAGGCAAAACGCAATCGTTCCTGCTCGAGTCTAATTTTCAGCATCAGCGCGACACTTTTTATACCCGGCTCGAGCGCGTGGAAAAATCGGGACACGAACTCGTCCTCGAGGGCGCGGACCTCGCAAAAATATTTCCGATCTACGCTGCGTCATTTGGTTACGTGCACGATTTTACGCATGGCAATGGCGTAGACGTCGGACTCGGCGCGCAATTCACGATCGATCATCGGCCGGATGAATTGGATCGCTATTACGGCGATGAGGTTGGATACGGCCTGGAAGTTTTTCTTCGAATCCGTCCGTCTCTCCACCGGCACCACGAGATGGTTGACGCGATGAAATAGATCGTGCCAGCCTAACTTAACCATCGATCTGTTCGCTCACTGCGCGGCTCGACCGAGTCTCGCCCTGCCAATGCGTCTTCGCGAAAATCTTCTCGGTAGGGCGACGCTCTGCGGAGCCGCACTCAAGCCAATGTTTCCTATCACACGGTCGAGACTCGGTTTGGTCATTAGCGCTCAAGGTTTCCCTGCGATTTGGGATTTGGATCTTGGGATTTCCGTTCCGGGCAGCGGATGCGCTGCCCGGAAAAGGTCTCCCCACTTGTCAGCCATCAAATGCGCGCGCAATATAATCGCTCCTCATGCCGCGCCTGCCGAAGCAGAATTATCACGATATCGAGCGCATCATCGAGATCGATTTCCTGCGCGCGACCGAAGCCGCCGCGCTCAACTCCTTGAAATGGCTTGGCCGGGGCGACAAGGAGGCAGCCGATGCGGCCGCCAGCGACGCCATTCGGGGCATGTTCGATCTCATGAATATATGCGGTGAGGTCGTCATCGGTGAAGGAATCAAAGATAACGCGCCAGGAATTTTCAAAGGCGAACAGCTCGGCACCTGGCTGCCGGGAACCCCACAGTTCGACATTGCGATTGATCCGATCGATGGCACCACCAACATCTCCAAAGGCGCGCCCAATTCGATCAGTTGCATCGCGGCCGCGAGCCCGGAAGAAGGCGTCAAAGTCGCGCTTCGCGATGTGCCTTCATTTTACATGACGAAACTTTCCTACGGCCCGCGCGTGATCCAATACATGCAACGCCGGGGCGATAATTTGAAACTGGAAGCGCCCATCCCCGAAACCCTGGCCATCGTAGCACGGGCCGTGGACAAACGCGTACAGGACATCGTCGTCATGATGCTCGATCGTCCGCGGCACAAGGAAATGGTGGACGAAATTCGCGGCGCCGGTGCCTCGCTCCGCATGATCGGGGACGGCGACATTGCCGCGGCCATGGCCCCGGCCATTCCTGACAGCGGCGTTGACCTTTACATGGGGATTGGTGGTTCGCCTGAAGCGGTGCTGGCGGCAGCCGGGATCAAATGTCTCGGCGGCGACATGCAATGCAAAATGTGGCCGCGCGATGAAAAGGAGCACAAAAATTTGGTCGAGGAGGGTTATGAAAAAGAACTCGACCGGATCTATTCCGCCGATGATCTGGCCAACGGAAAAAACATTGTCTTTTGCGCAACCGGCATCAGCGATAGTGCGCTCCTGCGCGGCGTTCGTTCGCAGGGCGCGACCGCTGTCACCCATTCGATTTTGATGCGCGCAAAAAGCCGGACCGTCCGTTTTATTCGTGCGAGCCACGATCTTTCGCAAAAAACCATCCGCCTCCGCACCACCAACCGCGAAGCCCGCATTTAACCACTCCTGCTCATGCTCCTAATCGTGCTCGTAATCGTTCTTCCCCGAGTATCCGGGGTCGGTGACCCCGGTTTTGAGCTGCGGGTTTCAGTTTTTTGCACCACTTTCCTTGCTCGACACGCGACTTTCCCTTTGTTGAAATAGAAAAAATCCGTCGCTTATGAAACAAGTATCCAAGACTGAACTTTCACCCGACAACGGCTGCGTCATCGATACCAAGTGGAAAGTGGGGCCGTTGAGTTATCACGCCTGCGCCGCCATGCCAAAAGACGTCCACGGCAAACCGCTCGATGGAAATTTGCGGCTGCCTGAGATCATCATTTACGATCACACCGGCTTCAAAGGCGCCTACGCCCGCACCAATCTCAGCTTCCATTATCTGGGCGATTTCTGGAACGACCGCATCAGTTGCGTCATTGTCGTCAGTGGCGTCTGGCGTTTTTATCGCGACGAATACTACAAGGGCGATTACTGGGACCTGGGCCCGGGCTTTTACGAATCCTTCTTCACCGAAGCCGGCCCGGACGACGTCGTGAGCTCCTTCCAAGCCATCGCGCTGACGTAAGGCTTATCAGGTCGGGGAGCGGCGTCCCGGTGCGCCATAATTACTCGTTCCTGTAATGTTATACGAAAAAATGTTCGCCTTTAATCGCGAACTTTCGCCTATATCTCGTTAGGTGCAGAAACACGCATGATTGGCCCAACGATATCAATCTCCCCTTCTTCGCGTATGGAGTGTTCCGAAAGGGAGAACTCGGCTTTCTCAGCATCTCCGATTTGGTTAGTAGGGTTGTGGAGCCGTGTTCCGTTACGGGAAGCCTGCTGCTACGTGACGGTTTGCCGATCATCGATCCAGCAGGACGTTCAAATGTCCCGGGCAGTCTGATCTCCTTCAGAGAAGGACTCAACGGCGAGGCATATGACAGGATTGATCGGCTGGAGCCCCAACGGCAGTACCGATGGGAAGAAACGACGACTGCTAAAAGTGTGCGGTGCAACTATCTTATCGGGCGCTCCCCACATAAAAGTAGTGTGCCAGCGGATGAAGGATGGAATGGACGAAACGATCCGCTTTTCACCTCCGCTCTGGAGGTGGTCAACGAGAGTTTGGCGGCCTACTCGGATTTTGACTCGAATTTAAAGCCGATGTTCAGGCTGCAAATGGCTTATCTTCTGCTTTGGTCGTCGATGGAACGCTACGCTTCACTGCGCTTTCATCTCGGCGACCGCGCTGTCGACAAACTGATGCAGATTGCTGATGATCCCAGTTCGGCCAACTTCTGAGAAGAGTAGTCAAGCGAACGCACCGGGTGCAACGCGCCGATAGGCCGACCGATCACTACGAACTAACTCCAGATGACCCCAGGAACTCCCTGAATTACTACTACCAGATCCGCTCAAACATCACACATCGAGGCAAGGGAGTTGTCCGTGATCACGACATCGTCAGAGCTTCACTGAAAGAGTTACTCGAGATTTTCACAGAGCTTGTGAGGGCCGCTTTCGAATCCTCGTCAAAAGGAGCACCTAACCAATAGCTGGAGCCAGCCCCTGGCCGCTGTGAAGTCCACCTTTGATTTTATGAAACAGTTCCCCATATTTGCCACGCTCGCCGCCGCCAGCGGTGGCTCAGCTCTTTCTCGTTAGATGGATGAAGCCCGATCGCGTTTTCCTTGATTTCGGCGCTCCTGACAGCGGTCGAATACGACTTCTGGATTCCAAGCAGCTACAGGTGCAAACGCCTTATCCAGGTTTCGCATCGTTCTATCGGTCGCGCGAAGACTCACAAACTGAAGCTCACTGAACGTCTAGCCAGGGCACCGCGGCCAACCGCTCACAGCTCGTCGGATAGCGGAGTTAGATCTTAATATTTGATATTTCTAACACTGACCGACCGTTGCTGGTCGCCGATGTACAAGGATACTAGAAATCAATCAACCAAGTTTCGTGAATTCCACGATCACGCCCGAACAATTCGAGATGCTGCTTCCGCTTGCCTGTGAGTGGGCGTCCTCGCAGGAACAGCGCATCCTCGCAACAGGCGAAGCATTATCGGACACGATGCTTGCGGATGCGCGTCTTCTCGGCGTCGCCGCCCCGGAGCGGGTCCGACTACTATACGTCTCTGAGACTCCCATCCCCGACGATCCAGCGTTACGCGCTGCTATTCTGGAAACACAATTTCTCTCGCCGCTCACCCGCGGTCTGACCCTGCGCTATGGCATTTTCATCCGTTCCGACTGCAGATTCGACCGAACGATGGTTATCCACGAACTAGGGCACACCGCGCAGTATGAACGCCTGGGCGGGTTCGAGCCTTTTCTCCGGCGGTATCTTTTTGAATGTCTTACGATCGGCTACCCTGAAGCTCCGATGGAGCAAGAGGTGATCGAACTCACAGCGCGCATTTGTGGATCGCAAACACAAACCTGACCCGCCGATCGACCCTATGTTCGTATTCATTTTCATCAACGGGCAAGATGCGCGTTGGCCCCACAGCCAAGGTGGCTGTGCTACAATGTGGTCTCGCAGGAGCTCGCCCCTCCATTTTAAAGCGCGATCAACGTTCTTGGTTTGCGCGTTAGGCAATCGCCCTCACTTCTTCGGCGCAGGCCCACGAGAGAGTGAAGCCGGCACCGCCGTGGCCGTAGTTGTGAATGACGGAGCGGCCATCGCCTAATTTTTCCAGATCGAGGCGCACTCCAGAATTTCGGAACGGGCGCAGTCCGACCTTCACGGAGATCACGGGCGGCGGGTCGATCCCGAGGACGCGGCTGCATTCGGAAACGATCGCGGCGGTGTCGCCGGATGAGGGCTCGCGATTTTCGCAGATCGAATTGGTGCCTCCGAAAACGCAGTCGTGCGCGCGCGGAATGGCGTACATCAATGGGGCATCGTTGCAGATAATTGCCTGCGCCAGATCGATCTTTGGCACAATCGCGACCTGACCGCGGTGCGCTTCCAAATCCGAATCGTGAACCAGGTCACGCGCGCCAATACCGGAGCAATTGATGATCACATCAAAATCGCGCGGAATTTCGTCCACCTTACTAATATGGGCGGATTGGATTCTGCCACCGGCGGTGCGCAACCGCTTGGCCAGGTAATCGAGGTAAATTGTGGCGTCGATGAGGGGAACAGTTAAGGCGTAGCCGCTTGTGAAGGTGGTTGGGAAAGCAGGAATAGTTAGAGATCCCTCGGTCCGAGCCGGACTGGCGTTTTCGCTCGGGACGACAGAAATCGAATAAGCTCCCAGGTTTTTCGCCCAATCGGGGATTGCAATTTCGCCGGCGCGCGTGAATTGACGGAGCTCGACCATCGAAACGCCGCTTTGCGAATCACGCGCCAGATCGCGCAATCGTTCGTAAGTGATTAGCGACCAGGGAATGACTTTGTCGACTGGCTCGGCATCATACGGAAACCAAACGGCCGCAGCTGCGCCGGATGTTGTTTGCTCACCGGTTTCGTCGGCGAGAATTGTCACATTCCATTCGTGTTCGGCGAGAACAACGCCGCAAGTCAGTCCGGAAACACCGGCGCCGATGATGGCTGCGCGTTTTCGCACGCGATCAGGTTTCCATCAGCAAGACCGCGGCGCCATTGAGCTTTCCCTCGCGCAATCGCGTCAGCGCTTCGTTCGCCTGCGCCAGCGGGAAGGTTTCTGTTTCGGTTTTTATCGGGACGCGTGGCGCAATTTCCAGAAACTCTTCGCCATCGCGGCGAGTGAGGTTTGCGACCGAGCAAATCGCGCGTTCGCCCCAGAGATCGCGATAGGGAAATGCGGGGATGTCGCTCATGTGAATGCCGGCGGAAACTACGACGCCGCCTTTATCGAGATGACGCAATGCGAGCGCCATGAGCGCGCCAACCGGTGCGAAAATGATCGCAGCATCCAATTTTTCGGGCGGCGCTTCATCTGAGCCGCCAGTCCATTTTGCGCCGAGACGTTGGGCAAATTTCTGGGTCTCTGAATCACCCGGACGGGTGAAAGCGAAAACTTTCCGCCCTTCAAAAACTGCGACTTGCGCGATGATGTGGGCGGCGGCACCGAATCCGTAAAGACCGAGCCGTCTCGGATCGCCACATTTCCGCAACGCGCGAAACCCGATCAAGCCCGCACACAACAACGGCGCGGCCGCGACATTCTCGAACTGATCGGGTAGAGGAAAACAAAAACGCGCATCGGCCACGGCAAATTCCGCGTAGCCGCCGTCGATGTTGTAGCCGGTGAACCGCGCGCGATCGCAAAGATTTTCGCGGCCGGAACGGCAGAACCTGCATTCGCCACAAGTCCAGCCCAGCCACGGAATGCCAACGCGATCGCCTTCGCGAAATTTCTGAATATCGCGGGCGACCTTCTCGACCCGGCCGACGATTTCGTGACCGGGAATTAGCGGCAATTTTGGTTCCGGCAATTCACCATCGACGATATGGAGATCGGTCCGACAAACGGCGCAGGCAGAAACGCGCACCAGCAATTGTCCGGTTTCTGGCTGCGGCTCGGGAACATCGCGCAATTGCAGCGGCTTCTTCGGCGCATCCAGGAGCATCGCGCGCATGAACGGAATTATGTCCAGGAAGACCAGGAGCGCAGGAATTTATTTACGATGATTTCAGCCGAGCGAAAATCTGGCAGCGCACGGTTTGGCGGTCATCCGCCTTCGTGCCACTACGGCGCGACAGGTAGACCGCCGCTACAGCAAAAGCGGGCGGTTAAACGACGGAAAGCTTGCGCGGAGATGAAATGGCTGGTGTAGAGTTCGGATGATGGTTTCGATCAACAATAATGCACTGACCGACAAGATTCTCGCGGGCGAACGGATCACGCCGGAAGAGGCGCTCTTATTATATGAGTGGCCACTAGAGGAGCTTGGCGCGCTGGCCGATCAACGGCGACGACAGGCGAAGCGTTCGTCCTACAAGGGCGACGGAAATGAAATCGTGACCTACATCGTCGATCGCAACATCAATTACACCAACGTCTGCAACGTTTATTGCAAGTTCTGCGCGTTTTATCGCACGGAAAAAGATGACGATCACTACGTCATTTCATTGGAACAGCTCGATCAGAAGCTGGACGAACTTTCCGCCGTGGGCGGTGTTCAAATTCTGATGCAAGGCGGACATCATCCCAAGCTGAGCTTCGAATGGTACATCAACTTGCTGCGGCACATCCGCGAGAAATATCCGCACATCAATATCCACGGATTCAGTCCGCCGGAGTTCCAGCATTTCGCGGAAGTTTTCGGAATGCCGCTACGTGAAGTAATCGCAAACTTCAAAGAAGCCGGCCTGGGCTCGATCCCGGGCGGGGGCGGTGAAATTCTGGTCGATCGGGTGCGGCAGAAAATTTCGCCACTGAAAATCAAGAGCGATAAGTGGCTCGAAGTGATGCAGGTCGCACACGAACTGGGGTTAAAGTCGAGCGCGACAATGATGTTTGGTCATGTCGAAACGATTGCGGAACGGATCGAACATTTACAGCGCATTCGTGATCAACAGGACGGAAGTGGCGGATTCACCGCTTTCATTTGCTGGACGTTTCAACCGGAGAATACAGTATTGAAAGTGAAACAAAAAACGAGCGTGGCGGAATATTTGCGCACGCAGGCACTGGCGCGGATTTTTTTGGACAACGTCGAAAACATTCAGAGCTCATGGGTGACGCAGGGACCGGGGATCGGGCAAGTGGCGCTCAAATTTGGGGCCAACGACTTTGGGAGCGTGATGATGGAAGAAAACGTGGTCAGCAGCGCAGGGACAACATTTCGCCTGGATGCAAAACAAATCGAATCGCTCATTCGCGACGCCGGTTACGAGCCGCACCGGCGCAACAATTGGTATGAATTGCTCAATTAGATCGTGCGTTGTGATGCTTGCAAGGAATTGCGGCTTGACGATAATCGGCTCTCTGTTGAAGTAATACTCCGCGCTCCCCTACCGCGGCCGACGATGTCCCGAAATGTTTTATAATTCGCTACGCCGCCTTTGGGGTTGGGGACGGATTTCCGTTTCCGTCTTTTTCGCAGCCACAATCGCATTGATCGCGCGGGCGCAATCACCCCCCGACGCCGCGCATCAGGGTGCGCCAATCGTTCGGTCAATCGATGTCCAGTACACGGGGCCGGCCACGATCAGCCGCGCGCGGGTACTGGCTCAGATACGAACAAAGATTGGATTGCCCTACTCGGATACTGTGGCCGAGGACGACATCCGCACCCTTTATAATACCGGGCAGTTCCAGAACGTCCGCATTTTCGGTCAACCGGAAGGCGATGGAGTGAAAGTGATCGTGGCGGTGCAGACGCGCGCGATGCTGAATGAAATTCAAATCGATGGCGCGACGCGGATCAGCCCGAAAAAGCTGCGCAAGAACCTCGGAGTGAAATTAAACACCCCGCTGCGAGAGGAAGATTTGGAGAAAGGCCGGCAAAAGATCGTGGAAACTTATCAGGCGCACGGTTTCAACGATGTCGAGGTGACGGTTCACATCGAACCGATTGATGCCACCCGCGGCACTTCCCGCGCAGTTTACACGGTCAATGAAGGGATAAAAGGCTCGATCACCTCAGTGCGCTTCGAAGGCAACGCACATTTCTCCGACCGGGTCTTGCGCAAACAGATGAAGACGAGACAAAAAACGATTTTTGCTTTCGTCGATAAATCGGGCCGGCTGGATGAAACGCAATTGCAGGACGATCTGCAGAAGATCCGCGAGTTTTACCAAAACCATGGCTACGTCGACGTGGCGGTGCGCGATGTTCGCAAAGAGCGGACGAGCGGCGGCGCCTTACAAATCGTGATCGTAGTCGATGAAGGCCCGCTGTACCACGTCGGCAAGATAAGTTTCGTCGGCTACAAAGCGACGAACGAGCAAAAGTTGCGCGCACTCCTAAAGATGAAAGAAGGTGACGTCTATTCGGCAAAGGCGATCAAAGATGACGCCAAGGCAATGGCCGACGCGTATGGTAGCGGCGGTTACGTCGACCTGACAGTTATTCCGGAAAGTTCGCCGGCCCACGGCGGATTAATCGATCTTACCTATAGAATTGAGGAGGGCCAGCGCTCCTACGTCGAGCGTATTAACATCATCGGAAACACGCGGACCAAGGACAAAGTAATCCGGCGCGAAGTATTGATCGCGCCGGGCGATGTTTTCAACACCGTGCGGGTGGAGACAAGTAAAAAGCGCCTGGAGAATCTTGGCTATTTTAGCAAGGTCGAAACCTTTCCGGTTGATACCGGCGTGGAAGGACGCAAGAACCTGGATATTCAAGTCGAGGAAAAGCGGACCGGTTCGCTCAACTTCGGCGCCGGTTTCAGCACGGTCGATAGTCTCATTGGATTCATCGAGCTAACGCAGGTAAATTTTGACATCACGAATTGGCCAAGTCTGACCGGAGGCGGGCAAAAGTTCCGTATCCGGCTGCAAGGTGGGCTGCAGCGAAAAGACGCCGAGGTCGTGCTAACCGAACCGTGGTTCATGGACCGGCCGATTGCGGTCAGTTTCAGTGGTTTTTATCACGAGGCAAACTATCTGAGCTCGCTTTACGACCAGCGGAATTACGGATTTTCGCTTGACGTTCGGAAAGGAATTCTCCCGTACCTCTATGCCACGCTCGGCTATCGTCTGGAAAATATCGACGCTTTCAATATTGCCGCCAGTGCCAGTCCGCAACTTGTGGCCGAGACGGGCTCTTCCACCAAAAGTGTCGTTACTGCCAGCCTGGTGTTTGATCGCCGCGATAATCCGTTTCTTACTCGGCGTGGCGAGCGTATTACTTATACTTGGTGGGTGGCCGGTCCCGGCGGGACCGAGCAGATTTATGGCTTCGATGTTGAGGCATCCAAGTATTGGCATCTGCCGTGGGATACCATTTTACTGGTCAACGCCGAAGTTGCCGGTGTCGATAGCTGGGGCGACCAAACCAAGCTAGTAAAGATTTACGATCGCCTCTTTCTCGGCGGTTCCAACAATCTTCGCGGATTTGAGTTTCGTGATGTGGGCCCGAAAGATGAAGACGGCGAACCGCTCGGCGGACAGAGTATGGCCCGGGTGACCGTTGAGTACACCTTTCCCATTATCGAAAAAGCGCGGGGCGCGATTTTCTATGACACTGGTTTTGTTAACACCAACCCCTGGGACTACAATTTCAATAACGTCGCGTCCGACATCGGATTTGGTTTACGTCTGGACTTGCCGATTGGCCCGCTTCGTCTTGACTACGGCATTCCGATTCAACAGGCCGGCAACCACGGTAGTGGGAAGTTTAACTTCAACGTCGGTTATCAATTTTGAACGGAAAATAACAACGGCGGTCTAACGCCACGCAAAACAACTAACCCCATCGTTTTATGAAGAAGCTCCTCTCCCTCGCCCTCACCGCGATGCTGGCGCTGCCACTGGCCGCCTTTGGCCAGGGCAGTCTCAAAATCGGGACCATTAATATGGATCGCGCATTCAAGGAATACACGAAAACCAAGGAAGCCGAGAAGAAGATTAACGACGCTAAGGATGCTGCGAAAAAGGAATTCGACGATCGCACTGATGCTTACAAGAAGGCGCTCGAAGAAGTGAACAATCTCAACAAACAGCTCGAATCGCAGGCCTTGAGTGCGGACAAAAAGACTCAGCTGGCGAAAGACCGCGACGATAAAATTAACAATATTAAAAATATGGAGCGCGAGATTAACGAGTTCCGGCAGACCCGAGAAAATCAGTTGCGGGAACAGGCGTTACGAATGCGCGAGGGAATCGTTAAAGAAATTACCGAGATCGTGAATGACAAGGTCAAAACCTTGAACATGGACCTGGTCTTCGACAAATCGGGAATGAGCTTCAATGGCGTGCCACTGGTGATGTACTCGCGCGATAGTTACGATTTCACGAACGATGTTGTCGCAGCACTGAACAAGCCCGGGCGTACCAGCACCCTCAACACGGAGATGCCTTCTTCGCCACCGGCAGCGGCCGCCAAGACTTCGCCGGTTGCATCTGCGACTCCGAAAAAGCCGTAGGCTCATTTTCCCGCGCAAAACGCACGCCCGCGTCGGCCCGGCGTGCGTTTTGCTTTTCCGATGTCGCGTCTTTCCCCATTTCCTCTAGCGCGATCGACTTGGTGCACGGCACTCCTAACGAGTCTTGGGATCTTGATCTCCCAGGAGACAAGAGCGGCGAGCAATTGGCCGTCGAGTTTAACACGCGATCCGCGCGGCAGTTTCCCGGATCTGCGGCCAGCGCGGGCGGCCTATGTTTACGGGTGGAGCGGAATCACCGCCGCCACATCCGACGTTTATTTTCATCGCGGCGATCAGCGAACATTTGTGCTGGAAGGGCGAGGGCGAACCGTAGGTCTGGCACGCGTCCTTTGGAGATTCGATCTGGACTATCGTTCGGCGGCAAATGCCGAGACCTTGCGCCCCCTCGACACGCATCAGGTCGAAACCGTGCGCGGCAAGCGGGTCGAAACCAATCTCAAGTTTTCTGATGAAGGAGTGAGCGGCAGCCGCGTTGAAAGCAATCACGCCACGCCCGTGGTGAAAGATTTTAACCTGGAAAATCTGTACGATCTCCACTCCGCGTTTCTCTATCTGCGTAGTCAACCGTTACGCGATCACAGCGTTTATCGCGTTACAGTTTATCCGGCGAATTCCGCCTACGTCGCCACTCTTACTGTTGTCGGCCGCGAACACCTGCGCGTGCGAGCGGGAAGTTACAATGCGATCAAGCTCGATCTGAAGTTGCAACGCGTGAGTAAAAAGAACGAGCTCGAGCCACACCGGAAATTTAAACGCGCCACCATTTGGATTTCAGATGACAACGATCGGTTGCTGCTGCGAATCGAGAGCCAGATTTTTGTCGGCACAGTCACCGCCGAACTGCAGTCGGTTCGCTTCGAAAACGGCTAGTGAATCCATTCCCCCCGGACCGGGGGCTCATCCGACGGCGCAACCCGCCGATGCGGTATTTCCATCGGAGTGCGCCCGCGCTGACCCGGCAATAAGCCGAGCGCAGCCAGCGTATCCATGTCGAGCCGGCCATTGGGCGGAATACCCAGGCGCGACTGAAATGCGCGCACCGAAAATTCCAGATTCGCTCCAAAGACGCCGTCGCTTTCACCTTTGTAAAACCCGCGCCGCCGCAGCAACGTTTGCGCGCCGAGAATAACGCGCTGCTGCAATTCCGGCGGCGCCATTTCGTACGGCGTGTTCCTGAAAATACTCGTCGCCGATTCTGCTGGCGCCGGTTGCGCGCGATAAGTCTGAAGATCGCGTGGTGGCGACGTCGCGGGTGCGACTCTCTCAGTGGTATTGCCGGAATCTTCCAAATTCCGTGGTTGCGGCGTAGGCGTCGTCGCTGCTGTCGAAGAAGCAGAGGCCCCGTGCAATGCGCGCAGCGTCTCTTGATCCAACTCTCCGGTTATTTGCAAACCGCTGCGAATTTGAAATCGCCGGATCGCGGCGATGGTATCGGCGTTTTTGTCCCCGTTGATTTCGCCAAAATAATAACCTTGTTCCTTTAGCTCTTCCTGCGCCTGCTGGACCGTGCTGTCCGCCAGCGCCAGCTGCGCCAATGCACTCGCCAAAATCGCCGTCCCAATTTTTCTTTTCATCGCTGCGGGCAGTTTGACGCCTTGTCTACCTTCTTATTCATGGACTCGCTCCGTCAAGATCGTCACCGGATGCTTTGATCGTGTCGCGATATTTCAAAATGCCATCGCTTATCGCCACCGCCAGTTGCTCGCGATAGTTTGCGTTCGCCAATTTCCCGATCTCATTTTTGTTGGTTAGAAAGCCGCCTTCCACGAGCACCGCGGGATGGCGCACATTTGCCAGCACATAAAACTGCTCTGCTTTCGTTCCGCGATTAATTGCCTGCGTGTGTGTCACCAGTTGCTGCTGAACAGATTGGGCCAGGCTCTGACTTTCCACATTCGGCTGAATGTTGGCGATCTTTTGCAGAAATGGCAGCCAACTTGCAATCGTCGGAATGCCAGTGCTTTGTTGCGCAGCAAAGTAGGTCTCAATTCCGCTGACGTCCGGCCGCAGTCCCTCATCAAAATGAATGCTCACCACGATGGCATTGTTGGCGCGATTGATCAGCTGTGCCCGCTCGCTTAACGAAACATAGGAATCTCCCGTACGCGTCAGCAATGTCGAGATGCCTTGAGCACCCAGAAGGCGAGCGACTCGCTGGGCCACATCAAATGTCAGATCTTTCTCCAAAACATTGTCCGCCATCGCTCCCGAATCCTGCCCGCCATGACCGGGATCGAGTATCACCAATGTGAACGGCTCGGCCTTTTTATGATGTGGGAGTGTGGTGTGCGGCAATAGTGGTTCCCGCGTCCACATCAACGCCAAAAACGACAACGCCATTAAGACGAGACCAAGCCAGGCAATTAAATCACTGGCCGGCTCGGCGAGACGGAAACGGCCCATTCTATTTTGCGATCAAGGGCGCCAGCTCGCTCGCTTCCACAGCGCGATATCGCACCGCCCGATTGCTGTTGCGCTCCAACACCGCCGCCGAAATTGTCCCACTGCCAACTCGCTCCCTCCATTGCCGCCGAATGTCATCCTCTGCCGGCATCGCTTCGTCGGTTTTAGATTGGCCAACCGTCCAGGTGTCGAGCGCGAGTTCGAGAGTCGCCGATAGATCCTTGCCGCTTTGAAATCGTTTCCTCAGAAATTCTGCCATTTGCTCGGCCGATTTTTTGCTCGCAGCCAGAACAGCAAAAGGCGTATTGCCTCCATTACTTGGGTGCAGATTGATGGCGCCGTCGTATTCCACTTCCAGAAAGAGGTCGTCGGCCAGGGAGGTTCCGATTTCGACAAAAAGCAAGCGGGCCAGGAAGGGTGCGCCGTAAATTTGCTCGAAGGCGTTTTTCATCACCGGACTTAACGAGTAATAGGCCAGGCGACGCAGTGAAACATCCGCCACCGAGCGGGTAAATCCTTCACTGCTGGCAAGCTCAATCGCAGCCATGCGCAGACGCTCGATGTCGCCCGGATGCCCAATAGCACCGAGCGCAATCCGATCGTAAATCTCGAAAAGCTTTTGCTGCCCCACCGTCAGGAGCAAGATCCCCTCTGAATAACCAAGCGCGACGACTGGACTGCCGGTGGCCAGCTGCATTTCGATGTAATCGCGACGCGTGGCGACTGCTTCCACCCAACGATACGGCTCTTCGATCATGCGACGCGTTTGTGAAATAACTCCGCAATCTTTTCTTCCGGCAGGGTGAGAATCCCATCAGCCGACACGATTTTCATTACCGGAAAAATTTTCGCGTGGCGATCGATCCCGCCCGTGGCGGTATCCGCTTCCGACGCGGTATCGAGTGCACGCAAGGCAACCACGACGGCCTCATCCTGGTCGATTTTTTGCAGCGGCTTTTTGCCCCAGGTATTTTCGTAATATAAAATTCCCCGCACCGCCGGCGAGCCCGAGCCGGTCGCGGCAAAATCGGTCGCTTCGAACTGCGCCCCCATGGCATCGTAAAAATAAAGGCGCGCCGAAGGCGATACTTTGACATCGTAAGTCGCGAAAATCGGGACGACGATCCCAACTCCCTGAAGGGCAAAGCCGAAGTTGTCGCGCAATAATTTCGAAAGCGCTCGCACTTTGCCGTCCACGCTCATTTCCTGTAATTGCGTCCGGCGAAAAAACTGAAACGAGTGTTCGAGCACGCGCGCCATTTCCCAAGCCGTGGCAGGCACGCCCGCGATCGCCATAATAGAACGCCGGTCGATCTCCAGCACCTTATCGGCTCGATCGTAAACAACAGTGTTTCCGGAAGTCGCCCGCCGGTCGCCCGCGACCAGCACACCATCGGAAAATTTGAAGGCCAAAATTGTAGTTGATTCCGTCGGCGTAATTTCAGCGCGCTTATTCATCGGACCAATCTGAGCAGCGGGCCCGAGTAAACCCTGGCGCCGGAGCAAGGAGGGAAAATCACTGCTCGCTCCGAAATCGAGCGCCTCTTTGCCGTCCATTTATTGGCCGGTGCGCTGCCGGTAACGCTTCGATTGATTCGGATCTACCTTGCGCATCTTTTTTAGCAAATCCTTCGTGTCCGGCCGCGAAATATCGGGTGAACGCGGCCCACCGCCGTCACCCTGTTTCGGCCCCCACGGCACCGGTTCGACCGGCTTCTGAATGCGTTCTGGCATCAAGAAAAAGGTACGGGAAATCATCAGAACCGCAACCTCTCCCGGTGACTTTCGGTTCGGCTGTCCCTGTACAAATCGCGCGCGTGCTTGCCAGCCTTCGCACCAGATGTCAGAATTTCTGAAATGAAATTTTTCGCTGCCTGCGCGATCTTGCTACTCGTGGTCGCCGGCGCATTGGCTCAACCGCCGCAGGGTTCCCCATCGCCCGACGAAATTGCCGGGCTGGAAAAAAAGATCGATCAGATCAACACCAAGATCGACGCGCTTTCCCAGCAGATTTTGAAGCTGGAACAGCAGATTTCCCGTCCGGGAATGATGATTGGCGAGCCGACGCCAGGGCCGGTTCCTAATGCTGCGACATCGACGAACGAAACCCCGCATCCGGCAGCGAGCAATGGTAATACTCACGTCGTGGCCCGCGGCGAGACGCTCACTTCCATTGCCAAACAACACAAGGTCGGCGTGGAAGAGCTTCAAAAATTTAATCATATTGAAGACGGCCGAAAATTGCAGGCTGGGCAAACAATCATGATCCCCGCGCCCTCTGCCAGCCCGGCGGCGAGCGCGTCACCTTCGCCGACAGCGGAATAAACGATGGCAATGGGCCCAAGCTGGTATCTCCGCAAATACGATGACGGCGGCATTTTTGGCCCGTTGCCATTTGATCAACTGTCACGCTGGGCCTCGAAGGCGCGAGTAGCCCCACGCGATCTCGTTTCCTCGGACCAGGAAACCTGGATGAAAGCACCGATGCTCTCGGAGCTGGGAATGGATTGGCTGGTGGAGGTGACGAGCGAGCGGTACTACGGGCCGACAACGTTAGGAGCAATCAATGAATTCGTTCGGCTGGGCGAAGTAACCCCGGAAAATTTTGTCATCAACACGTGCGACGGATCGCGCCGAAAAATCCAGGAGATCACTCCATTTTTCCCTAACCAGATTGAAGAGGGCGATGCCTTGGTCGAACAAACGCCCGCGGCCACGGGCATGTCGATCAAGTTCGAGGAACGAATTCGCGATCTGGAGCGAAGTCTGGGAGAGGAACGACGCGCTTTGCACGAAGCGGAAGCCCGCTACCGCGAACTCGAACAGCGCTATCAGGAATTGCTGGCGGCTTCGCCTGCTCAATCGTAGCGCTCCTTACAAATTAGGTTGGGGCGAATTGTAGGGGCGTTTGTACTACTGTCGCTCGCAATGTTGTTTTTCTGGGAGATTTTGGCGTTCCGATCGTGCACTCGACCCGTCTGCTTTGTCATGTCGAGCGAAAGTCGAGACATCTCTTGCTATTCCTTTTCCAAGAAGTCAGAGATTCCTCGACTGCGCTCGGAATGACAAAAGGCTGTTCACGCGAGGTAAATCTGCTTTGTGGGGCGGTTTCACCGTGCCGGTCAGACGCCGCATCTTTCAAATTCTGGTAGGGCGAGACTCTGTCGAGCTGGCGAAACGCTCTAGGACTACGAACCTGAAAACGCGGCTCCGCAGAGCGTCGCCCTACCAAAAAAGCGGTCTCACATCGGTACTGGCTCGATCTCGGGTATCTCCAGCAAACTTTGTTCGCACAGGCGCGCGTATTTTCCACCGAGCGCCAGCAATTGCTCGTGAGTGCCGCGCTCGATGATGCGACCGCGATCGAGCACCAGAATTTTATCGGCGTGCACGATGGTCGAGAGGCGATGCGCGATGACGATTGAGGTCCGATGAAACATTAGATTCTCCAGGGCTTCCTGAATTAGCCGCTCGGTCGCCGTGTCCACGCTGGCGGTCGCTTCGTCCAGAATCAAAATCGGCGGATCTTTCAGGAGCGCGCGCGCAATCGAAAGCCGTTGCTTTTCCCCGACGCTCAGTTTCACTCCGCGCTCCCCCACCACGCTGCTCAATCCATTTTGTAATAGCTCAATGAAATTGCGGGCGTTCGCCGCTTCCGCTGCTTCCGTCAGTTCGTCATCAGTGGCCCCCGGTTTTCCTATTTGCAGGTTTTCGCGAATAGTGCCGTTGAAGAGAAAACTTTCCTGCGTCACCATCCCGATCTTCTGCCGCAGTTCGCGGATGTTGAGGTCCTGAATCGATTGTCCGTCGATCAAAATTTCGCCCTCCTCAAACTCGTAGAAGCGTGTCAGCAAATTGATCAAAGTGGACTTTCCCGCGCCGGTCTTGCCAACCAATGCAATAGTTTCACCGGGGCGCGCATGAAATGAGACATTGCTGAGCGCTGGCAACTCTGTGCCGTAGCTAAAGCTGACGTCTCGAAATTCAATCTCGCCTCGCACTTCACGACCAAATTTATGTCCACGTTGCGACTCGGCCGGTTCGTCGATGATTTCGAAGACGCGCTCGCCTGCCGCCCGTCCGGCTTGGATCAGTTGGTTGAGCTGATGCAATTTGCCCACAGGCTCGTAGAGAAAACCGGACAGCAAAAGGAAGGCCCCGAGATCGCCCAGCTGAATCGCCTTGGACAGAATATCTTGTGTTCCTACCGCTACCACCAAGAGAACGCCGAGGGAGCCGAACAAATACATCGAGGGGTTGTAGACTGCCCATACTTTCATCACCACGAGAGTGGCGCGCCGCAAAGCGTCACTCGCTCGGTTAAAGCGAATGTGTTCCTCGCGCTCGCGCACAAAGCTCTTGATCTGACGAATGCCGGAAAGGTTGTCGTGCAACAGCGAATTCATGGAGGAGGCGGCGCCGCGTTGTAATCGATAACGTCGGTGCGCCGTGAGCGTGTACCACAGCGCGCCACCGGCCAGAAAAGGCACTGGTGCCAAGCCGACGAGCGCGAGTTTTGGGCTTAGGTAAAACATTCCCGCGAGCACGATGATGATTTGTAAAACTGCCACCGTTCCCTGCTCGATTCCGTCAATGAGCATGCGCTCGACGGAGGTTACGTCCTCTAAGATTCGCGTCATTAGATCGCCGGTGGCGCGGTTATCGAACCAGCGCAGCGGCAACAGTTGAATGTGCGAATACAAATCGCTGCGCAGATCGAAGATGACTTTTTGCTCGAAAGTGTTGTTAAGGAGAAGGCGCAAAGAATTGAGCCCGTTTTGCAGCAAGGCTGCGACCGCTGCCACCGCCAAAAGCGGCAGCAGACGCTCAGGATGATGCCCGGTCACAACTTCATCGAGGATCCATTTTGTAACCGCCGGAAAAACAATCAGCATCAACGTGCCGGTAATGGCACACGCCATCATCGCGAACGCGAGCAGCGGGTAACGTTTCAAATAAACAAAGACGCGCCAGACCGTATTCATGTAGTGATCTCGGCACCTCTGCCGATAAATTCACAATTCCACAGGCTGCAATGCTGTGCCACTGTCAGTCACAGGTTTCTGCTGTTCTTCCGACGTGAAAATCGAACAAATCTTCATTTCATCCGAACACAATTTCGTCGGCCACTACGGCCAGCCGCCAGGAACGTCGCCGCTCGTTGAGAAGGAACGAATCAAGTGTGTCACGGGCAAGGGTTTGCTCGGGGACCGCTACTTTAATCATGCTGAAGATTACAAAGGCCAGATCACATTTTTTGCCGCGGAGGTTTTCGAGCGGCTCTGCACCCACTTTGGAATCAGGGAGAAACCGGCGGGCGTTTTGCGCCGCAACGTTATCGTCTCCGGGGTCGATCTTCTTTCGCTTATCGGTTGTGAGTTTGAAATTCAAGGTGTGAGGTTTCGAGGGACGCAGCATTGCGCACCCTGTGAATGGATGGATGTCGCCTTCGCCCCGGGCGCGAAAGAATTTCTCAAGGAAAACGCGGGCCTGCGCGCAAAAATTCTAAGCGATGGCGAACTCCACCTCGGCGACGCACAGCTTCGAATTGTGAAGGACGTTGAAGCGTTGGTGTCGAACGCCTAAAACTGACTCGTCGTGCGAATCAAACATGATCGCCCATCGAGGTGGATCGTGCGTTTCGTCGCGCGATGCCAAACAATTGCGGCTTCCGCCGCCTAACTAACATCGAGCAAGGGACTGCTCGATCCACCTCACACATGATCGCCACCGTGCTGGTGACGGTTCTTGAAGGTCAACTCGGCAATGCCTGATTTGTCGAGTTCGCCCAACCCTTCCGCGATCATAGCGTCGTACTGCTGTTTGGTGGCCCGAGCGAGCGGAAGATCCAGCTCAAGTTCGCCCGCGAGATCGAGCGCGATACCGCTGTCTTTGGCGGCGTGCGCGGCCGAGAAAAAACAGCTATGTTCGCGGTTTTGCATGTCTTCGCCGTCCGTTTGCAAAACGCGCGAGGCCGCGCCGGTTTCAGAAAAAACTTCGCGCAATATTGTAAGATCAAGGCCCATCGCTTCGCCCAGGCCAAGACCTTCGGCAAGGCCGGCAGTATTGATGTTCATTACCATGTTGACCAGCGCCTTTATCTTGGCAGCTTCCCCCGCTTTCCCGAAGTAACGGATGGTTTTCCCAAGTTTTTCCAGAACCGGTTGCGCGGAACGAAACGCCTCCTTATCACCGCCGCACATCAAATAAAGGTAACCATCGCGCGCCTGCGTGATACTCGATGCCATGCACGCTTCGAGGGAACGCGCACCGGCTTTCCCGGCCAGTTCTTCCACTTCAAGGTGCACCCGTGGCGTAATGGTCGCGCAATTGATAAATAACTTGCCTCTCGCGTTCACCAGCAGGCTGTCGCCCGATTTCGCAAAAATCTTTCGCATCGCCGCATCATCGCTTACGACGGTAATAATGACCTCCGACTCGCCCGTCACTTCGGAAAGATCCTGGCAGGCGGCGCAGCGCAGTTCGTCGGCCAGCTTCGTCGCTGCCGCTCGATTTACATCGTAAACAGCCGTTACGTGAACGCCGCAATCAACCAGTCGGCGCGCCATATTCGCGCCCATTCTGCCAACACCAACAAAACCAACGTTCATGTGATTACTCTTTCATTCTGTCATGTCGAGCGAAGTCGAGACATCTCTTACTATTTCGCTGATCCTGCTGGAGTCGACTAAAACAAGAGATTCCTCCACTTGGGTCGGAATGACAAAAGGACTTCACACGCGTCCCGCAAAAAACGGGTTGTGCTGTTTTTCTTCTCCCACCGTCGTAAGCGGCCCGTGCCCCGGACAAATGACCGTCTCGTTCGGCAAGGTCAGAATTTTTTCCAGATTATTTTTTATTGCATCTTTGTAGGAAACATTTCCGCCGCCCATTGAGCCGGCAAAAATTGAATCGCCCACAATCGCGACCGGACGCGCCAGTCCAGCAACAAAGAAGGTCATTCCTCCGCGGGAATGCCCCCAGGTCAGCAACGCTTTTATTTTCAAATTGCCAACGTTGAATTCATGACCTTCGGGAATTGTTTCTGCGCCCGGAATGGATTCGCGTTCGGAAATATAAACCGGCGCGCCGGTTTCTTTTTTTAACCGCCCCAGATCGGCTATGTGATCGGTGTGCGCATGCGTTAAGAGGATCAGTTTGACCGCCAATTTCTCCTTCGCGACTCGATCGAGGATCGGACGACAGTCGGCACCAGTATCGAAGGCAATGGCTTTGCGCGATTTCGGGTCCGATACCAGGAACGCATTTACCCGCATGTCATGGAACGGCGTGTTGAGCACGGCCAGACCATCAATCTCACGCGCAGCCGGTCGATATTCGTTCTGCGCGAGATCGTTTAGCGCGCGCGCGCCAAGCCCAAGCACCGGCGCCACGCGAAAGAGTGCCAGCTCATCAAAATGTCCACTGCGCAATTTTCGTATCGTATTCGCGTCCAGGCGCGCTTTTTCCGCCAGATCTGAATCGGAAATTTCCAAGACGTCGCTGAAATTATCCTCGAGTGGAATGTTCATGCGCCAGTATGTTTAGCTCCCTTGGGAGCGGGATGTTTATAGTCTATCGTCCCAAGAACAGCCAAGCTCCATCGGAGCGAAGTTTGCGGATGCGCGATCATTCGTGTGTAGGCGTTAGCCATTCATGCATTCATAGGCTACGAGAACTCTAAGCATGGCGCTGCCTACGGCGCTGGCGGAACGCGCAACTCCGGGATCTTACGGGCAACCAACTTTTCAAACGCCGCCGCTACTTCGATAACGGAAACGGATCTTCGGGTCTCTGTTTCAATTGATGTCATGGCAACGTTCGAAATTCCGCACGGCGTGATCTGATCGAATGGCGAGAGATCGCCGCACACATTTAGTGCGAACCCATGCATGGTGATCCAATGCCGAACACCTACGCCGATGGACGCGATTTTTCTTTCCTGAACCCAAACACCGGTCAATCCTTCGCAACGTTGCGCTTTAATTTCGAACTCGCCCAAAAATTCGATCAGCAATCCTTCAATCCAACGCAAATATTTGTGCAAGTCCTGACCATAATTGCGTAGATCGATAATGGGATAACCCATTAACTGGCCTGGCCCGTGATAGGTCGCCTGCCCGCCACGATTGATTTGGAAAAACGGATGCGGCAGATGTGAAGCACCGCGCAAGCTGGTCTGATCCGGTGTCCGGCCAATCGTGTAAACGGGATCGTGCTCGAGTAACAGGATGGTGTCGGCGACGTTTGGATCGTTTCGTTTTTGCGCGACGACTTTTTCCTGCAACTGCAGCGCGTCCGCAAAATTCATCCGACCGAGCCAGCGCACACCGAGTGGAGGGCGGAGCTCCTGCGACGCCGGAACCGCCAGTCCGGCTCGGACCGGGCTCGCGGAGCTCGCCCCTCCAAGTCGCGCTGCGACGTCGAGACTCATATTTGAGTCGCTCCTGGAATTCCGAGTCGCGCGGCTTCCTGTGCCCGCAAATGAGTGAGGGCAATCGCCAGCGCATCGGCTGAATCTGCATCCGGTGTTTCGGTTAAGCCGAGCAACGCCCGCATCATGAACGCAACCTGATTTTTCCGCGCTCCACCGGTTCCAACCGTCGCCTGCTTGATTCGCCTTGGTGCATATTCGAAAATCGGCAAGCCCTTCTCCGCCGCCGCCAGGATGGCGGCACCGCGCGCCGCCCCGAGCAAAATCGCAGTTTTGTAACTCTGCACGTAAATGACGGCTTCGAGCGCGCAGCAGTCCGGCTCATGCTCGCGAATCAATTGTGCCAGACGATCGCGAATCGCCACCAGACAAGCTGAATATTTCACGGAAGTGGCATTATGAATGGTGCCAAAGAAAAGCGCGCGCGATTTTCCATTCTCGCCGTCAACAATCGCCACTCCGCAATTACGCAACGAAGCATCAATCGCCAGGACACGCATGGTTCAATGTTGAACAAAACCGAGGACAAGAAAAATGCAGCCAATGGAGCCAAAGGTCATACTCACGAGCCAGTAGCGTCTGCGTTTCGTTAGAGCCGAAATCGCCGCAATCGCGATTGCGATTTGAAATAAGGTTACCCCACGCGCGAAAACTTCGTGCTGATGAAAGTTTTGTTTTGCTTCCCCTTCCTTCTCACGCGCTTCTTTTTGAATTTCGCTTTGTTCTTCGGAATATTTTGCCGCCTTCTCGCGATCCGCATCACTCGTGGAACCGGTCAGACTCATTTTGGCATCGAGCACCGAGGCCTTGATTCCCTTCGCTTGATAAAATGCCCACTGATCAGCTGATTCGATCTGTTTCATCATTGCTTCGTTGGCGTGACTGCCGGAAAGCAATCCGGCAATCGCCGCCAGCACCGCGAGAATGGCCGTGCTCAGTGCCACCCACGAGATCCATTTCTCGCCGCCATGTTCTGCGTGAAAATGAATCTCTTCGTGCAAATGTTCGAGCGGGACCTCGGCTTCCTCCATCGCACCTAGCTTAAAATCACGAACGCCGCGTTCAAGATTGAATCGACAAGCCGAAAGTGCTCGCCGTTAATTGAGAAGAATGGAAGCGACCACGTCGCGAAAACTCAATTGCCAGATTTGTGGGCGGTCGTTCCTGCCGCAAAACGGCGCCATCGGCGAGAACGTGCGGCCGTCGCTCGCCGAATTCATCAAATCGCAGCGGCCGAACTGGGATCCGCAGCAGTTCATTTGCTTCGCCGATCTCGGCGCGTTCCGCCGAGATTACGTTAAACACACGCTCGAGTGTGAAATTGGTGAGCTAACGGCACTCGACCACGAAGTCATCGAAAGTCTGCGCGAGCATGAAGTGCTTTCCGAGAACATTGAAAAACAATTCGAGCGCAAACTGACCTTTGGTGAGCGTTTGTCGGATAAAATCGCGGAGTTCGGCGGTAGTTGGAAATTCATCATCACTTTCGGCAGTGTTATCGTCGTCTGGGTCGTGCTCAACGCGCTCCTCCTGCTCGACCGCGGCTTCGATCCTTATCCGTTTATTCTCCTTAATCTGATCCTCTCCTGCCTGGCTGCGTTGCAGGCGCCCGTCATCATGATGAGCCAAAATCGGGCCGAGGCGCGAGATCGATTGCGGGCGGAAAATGATTACAAGGTCAATCTCAAGGCCGAGCTCGAGATTCGGCATCTGCACGAGAAAATCGATCATCTCCTGCGCCGGCAATACAACCGGCTCTTCGAGATTCAGCAAATTCAAATCGAACTGCTGGAAGAAATCAGCCAGCGTAAACGCGGTTCTCCTCGCGAGCAACCGCCGCCTCCTGGTAATTCGTCGGCCTAGCCCGGGATATTTTATATCCGCTCGGCAGAGGGCCGAGCAGCCCCCTTCCAAGCGAATGAGTTTCAGCGCATTCTAAGACGATTCTGCGATTACAGTTTGGATCGGTCGAAGTAGCTGTCCTTTCGAACGCATGTTTCGCTGGGCGAGTGAAAAATGCGGGCTAGTTTTCGCCCGCAGCTTCCGCAAAGGCCACATCGCCGGAACGCAAGTCGAGTTCAGCTTCCGCCGGCGTGCCGAAGACGCGCGCCCGATTATCATCGAATTCGCCCTCCCACCGCGCAATCACCAGGGTGGCGAGGGCGTTACCAATCAGGTTCACGCACGATCGGCCCATATCCATGATCGCATCGACGCCGAGGACGATAGCGACGCCGGCCGTCGCGACCGGTGCCGGGATTAGATTCGTCAAAGTCGCGAGGAGCACCAGAATGGACGCGCGCGGAACACCAGCGAGTCCTTTGGATGTAATCATGAAGGCAACCATCATAGAAAGTTGCTGCGCGAAACCAAAGTGTTGCCCCATGCTTGGACCGGCGGCCTGCACAATAAAAATCGAGGTGACGGCGAGGAAAATCATCGAGCCGTCGAGATTAAAGGAATAACCGGTCGGCATCACGAAACCGACGATGCGTTTCGGCACGCCGAGGCGTTCCATCGCCTCCATCGCTCTGGGCATGGCTGATTCGCTGCTCGTGGTTGCGAAAGCGATTGTCGCCGGCTCGCGAATCGCGCTCACAAATTGCCGAATCGGCGCCTGGATTACCACCAGGATGAGTCCGAAAACGAACACAATGAAAATGATCAGTCCGAGGTAGTAGCTGAATATGAGGTTTCCCAAACTAACGAGCACGCCCGGACCCTGGGTGCCGATGGTATGCGCCATGGCCGCGCCGACACCAATGGGTGCAAATTTCATGACGTAGTTCGTCAGCTTGAACATCACCTGCGAGAGACTTTCCATTCCGCGCAAGAGCGGTTTTCCTTTTTCGCCAACCGCCGACACCGCCATCGCGAACAGCACGGCGAAGGCGACAATTTGGAGAATGTCGCCGCGCACCAGCGAATCAATGACGCTCGAGGGGAATACGTGTACGAGCGTTTCGATCAAAGTCTGCGGATGAGTTTCGCCAATTTTCTGGACCGTCTCACTCGCCCCCGCCACAAGCGGGACTCGCGCACCCGGCCTGGTTAAATTAACGACCGCTAATCCAATAAATAATGCGGCGGTGGTGACAACTTCGAAGTAAATGAGCGCTTTCACGCCCATCCGCCCTACCTTCCGTAAATCGCCACCCCCAGCGATACCGACGACCAGAGTCGAAAAAACAAGCGGACCAATGATTGATTTGATCAGATTCAGGAAAATGTCGCGAAGAAAATAGACGTTGTTTCCCCACTCCGGCCGTATCCAGCCGACCGCGACGCCGACAACCAGCCCGATCATAATCTGCGTGGTCAGCGATGGACGGTACGAGGGGCGCGATGGGCGGCGCACGGAAACGTTTTTAGTCATGCGACGCTTGGATTAACACAATGCGCACAACGGATCGAGTCTTCGGCTACGCAATCTTAACGGTTTTGCCCGGTAAAACGTTGGAGAAATGTGCCGTGTTTCTGTTCTTCCGGGAGCGCGTGTGGGAAAAGCGCCGTCGTCGCTTCGCTTTGCCGGCGCAGTCCAAAAAAGGTCTTGTGGAGTGCGGTGGGAAGCGGAGCGCCACACCGCTTTTCTTTCGCGAACAATACCCTGGGGATCACTTTTAGCATTTCTTGGCGTGTTAGCGGTTTAGCGGTACGAGTCTCATCTTATCGCGGCTCCTGCTTGCCGGTCTGAGCGACTTCGCTAAACAAATGGCAGTGATGCCACATCATGTTAGCATCGCCCCAGGCCGCTCCATCTCATGTTTCTAACGCATCTGAGCTGCACATCCTGTGGGTTGCGTCACGACTGGGGGAAGCTGCAAAACTTATGCACGGCGTGCCGCAAACCGCTGTTCGCTGTTTATGACTTGGAACGAGCAGGACGCGCTCTCAAACGCGATGCGCTGTTAACCCGTGCAGAGAAATCGCTTTGGCGTTATCGCGAATTGTTGCCGGTGCCGATCGAGACCTCACTCGT
>QHRO01000317.1 GCA_003220155.1 Verrucomicrobiota bacterium
AGTAGTTTCTGTAAAGCGACGATGGCGCGGTCGGGCTGCCCCATACGCGCCGCCACCCGTGCGAGGATCTCGATTGGAATGGGACCAGCGACAGCGTCCTTCTCGACCGGATTCGCGGCCATGGCCCGTTCCGACAGGGCTAACGCGGCGGTTTTGTCACCAAGGCCCATATTGGTCAGCGCGAGATCGCCAATGAGCAGAAAGTTGTACGGCTGTTCTTTGAGGAAGGCTTCCAGTTCGCGGCGCGCTTGTCGCCAAGTTTCCTGGGCGTCGACATTGTCGCCGGCCACTTCTTGCGCCCAACCTAACCAAAAGCGCAGAACGCCATTGAAGTAGCCCAACGCCGGATCAGGTTTGGCAAGTATCTCCTTTAAGTGGGGGATTACCGTTGCGGAACGACGCTCCAGGATCGCTTGATAGACTTGAGTTTCCAAGCCCTCGAGATCATCGGCCGTGAAGTGGAGTTGCGCGAGGAGCGCCGAGGCACGCGGCAGGTCGCCCTCCGCCTGTGCGATACTAGCCTTTTGCACCAGTATATTTAAGTCATCTGGCGTAATATTGAGAGCTTCATCAAACTTTTGCTGCGCTTTCCGGAAATGACGATGACAGATATCGTTAGTCGCGTGTGCGACGAGGAGATTAACATTCCTCGGGTCAAGCCGCTCGGCTTCGATAAAGTAAGCTTCGCTCCGATCCCACTGACCTCGCCTGCGTGCAACATAAGCCAGCCATTCAGGAATCGAGCTGCTATTCGGTAGCAGCTGACGTGCTTGCTCGAAGTAACGCACGGCGGTGTCGTAATTTTTTAGACAGGAATAGTGATAACTGCCCTTGGCTAACACGGCCTCGCCAAGATTGGGCTGAAGAGTGAGCGCGGTCTCGGCTGCCCGCCGCGCCTCTTCACGAAGAGCGGCCGTTGGTTGAAGACTCTGGGTAAGGTAGTTGCGCGAATCAACGATTGACAGCAGCGCCCAACTAAGGGCGAACTTCGGATCTAACCTCACTGCTTCCTTGAGATATTTTTGTGCGCCAAGGGCGTTCACGGGCGTCGGGAGAGTTTTCAGTGTGTAAGCAAGCCCGCGCAGATAAGCATCATAGGCCTCGGGATTGTTCGTCGGCTTGGCCGCGATGACCTGCTCTTCACGACCGGTGAGTTTCGCTCGCAATTGATCGGCGATGGCTTTGGCCACTTCACTCTCAACCGAAAAGATGTCGGTGATTTTGCGATCAAAGGTATCAGCCCAAAGGTGGGAATCATTCGCCGCTTTGATCAACTGCACGTTGACACGCACGGCCTCACCGCTCTTCTGCACGCTTCCTTCCACGATATGGGCGACGCCCATTTGCCGGGCGATCTCGGAAAGATTGCCCGGCTTGCTCTGATATTGCTGCGTCGATGTGCGCGAGATCACCTTTAGATCGGCGATCTTTGATAAGCGCGTTAGAATCTCGTCCTGGATACCCTCGGCGAAGTAGGCGTTGTTTTTGTCTTCGCTCAAGTTTTCGAACGGAAGCACCGCGATGCTTTTTTCCGGCGCAGCCGTTGTCGACCCCACGCGATAACGGGAAAACACTGCGATCCCAGCGACGATCGCCGCGAGCGCGAGCAATGCGGCCGTCATCGCCGCCCAACGCACGCGCGCCCTGTGCTTCTTCAGGGCTTGGAATTTTTTGGGCAGTTGCGGATTGCCCACTTCATCCGAGTGGAGGTTCACGATGGAGACGCGAACTCCATGTTTCACTTCGCATGTGCCAAGGTCGTGCAGGAGCGGTCGCCACTGTTCGTATTCTTCGAGGTCTTCAGCGACATGCTTCGACAACAGAATGTGGCCGGCGTCGCCGCAATCCATCACTCGCTGCGCCATGTTGATCCCAGCGCCCGTGAGATTGGCCCGTTCATTTACATCGACCACGCCACTAACCGGCCCGCTGTGAATTCCCATCCGAAGTTGCAGGCGGGGATGTTCCTTGAGCGCGCTGCTGATCTCCACCGCACATTGCGCAGGCACTTCCGGACTGGTGTAAAAGACCAACGCCATGCCGTCGCCGGTCGGAATTTTAAGCAAACGGCTCGCGCGTTCAGCTTTTTGAAATTGCTCAGAGGCGCGAACAATCTGGTTTAGTTCCTCAACCGCCGAGTGCTGTTCGTTGACCGAAAGCCTCGAGTAGCCAACGATGTCGATGAACAAGACATGGGCAATCTCGAGCTGGATCTCCTTTTTAACTTCGGTCGACACCGATACGCATTGTAGAGGGTCGGCAGCGAACGCTCTACATCATTATTGATTCGCCGCGAGCGAAGCGACGATTTGATCGAAGCAGGGATGGCCGCCTCGAGGGCGAACCGGTCCAAAAAAATTTCACCCGAATCCGCGGCTTGGTTAGCCAGCTTCCGGCTTGAGCAAACGGTATAACGGGTAACTTGCTGCAAGAATTACCAGAGCATAAATGCTGTTCCCGGATAAGCCCAGGTCTTAAACGGACGCGGCAAATCAGGCGAACGTTTCCTCAACGCAAACAACGCGCCGATAAGCACGATATTATTCGCAATGGCGAAAAATGCATAGAGCGCCATCAGTTTCTCAAAGGTCCCCATCGGGATTAAAATGAGCGCCACGGCCGCTGTGACCGCTAAGGCGACAGTCGGCGTACCGCCTTTGTTAACCACGAGTGCTTTGCTGGAAAACAAACCGTCGCGCGCGAGCGCATAAAGAGTTCGAGGCGTAAACATCAAAATGGCGTTGAGCACTCCCAGGATCGAAAGCAGGGCGAAGGCGGTGACGATCTTCCCACCGAGTGCGCCGAACATTACTTGCATTGCGTCTGCTGCTGCGAGCTTCGAAGCGGCCAGTTGAGATATCGGCAACACATGAATCAATGCCAGGTTAACGAGCAAATAGAGAATCATCACCAGCAGCACGCCAACGTGGAGCGAGCGTGGAATGTCGCGGCTCGGATTTTCGTCTTCCTCGGCGAAGTAGATGGCAGAGTTCCATCCTCCATAGGCTCCCAGGATGAGCTGAAAAGAGAGCACGATGCCCACAAGCGGGCTGAAGAGACTGGCAGGCGGCGGAACGAACCTTCCCGCGTTTACGGTGCCCTGACCGTGACCAAAAACGAAGCAAGCCACCACAATCGAAAGCAACGCCACACCCTTTAAAAAGCTTGTTACCTCCTGTGTTTCACTACCGGCGCGCAGACCGATCCAGTTCAAGAAGGTAAGCAATAACAGTAGCCCGATTGCAATAGACACCACGCCGGCGAACGAAAATGCAAAGAGCGCGATGAGGTATTCTGCCAAAGCGATCGACAAGTAGGAAAGTGAGGCAGTGTTACCGAACCAGTCACTCCAACCGACGACAAAGCCGGCGAAGTCACCAAATGCTCGCCGAGCGTAGACGTAGGGACCGCCTTCCCTGGGAATCATGGTGGCGAGTTCGGAGGTGTAGTTGGCATTTAATAAGGTAAAGATTCCTCCGAGCACCCAAACCAATAGGATCAACCAGGTCTTTCCCAGCAGGGCGGCAATCGGACCCGTTAGTCGAAAAATGCTGACGCCGATGATCGCGCCGATAACTACGGCCAGGCCAAACCCAAGTCCCAATATCCGGAGTAGTTTACCTTGCGATCTGTATTTTCGCTGGAGCATCAGTTATTCCTTGCCTCACGGGGTGGGCACGTTCCCGCCCGGTCCTAGATCAAATCTCGAGATCGACAGACACGGTTGCCAGGAAGCGACCTTTGAGACTGTTAGATTACGATTCGGCCGTCGAGAATTAAGCTGGCGGCCTCGCCGGAGGCCAGGCGGTCGGGTAATCTGAGGGCATACGAACAATTCGATTCTGCTCGCATTTGCAATCGGCAATCGAAAATCAAAAATCAATTCGTCCTCGTAGTTCAACGGATAGAACGGAATTTTCCTAAGACGAAACGGAGGTTTTATCACACCTCGTCAGTAGTTATCTGAACTACTCAAATTGCCTTTTGTTAGTCGTTTACTTCCGACGCTCCGTTAGCCCACGTGAAGAAATCTGCCCATTCTTACGCAGCCGGGGTGACACGAGTTTCAGTACCGTTTTCGTTAGCGCTTAGCTTATAACAGTGCACGCGATCCACCTTTCGAAAGGAATTTGCGGCTAAACTCCAGAAAGAGGTGGCTGACGCTCACTACATCGCATTATTTGTTCGCTTCTTTCGGCGCGAGCGAGGCAACGATTTTTTCGAAGCGTGGATCGCCGCGGAGCGGATCCCAGAATGGGTGCAATTTTAGTCGGCCGTATGTTACCGCGCTCGGCATCCGTGTAAGGATATCCAGTTGCTGCAAGGCAAGCTCTTTCTCGCCAGTCCAGGCACAGATGATGGAGAAGAACTGAATCATATCCGAACCGCCGAATGCATCCCGTTTGACTGGGAGCAGCTCTATCGCCCGCCGGCCCTCGTGCAATGCTTCGTCCTTCCGCCCAAGTCCTGCGTCGATCAAGCCGAGCGAACCGAGCGCCGGACCATAATCGGGCTGGCCGCGAACCACTTCCTCCTGCTGAGCACGCGCGGCGGTAAAAGCCGCGCGCGCCGCAGCGGCATCTCCACGAATACGAGCGATCAATCCTTCAACGAACGCGGGACTCAAAATGATATGAAACAGTCGGTAGGAATCGCCGGAGAGCGACACCAGCGCCCGATTGGCAGAGATGGGATCATGCTCACAAAGAGCAAGATTCAGCCAAGTATTGGCCACGGTCGGCGCGGCGGTTGGGTCATCAGCAAGAATCGCATCAATCGTCGCATGTAATGGCTTGGGATCAGCGCGCCAGTTGAGATCGACTGCGGCGCGCGTAATCCTAGTGACCACATCTTTGGGTGCGACCGCTAGTGTCCGATCCAAAACCGCAGCTCCCTGCTCGTACTGGCGCAGGCAGTGGTAATTAGTCGAGATCTGGCTAAGAGTAAAAAAGTTTAGTGGATCGAGCTCCAGAACTTTTTCCAAGTTACGCGTCGACTCATCCCAGTGACCTTGGCGACGGTCGATGAATCCTTTCAACTCGAAGAGTTCCGAGCTGTTAGGCAACGTGCGTTGTGCACTAGCAAGTTCCTGCTTCGCGTGATCGTAGTCGAGGTAACCGCTATAGAGGTGTTGCGCCAAAGCGAGATGCGCTTCACCAGAATCCGGCTGCAAACGTAAAGCTGTTTGCACCGCGGTCTCCGCTGAAGCAAGCCGCGCCGGCGTATGATCTAGGCTAGTGAGATAAAGCAGGTCGTGCGCAAAGGCTAATCGGCAGTAAGCGAGGAGAAATTTTGGATCGCGCGCGACTGCCTGGTTGAGCAATTCAACGGCTTGCAAAAGATTGTCCTTCGTGCGTGGGCCGCTATAGAGGGACCTGAGCAGTAGTGTCTTGGCGTGAGTGTAAAGATCGAAAGCAGCGAGATCAGCGGTGGGCGGTTGCTCGATTGCGGCGTGCTCGCTCGGCGAAAGTTTCGCGCGGAGTTGATCTGCGATGGCCTTTGCGATTTCGCTCTGGATCGCAAACACGTCATCGAGTGGCCTGTCGTAGTGCTCGGCCCACAGATGAACATCGTTTCGCGCATCGACCAACTGGGCGCTGACGCGCACACGGTTGCCTGCGCGCTGCACTTCGCCTTCGACGATGTTCGCAACGCCAAGCTCCCGCGCGATCTGCCGGAGATTGCGTGCAACACCGCTTTTGTACAGCATCACGGAAGTGCGACTTATGACTTTCAGATCGGCGATCTTGGCCAGATCAGTTAGAATTTCATCCTGCACACCGTCGGCGAAATAGGCGTTTTGCTTCTCCTCGCTTAGATTCTCAAATGGCAGCACAGCGATGCTTTTTTCTGGCGCCGCCGGGGCTAAAGATGGCCGCGTCCGCGAAAATATAATGATCCCGGCTAAAAGAGCCGCGACCCCAAGGAGCGCGGCTGCTCCAAGGAGCGACCGCATCCGGGCGGTGTGTCGGCGCTGCGTCTGAAGTTTAGTCGGTAACTCGCGCCTCCCGATTTTGTCGTTGTACAGATTCACGACGTGCAACTTCACGCCGTGCTTCACCTCGCATGCGCCGAGGTCATGGAGAAAGGGTCGCCACTCCTCGAACTCAGCCAGATCTTCAGAAACGCGTTTGGACACCAAAATGTGACCGGCATCGCCGCAGCTCATCACCCGTTGCGCCGTGTTCAGACCAGCGCCGGCGAGATTGGCGCGCTCATTCACATCCACGATACCGCTCACGGGTCCACTGTGCACTCCCATTCGCAATGGTAAACGCAGATGCGCAACGCGACTGATCTCAATTGCGCATTGCACCGGCGCTTCCGGACTCGTGTAAAAAACCAAGGCCATGCCATCGCCCGTTGGAATTTTAATCAGCCGATCAGCCGCTTCACCTTTTCGAAATTCGTCCGACGCGCGAACGGCGTGATTCAGCTCATCCACTGCGGCGCGTTGCTCATTCATCGAAAGCTTCGAATAGCCAACGATGTCGATGAACAAGACATGGGCGATCTCCAGCTGGATTTCCTTTTTCACCTCGCCGGACATATGGATTCACCTCAAAACGCCCGTCAGAAAGATACTCTTAGTTACACGGTCGATGGTCGAGATCAAACCTGGCTTGAAAGCTTGGCTACTGTCGTGGCGCTTCCACCACCACCTGCAGTAGAACAGCTCGTTATCTTGGCGTTCTGGATTTGAAATCGGTAATCAAAGATCGAAAATCGGAAATCGCACGGTCCCACACTTCGTCAGCAATCGTCTCAACTACGCAAACTACTTTTCGCTAGTAGCTTGCACTGAAAGCTTTGTCATCTCACGTCATCAGGAGTCTGCCCATTTTTATGCAGCCGGGTGACACAATTTTCTGCTCTCGCGAATGTCCACAGCTGCTCTTAAGGAAAGCGTACGGCTAAGGTCCAATATGCACACCAGAAACGCTCAGGTAATTAAGTGCTGTAATTTATGCAAAAACTGTGGAGGCTGGAAACTATGGAAATATCAAAATTCCTATGGTCGGTTCTTGTACTGTTAGTCACTGTCGCATTGATTGCGCCGCAGCAAGTCGAGGCGATTATCGTTGACGGTAGAGTCAGTGGGCAACTTACGTTGACGGGAAGCGGCACCATCACCGAAAGCAGCGGAATTAACAGCAACGGAATTAACGGCAGCGGAATTAACGGCAACGTAATTAACGAGCTTGACTTCAACGGCCAACTTTTCCCGCACGGGCCGTTGTCCGTGACTGGCGCAACAGGTGACTTTATCCCCGTCGTGGGCTCGCAAGCTAGTTTCAACCTGGCAATCCGATGGACTGGCAGCGGCTCATCAGTGACCCTTCTCGATGTCTTGCCCGGCGTTGGGGGGCCCGCCTGGAACGCTCCGATCGCCGGCGCCAACGGTTTTGCTACTGGTACGTTTTTTAGCTTGAAGTCAGTCACGTTCGATGAAGTGAGTCTAACGTTGATTGGCAGGGGGGCGACGCAGTTGACAAGCGGCGATCCATTAGTTCAGAAGGACTCCGCTGCCAGGATAGTAATTCAGGGAACTGGCCAAGATTTCACGTACAACCTTACTGTTGTCACGACTGCAGTTCCAGAGGGCGGGTCAGGACTTGGCCTCCTTGCGATTGGCTTAGTTGGCTTGGTTGCGGTGGAAGGCTTGCGCAGAAAAATCACGACCCGGCAAAATAGGTACGCATAGGCAAACGCGAAGTTAAGCGGGGTAGTCGATCAGTTACCCGCCGTGGCGGGCAGGCGCAGAGTAAGAATTAGACCCATCCCGCGTAATCCGTATAAATCCGCATGCTCATTGCGGCAGCGTCACCTTGAACTCGACCTTCGCCAGTTGCTCCGGCGCCTTGCCAATCTTGCGCAGGAACGCCAGCCAGCGTGGGTCGGCGTGGATCTTGTCGAACAGGTTATCCGTCACGATCTCGCCGAGGCCACCGTCGCCGTACTCGACCGCCTTGTCGAGCCACTCGAACGCCTGGTCGGCCTCGCCGCGGAAGGCGTAGACGGAGGCAATGTTGGAGGGCCCGTCCTTCTCGTACTTCGCGATCAGCGCGGCCAGCGCGGCGTCCGAGTCGGCCTTGCGCCCGAGCGCTTGGTAGGCCATCGGCAGGCCGATCATCTTGTAGACCTCGCTCGTCTCCTGCTCGATCTCCGCCAGCGCCCCCTTCGCATCGCCCTTGAGCAGCAGCGCTATGCCGAGCTGGCAGTGGGCGCCTCCATTGCTTGGGCTCAAGCTCAGCACGGTGCGGAACGACGCGATCGCCGCGTCGAGCCGGCCAGCCATGCGCTGGTGGTAGCCCAGGTTGAAGAGCGACGTCACGTTCACCGGATCGCGGCGGAGGGCGGCCTCCTCCAGCGCCAGCGCCTCGTCGAGGCGTCCAAGAGACTGGAGCAGCGTGACGCTCGTGGTAAGCACTCTCAGGTCCGCCGGATCGAGCGCGAGCGCTCGCTCT
>QHRO01000331.1 GCA_003220155.1 Verrucomicrobiota bacterium
GAAGCAGTGCGTCATAAGCTTGCGGATTTTTCGTGCCCGCAAACTGAATGTCTTCTTTCTCACGACCAGTAAGCTTAGCCTCGAGTGCTACGGTAATCTTTTGAGCGATGTCACTCTCGGCGGCAAAGACGTCGATCAACTTTCGGTCGTATGTTTCCGCCCAAAGATGTGAATCATTCAGCGCGTTGATAAGCTGCACCGTGACGCGCACTTGATCGTTCGCTTTCTGGACACTGCCTTCGAGAATGTTCGCGACTCCGAGCCGTTGGGCTATTTCCCGCAAATCGTTGGGAGCGCTTTTGTATTTTTGGGTCGAGGTGCGCGAAATCACCTTGA
The DNA here is from genome assembly GCA_003220155.1 of Verrucomicrobiota bacterium. Lineage (GTDB taxonomy): Bacteria > Verrucomicrobiota > Verrucomicrobiia > Chthoniobacterales > UBA10450 > AV69. The sequence continues at coordinate 337 of QHRO01000331.1, forward strand.
GATCCGCGATCTTCGATAATCGCGCCAGGATTTCATCCTGAATCCCGTCGGCGAAATAAGCGTTGCTCTTGTCTTCGCTCAAACTTTCGAACGGCAAAACGGCGATCGATTTATTGGCGAGGTCGTTAGACGCGGAGGCCTTGTTTGCAGCGGTGTAGCGCCCCAGGAAGAACAACCCCATGGATAGGACGGCGCCGATAATGGCAATGTAAATCCAGGCGCGGTGATTCTCTCCGCTCGTCGCCAGCGAAGGTTGAGCGATTTCTGTTCGCTTGATGCCTTGCGGAGTTGACTCAAAAGCCCAGGCAATTACCAGGGCAATCGGAAATCCGATCACAACGAGCGCAATCACCAGACGCACGATCCAGTTCGGAATTTCCAGGAACGGGAAGACCTGAGTTGCGATCTGAACCGAGAGCCAACCGACAACCGCATACGCGACCGCGACCTTGTAAACGTTGCGCCGTTTCAACTCGGCCAAGAAGTTGCGGTTCATGGGATCAGGGTGGGGCTTCGTTTCGAACGCCGAGAAATATCTGAAATCATCGAAGTTTGCATCCTAACTCTTGGTCATTCGTGCTCCCGCCGCACTCATGCCAGCTACCCCTAGCTGCTGTGCGGGCTCGGACCCGCCTACCCGTGCGGCTCCCTCTCGCGCCTGTTCATGACGTTGCAGGGAAAGCCATCTTTGCGAGGAGATTTTTGTAGCGCGGATCGTCGCGTAAGCTGGTCAACAGTGGATCGACTAAGAGACCGAGCATACCAGTGTCGTGATTATCCATCGCGATTTGCAACCACTCGAAAGCTTTTTCTTTTTCGCCCCGCACGGCGTAAACCTGGGCGATCTGATAGTCGAGTCCCCGGTCATTTGCGATGAGGTCGGCCAAAGCTGCATCCGCGGCCGTTCGATCTCCGCGCGCAAATTGCGCAACCGCAAGTTCGAAACGGCGGTAGCTCTCGTCGGGCTCTAATTGCGCTTCGCGCAACGCGGTTTCCTTATCCCCGCGTTGAATTGCAACTAAAACCTGCCATCGACGGCTTGAAGCGGAATTTGGCTGCAACTCTGCTGTCTTGCGCGCAGCTGCATCGGCTTCGTCAAGTTTGCCCTGATACCAAAGAATGCGGGCGAGATTGTTCTGCGGCGCGCTCGCAAGCGGATCCAACTCCACTGCCTGTCGACCCTGCTTCTCAGCCTCATCGAGTCGCCCAAGATAAACAATCACCCGCGCCAGGAGATCGTTCGCGGTCGGATTAGCGGGAGCAAGTTCTTTGGCGCGCTTTAGTTCGCTCAAACCTTCGGCAAATCTCCATTCTGTAAAAAAGCGAACCCAACCGAGTGCGGCATGTGCCTCGGCCAGCGCGGGAGCAATCGCGACCGCTTTCTCCGCATCAGTGCGCGCTTTCGGCCACGCCGTCTTACCTTCGCCGGTGAGGTCCCCAATTAGAGTCCATGCTTCGGAACGCTCTGCATAAGCGAGGGCGTATTCCGGATCGAGACGGATCGCTTCGTCATAGTGACCAACTGCTTTGCGATAATCCTCGAGATTGCGCCGCTGGAAATAATAATGGCCCTGGAGATAGGCATTGTGGGCTTCTGCAGTTTTTGGATTTGCGGCTGACCGTTGATCCGCTCCAAGCAGTGTAGCCTTTAATGATGAAGCCACTGCGGCCGCGATTTCCTGTTGGACTGCGAAAATATCCTTTAGCTCGCGGTCGAATGTTCGCGTCCAGAGTTCGATGCCGTCCGCGGCGTTAATCAATTCAGCGACGATTCGCACGCGATCGCCCTGTTTACGGACCGTGCCCTCGAGGAGAGTAGCGACGCCTAGCTTCTCGCCGATTGTCTTGGGCTCCTCCTTTCGCTCTTTAAAACGAAACGAGGAACTGCGACCGATCACTTTCAGTTCTCTGATCTGCGCTAGCGCAGCGATCAGTTCTTCCGACAATCCGTCCGAAAAATATTCGTCCTTTGGATCGCCGCTTTCGTTAAGCAATGGCAGCACTGCGATCGATTTCTGCGGCAGAGGTCCCGCGACCGCGGGAGGATGTTCGCGTTCCGCCGCCGACGTTCGCGGGGCGGTATAGCGCCCGATGAAAAACAATCCTACAGAGATGGCGGCTCCAATCACGGCGACATAGATCCAGGTGCGATTTTTCGAACTGCTTCCGCTTGGGAGATGGACATCTTCGGTGCGCTTGATTCCTTCCGGAGTGAGCTCGAAGGCCCAGGCGATAATGAGTGCGATTGGGAATCCGATCGCGACCAGCGCGATGACCAAGCGCACCACCCAATTTGGAATCTCCAGGAACGGGAAAACCTGCGTGGCAATTTGGATTAAAAGCCAGCCGACGATCGCGTAGGCAACCGCAACCTTGTAAACATTGCGCCGCTTCAATTCGGCGAAGAAGTTGCGCTGATTCATTTCGCAGTTTGTTGACCCACCACTTTAGTGGGATCGATTCCCATTCTTCGCAGCAGCAGCGGAAACCTGCTATCTGAATAAAGAGGGCGAAGCTCGCGATGAATGGTGATGACATTCCCGGAATGTTCGTCTACGGCGCGATTGAGCCAGCGAAAGGCTTCATCGTGATTATCGAGCGCGACGAAGACGCATGCGATCTGCTCGCCGGCGACATAACCCCTGTTCGCTTTGTCGATCAGCTGTTGCAACATGCGCTGTGCTTCAGTGATCCGACCGAGCCGGGCATAAGTGATTGCCAGCCCTGCGTCCGGCTCATGCGTCCCTTGTTGCGCCTTCAAGTACAAGGCGAGCGCATCCTCCAGCTTTCCCTGTTCTCGATAAATGCGAGCCAGCGTGGGCCCCACGTAATTGTAATTTGGATCGAGGGTCAATGTTCGCTTTGCAGCGGCGACCGCATCGTCCATCCGGTCCAAATAGAGAAACAAGATCGCCT
>QHRO01000124.1 GCA_003220155.1 Verrucomicrobiota bacterium
GTCTGGATGGCACTGGAATGCGCACGCAAAGCGCGCGACCTCCTCGGCGCAGTGGGCATCACCGATCGGTATTCTGTGGTCCGGCATCTCATGAATCTTGAGGCGGTTTCCACCTACGAGGGCACCCAGGATATTCACACTCTGGCCATAGGTCGCGATATCACCGGCCTCAGCGCTTTTGGGGGGTGAATAATGTGGGAGGGACCTCAGTGTCCCGAACAACTATGAAAGAGTCGCGGCACTAAGGCCTCTCCCACGTTGGCTGAAAGCTTGAGTCCAGATGTGAGCTCCCTCACATGCGGCTCGGAATGACAGCGTCGGCAGATTAAACGAGGTTATAAATGTCATGGCGATTGCAGCACTGAGGAAGAACGATCGGGCCGCTCAAACAAAGTTTAATTGGCCGCTTTGCTACAAAGCCGAAAATTTCATTTTCGAGCGTATTGATGCGTTTCTGGAGCGCAGCAATTTTGCGCGCGTGCTGGCGAAGAGGATGCGTGACGAAACCGGCACGTTGATTCTCGATTGGACCGATCATTTGCTTCTGTCGGCGTCGGATGAGAAAGCGCTCCGCGAAGTCGGTTACGTCGACGATCCGCTGGGCGAAACCAAAGATCGATATACAGCGCTCTGGCATCCCCAGGCGATGTTGCCGCGCGTATTGATCGTGGCGAGCAATGTTAAATTTCCGCTCGCACTGGCGGTGCGCGCCGATCTGGTGGCCGATTTTGCCATCGCACACGGCATATATAACAAAATCGAAGGCGAACCATTTTCGCGTTTTCGCAAGCTTCTCGTCGGCGAAGAAAACGGGGCGCAACTTTTCGTGGTCGAGCGCCGTGGTTATCGCGGTTACATCGCCAGCGAGCCGGACCTCAAATCCTACTGCGCTGTGCGCGAACTTTTCCAGAGACGACGGCGAACCTGGGATGATAATTCGAAGGGTTTCGCGCACGTGCACAAATGCCTGAGAGAAGCTGTCGATCTGGTCGGGCGCGATCTGGCGTGTCATCTATTTTTCAGAGAAGAGCGCGCCTATTGGGAGAAACGGAACCGCGCCGGGCAGAAACAGAGACATCGCCAGGATGCGCTCGGCCTGGGTTGGGCAAACTTCGACCATCATACTTTCCGCTCCTCGCGAGAATGCTTTGTCGATCTGATGAAGGCGTTCGAGATGCTGGGGTTCGAGCGGCGCGAACGTTACTACGCCGGCGCGGAAGCCGGCTGGGGCGCCCAAATCCTCGAGCAACCCTTCGAAGGCATTGTCGTTTTCGCCGATGTCGATCTTACGCCGGATGAAACCGAGATCGATTTTTCGCGGGTAAAGTTGACTCCGGAGAAATCGCTCGGCACGGTCCAGCTCTGGTGCGGTTTGCACGGCGAAAGTCTTTTCGAAGCTGGGATGCATCACCTCGAATGTCGATTCGATCACGCGCTGCTCCGCGAACAGTTGGCCAAGGTCGATATCAACACGATGGAACCGTTCTCGGATTTTCCGTTTTTGAAACAAGCGTTCACCGAAGGCGAACGCTGGCCAGTCCGGCGCGAGCGCTTGGAAAAATTGCGCGCGCAGAAATTAATCACCGACGAACAATTTCAAGAATTTGCCAGCAAAGGCGCGATTGGCAGTCACCTGGAAAATTTGCAGCGGAAGGGCGGCTTCAAAGGATTCAACCAGCACGCGGTCAGTCTGATCATCAGCGAGACAGATCCCAGAAAACAGAGGAGCTTCGCCGGAGCTTAGCAACTAGTCTCCAATGTGGGAGGGACCTCACTGTCCCGATAATTTGGGAGTCGCTACATTTGTCGCGGCCCGAAGATTACCTATCTTATTTATTATGAGTGAGCCAGTTTACATTCTCGGCGGCGGACGCACCGACTTTAAGCGCAATCTAAAAAAGGAAGGTAAAACAATCCGGCATCTCATCGCCGAAGCCGGAAAGAAAGCGCTCGATGACGCGAAGACTGATCCTGCGGAAATTCAAGCCGCCGCTGTCGGTAATTTCAACGCCGGGCAATTCACCAAGCAATTGCATCTCGGTGCGTTCATTCCGGAAATCGATCCGAAATTACACGGGATCCCGACGATGCACACCGAAGCGGCGTGCGCGTCTGGCGCGCTGTCGGTTCTTCTCGGCGCCCAGTGGATCATGGGTGGATTCCACGACGCCGTCTTGGTGGTCGGCGCGGAGCAGCAAAAGACAATGTCGTCGCTCGACGGTTCTGACGTTCTGGGCGCGGCCGCGGATTATCACATCGAAAAACCGGAGTATGGCGATTTCATGTTTCCGAAATTGTTCGGACGCATTGCGCAGATCTACATCGAAAAGTATGGCGCGTCGGAAAAAGACCTGGCGTGGGTCGCTTACAAAAATTATGCGCATGCGCGTCTGAATCCGCTGGCGCAAATGCGAGAGGCCGATCTCACCTACGATTGTGCGTCGCAGGTCTCGGACAAAAACCCGAGTGTCGCTCCGCCCTTGAAGGTCTCGGATTGTTCGCAGATCACCGACGGCGCTGCTTCCCTCGTGTTAGTTTCGGGCAAATATCTGGATCGAATCGGTCGTGATAAATCAACGCTGCCACGTCTGCTCGGTTTTGGTCACACCACCGATTATCTCGCGCTGGAGAAGAAAGATGCACCGACATTTTCGACCGCCTGTAAGGCTGCCGAGAATGCTTTCGCGATGGCGAAGCTCAAGACGCGCGACATTCAGGGCGCGGAGGTGCACGATTGTTTCTCGATCACCGAAATCGTCGCTTACGAAATTCTTGGTCTGGCGGAGAAGGGGAAGGGTGCTGAGCTGGCGAAGAGCGGAGCGACCACGCTTCCTCAAGTCCGAGGCGAACATATCAGCGGCAAAATCGGCTGGGAGATTCCGGTCAATACCGGTGGCGGCTTGATTGGCGATGGCCATCCGGTTGGAGCTACCGGTGTGCGTCAGGTATTTGATGCTTACCAGCAACTGACTGAGCAGGCGAAGGCGCGGCAGATTGAAGGGGTAAAGCGTTTCCTTACCTTTAACATGGGCGGAAGCCTCACTACTTCCGTCGCCATGATTTGGGGACGGGATTAAAGGCGCTCCTTTCAGCGCTCGCCAAGGAGGCGCGACGACAAACATTAGTTTGGCGCGGCCGTTTCTACATATCGCTGAGCTCATGACCACCGAGTTTTTCCTAATACTCGTTAATTAGTAAGAGTTAGTTGAAATAAAAGCAGCAGCTAGTTAACTTATTACGCTAAACTTATAAACAAGACGCTTCGGCAAAGAAAAGCGGTGTGGCGCTCCGCTTCCCACCGCACTCCACAAAACCTTTTTGGACTGCGCCGGCAAAGCGAAGCGACGACGGCGCTTTTCCCGAGCGCTCCCTGGAAGCAATCAGACGTCGGGGACCAATTTTAGCGGCTTTTGGCGCCTGCCGCGCCGTAGCCAGCGAAGGCGACTGTTTAGCGGATAAAAAAATCTTTCGCCTACACTCGACTACCGAGCCAAAACGACGTCTTTCTTCGACCAGGTATGAGATTGTCCGCAATGCGGGCAATTCAATTTGTTGTTCTTAATTTTGGCCTTGGCCCACAAGTCTTCTCTGATTGTCTGCCCGCTGGGCGTGAGTTTTGCCGTCGAAGGGCACCTGATTAGTAGCCGTTTGGTAATGGGTCCCCGGCCTTTCGGGGCGAGTGTTGTTTCGAGGAAGTTCATAAGTCGAATAAGTTAAGCTGCCAAGCCATCCTGGAGGCCCCGAAGTTTCAAATCAGAACTTAGTATGACGAAACAATAGGGCCTGGCTCCAGAAACCGTCACTATTGGCGATTTTTGCCTCGAACGCAAGGATAATGCTTAAAACTTGATCCCGACTTTTTGCACTTCCGCATAAGGCAAAAGCCAGATCAGTGATTCATCATGCAGGTCGACCACCTGAATGCGGTTGCCCCAGGGATCGCGAAAATCGCAGCGAAACGGCGGCTCCAGTTTCAAACCGTACTTTTCCTTCACTTTCTTGCGCACCTCATTCAGCTGTTGCTCATCGCGCACGATGAGTCCGAAGTGACGAATTCGATCCGGCTTAACCTGCTCCACTTCAAAAATGGCGAGAAACTGGTGCTCACCCAACTTCAAAAAAGCGTCGCCCTCGCCACCAGTCATTTTCTCCAAATTAAAGACGTCTTTATAAAATTTTACCGCCGCTTCTGCATCATCCACTTCGATCGCGAGGTGATTGCATCCATAAACTTGCACGCTCATGAATGCATTGTAACAGAGCTCCAATACCCTCGCGAATATGAAAGATCTCACCCAGGGTTCCGTCACCAAACACCTGCTGCAAATGACCGCCTTCCTCGCGATCAGCATGCTGGTGCAGACTCTCTACTTGCTGGCTGATCTTTATTGGGTGGGGCATCTCGGCAAGGAAGCGATCGCCGCGGTTGGTGTGGCCGGCAATTTCACGATGATAGTCCTGGCGCTAACGCAAATGCTCGGTGTCGGCACAACCACGCTCATCTCGCAAGCGGCCGGACGAAAAGATCAACCTCAAGCCGAGCTCGCCTTCAACCAATCCTTCGTCATGTCATTAATGGTGGCGGCAGGATTGGGCGTCTTCAGTTTTCTGTTGCGCGATTTTTATTGTGAATCGTTAAGCGCGGATGTTGCGACGGCCTCATTGGCCAAGAGTTATCTTCTTTGGTTTATTCCGGGTCTTCTCCTTCAGTTCCCATTGGTAGCTTTGGGATCGGCTTTGCGCGCGACGGGTATCATTAAGCCGACTGTCGGCTTCCAGGTTCTCAGTGTCGTCCTCAATATGATCCTGGCGCCGTTGCTCATCTTTGGCATTGGACCCTGGCCGAGGCTGGGCGTTACCGGCGCTGCTCTGGCAACGTTTATATCAATCTTCGTGGCCGATGTTTTGATAATACTCTATTTCGAGCGAAGCTATCATTATCTCCGGTTCCGTTTCGCGCAGTTCCGCCCGCAAACCAGAATTTGGAATAACTTACTTCGCATTGGATTGCCGGCTGGCGCGGAGTTCATTCTGATTTCGGTCTATATCATAATCGTCTATAGTATAATTCGTGACTTTGGTGCAGCAGCCCAGGCCGGATTCGGAGTAGGTGCCCGCGTCATGCAGGCATTGTTTCTTCCAGTAGTTGCCCTGAGCTTTGCCGTAGCTCCGGTAGTTGGTCAAAATTTTGGCGGACGCCGCGGTGATCGCGTTCGTCGTTCGATCTATTCCGCTATTGGTATTGGTTCGGTAATGATGCTGCTCCTTACCATTATCGCGCAGTTTTCCTCGGCCGCTATGATCCGTGCGTTTTCGAAGGACCCGGCCGTCATCGCTTTTGGTAGCGATTATCTTAGAATCGTATCCGTTAATTTTGTTTTCGCCGGAATTGCTTTTACTACCTCAAGCGCCTTTCAGGGGATCGGCAACACCTTGCCACCGCTAATTAGCTCGATGACGCGGTTAGTTCTCTTTGCCCTGCCAGCGACATTGCTTTCGTTCCATCCAGGGTTTCAAATCAGGCACGTCTGGTATCTCTCAGTTGGCTCGATTATCTTCCAGGCCTGCTTGAATCTCCTGCTGCTTCGACGCGAGCTGCAACGCAAGCTTGTTTTTCCTCAGAACTTCCCGGAGGGGATTGCAGAACCGGGCGGCGCAATCGCCAGCTAAAGCAACCCTCGATTAGGCTCGCCAGCGCGCGGTCATAGACCGCCGCTATATACCTTTGAGCGGAGCCGGATTTCGCGCGAAAATCTGTTTATGGCGGGCCCGTCACGATCGCGCGCGATCATTCATCTCGACATGGATTGTTTCTATGCTGCGATCGAAGTACGCGACCGGCCATCGCTGCGAGGCAAGCCTGTTGGGGTAGGGGGCGCGCGCGATCGACGCGGCGTTCTTACTACTTGTAACTATGAAGCACGCGCCTTCGGTGTTCGCTCTGCCATGCCCACTTTCATGGCGCTGCAACGTTGTCCGAACCTGATCGTGTTGCCAACGCGCTTTGATGTTTATCGGAAGGAGGCAGGAGTCGTCCGGGAAATCATGCATCGCTTCACGCCCCTCGTGGAAACACTCTCGCTCGACGAAGCTTATCTGGATGTTACCGACAACCCACGCTTCCCAGGCCCGCTAGCCAGGGAAATCCGCGATCTAATTTTTAAGGAAACAAGGTTAACTGCTTCCGCGGGCGTCGGACCAAACAAATTGGTGGCGAAAATCGCCAGCGAAATCAACAAGCCCAACGGACAGTACGAAGTAAAGCCGGAGAAAGTTCCGGAGTTCATGCAACCGCTGCCGGTGCGAAAACTTTGGGGGATTGGCGCGGTTGCAGAGGAAAGACTGGCGCGCGCCGGCATCACCACGTGCGGCGAGATGCAACGATTATCCCGACCGGAGTTGCATGAGCTTTTTGGCAAGTTCGGCAGCGAACTCCACGATCTTTGCCGCGGCATCGATGAACGCCCGGTCGAACCAAATCGAGAAAGGAAGTCGTTAAGCACTGAAGAGACCTTTGGCAGCGATCTAACAACTCTTGAGCAATGTGAAGAGAAAGTGGGCGAGCTATTTGAAGAACTAGCGGCGGAACTGGCACAAAAGGAACCGACCAGACGGATCACCAAGATTTTCCTGAAATTGAAGTTTTCGGATTTCACCCGAACCACCATTGAAAGAGCCGGGCTTCTTCCCAACCTCGGCAGTTATCGTCAACTACTCGAAGAAGCATTTGCCCGGACCGGGAAGAAGATTCGCTTGATCGGTATCGGCGTTCGTTTCGCCGAGATAGAACAGGAAGTCGCCCAACTGCCGCTATTATAGCTTGAGTCGTGGCATCGGCATCGTGCGTGTTTAGCGCTGTTTAGGCACCGGGGCCCGCTGAAACGGTCACCTCTCCTCCTCCAGCGAGGAGAGGGCTAGGGTGAGGAGTCGAAAGATGCGATCCCCCATCGTCGAATGAGCACCTTTGAAAAGAAATCCCTCACCTTCATCCTCTCCCTTTGGCAAAGGGAGGGGTAAAAGCATCCTGCGGCGAACGCTAAAGAGATACTCGGCAGGATGTCGATGCTACAATCTTGGTATCATTGCGGCTATTCCGACATTCGTTTGAGATTCGCACGGACCTGCGTTTGTTGCGTCCGACTACTATGCGCAAAATAAATACCAACAACATGGAGGAGCTGGTCTGGTCGTCACCTAAGGGCAAATTCGTCGGCGCGGGCAAACAAGTTTCCGAGGCGCTTGGCCGGAAACCACTGTCGACCGACTTAATGGAACGTCATCCCTTCGACGTCGAGATTTGCCGGATTCCTCCGGGGAAAGCGGCTTATCCCTATCATACCCACAGCGCCCAGTGGGAGTTCTATCACATCATCTCCGGTCACGGAATTGCGCGCCATAAAGATGGGAAGACGTCGATCGAACCAGGCGACGCCTTCATCTTCGGTCCGAACGAGCCGCATCAGCTAATTAATGAGGGTGATCAAGACCTGGTAATGTACGTGGTCGCCGACAATCCTATCTCCGAGTCGGCTTATTATCCCGATAGTAAGAAATGGCTCGTTCGCTGCCCTGAGCGCGCTATCCTTCGATCTGATCCGCTCGATTACTTCGACGGCGAAGAGTAGTTCGCCGCACAGCCATCTTGGCTGTGAGGCCAACCCCGAAAGCTTTCGGGGTTGATCGCTGTCGACTAGGCACCGGGCAAGATGCCCGGTTGCCCCACAGGCTCGCCGCAGCGAGTCCGTCCTGTGGCGGACTGGAAGCCCGTGCTACGGCCCCATGTAGTAGCCCCCGTTCACGTTCAAAACGTGACCGGTGATGTAGGAAGCCATGGGTGAGGCGAGAAAAAGAATGGCGTTCACGATCTCATTGGCCTCACCGAGACGGCCCAATGGAATTTGTTTAATGAAGTTCTGGGTCACTTCCTCCGGCATGCCCTTACTCATGCCGACATCGATGAAACCGGGTGCCACGGCGTTAACGGTGATTTGATTTCGGGCCAGTTCGCGTGCCGAAACCTTGGTCAGCGCGATAATGGCAGCTTTGCTCGAAGAGTAGTTAGCCTGCCCGAACAATCCCATCTGTCCGCTAACGGATGAGAGATTGATGACGCGTCCACCGTTGTGCAAAACAGCACCGGCTTTTTGAGTGACATTGAAGGTGCCAACCAGGTTCACGCGCAGGACGTTTTCAAATTCCTCGAGCGTCATTTTTTTGATGGTGCGATCCCGAATGATTCCAGAGTTATTGACAAGCACGTCCAGGCCACCGCGCTTGTCGCCGATCTCCATCATCATGGATTCGACTTGGGCCGGGTCACTGACGTCACATTGGATGATGAGTGGATCGGCCAGGGTTTGTGCGACCTTGTGAGCATCTGCTTTATTTTTTCCATCGGGGTCGGCGACGTAATTGACGACACACTTCGCGTTGCACTCGCCAAACGCTTTGATTGTTGCGGCGCCGATACCGCGCGAGCTGCCGGTCACCAGCGCCACTTTTCCACTAAAATCCAAAGGATCTTTCATTTACGATTGTTTCTGCGAAAAACGGCGGACCACGAGCGCAATCGGCAGGCCAATCAAAACCATGTGAACGATCACGGCAGTCACGTCTCTCGAGAAATGGAATGGCGTGCGTTAACGAACGCGAGCGGCACGACCAACCAATACATGAAAACGTAGACCG
>QHRO01000325.1 GCA_003220155.1 Verrucomicrobiota bacterium
TGAAAGCGTAGGCCGCGTACCGTTAAAAAGATAAGGTGGCGAATAGATTTCAGCCGATGCCCCTCCAAAGTCACCTCCTGCTGACAGCACGCGAGCGTCCGGCAACAGCAGAGCGATGGAATGATATGAACGGCAAACGGTGATGCTCGCCATTGTCGTCCATGTACCTGTTGCCGGATCCCACATTTCCGACGTGTAGGATGGGTCCGTAGGTGCAACGTTTGGATCTTGGTTGCTCCGGATTCCGCCAGTAACCAAGACCTTCCCATCCGGCAGCAGGGTTGCGTTGTGGAGCTTGCGGGGCCCCGCCAACGACCCCGTATACCTCCACGTTGGTGTTGGAGTGTTCAAATCAATGATTTCGGCGGTTGCGGTGGGCGCGCCACCTTTATAAGGTTCACTCTGGGTTCCGCCAATCAGCAACACCTTACCAATATCGTACATTACTGAACTACCCCAGTTGCGAGTACCGAAGTTGCTATTCCTTACCAAAGTCCACGCCCCGGTGCCCGACGCATCCAGATACCGTGTCGCCTGACTAGGCCCGGCACAGAACACTCGCCCGTTCTGTGCCACATGCATAAAGGGATAAAACGGTAGAGCCAAGTGCGCTGTCGTTAGGTCGCGCCAGGAACTTGTAGCCGTTTGCCACACCTGCGGCTCCACGTTGACGCCCTGGGTGCTATCGATCCATCCGCTCACCCCCAGCACATCTCCGTTTGGAAGTGTGGTATTGGTTGGATACCACCGGCCATCGTTCATATCCGGCAGTCGCGTCCACGTTCCGTTGAATGGATTGTATCTATAGGCGTTTGGCAGCCCCACCCAGTTGGTTACGTGTCCCCCAGAGACCAGCAACTTTCCATCGGATAGAAAAGAGTGGCCCGAGCAGAAAATGTTTGCTCCCGATCCAGCGGCTGAAGTGACCGTGTTGGTCGCTGGATCCCATAACTGAGAATGATCCCCGCGAGTCCAAAACATGACTTTTCCGGTTGGCAATACGTGCGCATGAATCGCCTCGTACGACCAGGTCATCACCGGCGACCACTGCCCAACGACGCTGTTCTGGGCGATCGCCGATGACGAAAAGATAAATCCAAACGAGAGCAGTAGAAGAGGCGTCGGCAACCAACGCCGGGCCATTTCGCGTGTCCTCCCTTTTCCAAAAAGAATATAGAGTTCTTGCGATCGACAAAATGTGGGGGTTCCAGCCATACCTTTCGCCGCACACACTCTTCAGGGTCCGACGATTGATTTCAATCATAAAATCGCGTTTCACGTAAAAATGTTCCTCGGTTGACCAATGTGAATGGATGTTAATAACTCAACGCTCGAATCGAGTCGTGGCGACTTAGCCCGGAGGAGAGCGGAACAATCGATACCCATACCATTTTAGTAACGGTGCCGAAATGACCGTTGTTATCGCAAAATCGCGCGTTGAGAGACCGGTAACCCATCGTTGATCTTTAGTTACCTTAATCGTGCGCATACTACTTGACCAGCGATCGGGGTTACCCCAGATGCCGTGCGAGACGGGAGCGTGAAAGATTCCGTCCTGATCAGACGAAATCGAAGAAAGGCCGATTTGGCTCAGAATGTTGTTCACTTCTAACGCCGGCTGAGCGACCAAATCCTCGTATCGAAGAAAGATGTGGCGACATTTTTGAATCCGCAAAATGTCAGCCTGCACGTTTCTTCCGACCCAACCCAGCGCAGTACGATGAGCAGTTAGGCGTGACATGAATGCCCTTTCTCCGAGCTCCTGGCGAGCTTTGCGTCGGGTCCATGAGAAGGCGCATCCACGACTGTCGCGAACGAGGTGAATCAATGTCGCGCTAACGTTGGGTACTCTGCATACGGCAAGCCCAAAAATCGGCTTCTTTGAGGAATCGATGATCACGCTTCCGTGCGTCTGCTCACTAATCGCGCGATAAACAGATCCGATTTGATCCAAGAATCGCCGGTACTGTGGACCACTTGCACCATCTTCCTTGTTGAGGAGATCGCGAAAAAACTGCCAAAACTGAGAAACCTCCGGCGATCTGTCTTTCTCAAAAAAGGATTGCTGCGCAGTGAGAATCTTTCTCCAGAACGGGCAGCAGTCCAATTTGGTTCTGGCTCCCACAGGTAGGCCATCTCCCCTACCGCAACCGTCTCAGGAGCGATGGAAAGCAGGTGCTCTAAAAGAGTGCTACCACTCCTCGTGAAACCCACGATAAAAACCACCTTGATGTCAGTATCCCTCTTCGACACAGAGGTCACATTTGAAACTCTAAGATTTTTCAATGGAATTGTTGGTGCGCTGGATGTATCCCCCACCCCAGCCCATTGTCAGACCTATGAAGGTCGAATTGCGAGGCCTTTTGGCAAACGAGGCCACACCCGAGTAGGGTTACTCGCGTCTTTGAAAATCAACTCGGCATTAGCCGAAAGGGCCTGTATTAAAGTTCGGTGCTGGCGAAGCGATTGGTTTTGGCGGGCGTCGTCACGAGTGCGCTAGGCTCTGCTCACCTCACACGGGTAGGAGTAAGGAGGAAAGTGGATGGTGGAGCGGGTGCGCATGGGTAATCTTGGCTCGGATCGGTGCCGGTATGCGCTTGGTGAGCGGCTTCGCCCAGCACAAGAATCTGGCCTACAGAGTTGATTGCATGCGCTTCAATAAACAGCATACCCATCTTCAAAGAGTCTTCCGTGTTTAGATCCGTCATTCCCGACGACCTGTTCCATCTAAATGCGTGGTCTCCCGATGCCGAAGCGAAACTGCCAACTACATCCCCCGCGTCGTTAATGTCCAAAGCTCGGCTTGATGTACCACCAAGGCCGCTACCGATCTCCTGCATGCCCTCGCGCTTGGTCCAGACGAACGCGCGCATGCCGCGCGGACCGACAGAATACCCCACCACATCGCCGGCGTTATTGATGGCGGTCGCCTCGCTTTTGGAATCTCCGGAGAGGACACCCAAATCGCGGATGCTCCCCGTCTTTGTCCATAACACCGCCCGTTGGCCAGCCGAACTGCCTGACGTTCCAACCACCTCGTCGAAATCATTCATGTCGCGTGCTCTGCTGGTGTTGCCACCTGGCAACGTGCCGAGATTGCGCGTGCCACTATTTCGCGTCCACAGAAATGCCTTAGAGCCGTTCCGGCCCGACGAATAGCCGGCGACATTTCCCTGGCCATTGATTGCTATTGCCTGCCCACAGTTGTCACCTCGGATCAGGGGGAGACGCTCAAAGCCAGCAGCTCCGGTCCAAATAATCGGTAAGACTGCTTTACTCGTGTTCGAAAGTCCCGCAATTTGTCCAGCGTCGTTAATGTCCGATCCGGAACTGTAATCACCGCCGGCTAGAACGCCCAGATGCCTGGCCCTTAAGCTAGCACCATTCCAGACAGTCACTCGAGTCTCGCCATGCTGATCACTCGCTGCTCTGCCAACCACAACTCCCAGATTGTTCAGCTTCGAGGCCACCTGGCCCAAATCGCTGCCAGATAGCTCCGTAACAATGTAGGTGTTCGTCTGACCAAATACAATGCGCGGAAGCCATGCAGAAGAACCAACAACACTCGCGCTGATCAAATAAGTGAAAAGCGTAAAGCGCAATCGAGTAGCGTTCATAAGTGTAATGGGCTGTGCGTCCTATTAACTACGATCCCGGCAGAATAGCTCATCGGTAGTCAGATCATTCTCGTAAATAGTTATGGAGTCGTTGCTACATTGCTATAAGACGACAGGCCCACATTATTTTTGGCAGCTACGCGGTAGTAGTAGGTCTGTCCCTTCTGCGCCTTGGTATCCTTGTACTTCGTTGTGTTCGCTGCGGTAGTCGCTAAGACCGTGAAAACGCTACCGTCAGTCGATCGTTCAGCTTGGAAGCCAGTCTCGTTGTTAGCATTATCCTTCCAACTAAGTGTGACCTGCCCATTCTTTTCGACCTTCGCCGCCAGATTCGAAGGCGCCGCTGGGACAATCAAAGCAATAGTTGCGATGTTCGAATAGGCAGAGCTGCCTCCTGAGTTGAATGCCGATACCCTGTAGGAATACGTCGTAGATGTTACAAGCCCAGTATCGGAAAAGGTGGTAACGTTTGCTCCGACGGTGGCAACGTCGCCAAACGACGTCCCATCTGTAGAGCGCTGGATCGTAAAACCTGTTTCATCACCCGAATTATCTGTCCACGATAAGTTAATACTGGACGCAGACACAGCAGTGCCGGTGAGATTACTTGGCGCTACAGGAGTGGCTGTTGGCGTTGGTGTTGGTGTTGGCGTTGGTGTTGGCGTCGGCGTTGGTGTTGGCGTCGAACTCGGACTCGGCGTAGGCGACGGTCCAGCAGCACTGCCAATCTGAATAATCTTTGCTATTGAGGGCACTCCGCTGCCGTTAAGAATGAAGAGCATGTAGTAGCCCGGAGGAGCATTGTTTGGATTCGCGGGCGCCATTGCGTTGAGTCCGCCCGCGGTCGGGGAGAATGAGGGCCGGCTGATGCGTTGGTTCATATTAAAGCCATGGGTAACCGAGGAGAGCGCAATCAAATTTACATTCGTAATGTCGTTTGCATCCGGAGTAGCGACAAAAAA
>QHRO01000326.1 GCA_003220155.1 Verrucomicrobiota bacterium
ATTCGAGCGCGATCTTTCCGCGATCGATGAACATGAGATCGGTCAGAACGTCCTGGACCTCTTCCACCTGATGCGTCGTCACCACGATGGTGCGGGTCTTGTCGAAATAATCGTTCAGCAGCGAATCGTAGAACTGCTTTCTATATAAGATGTCCAGGCCAAGCGTCGGCTCATCCAGCACCAGCAATTTGGCGTCGATCGCCATGACTAGCGCGAGATGCAGTTGCGCCACCATGCCCTTCGATAATTGCCTGACCTTGCTGGTGCGTTTGATCGTCGTCTTAGCGAGAAAAGCTTCTGCCTTCGCCCGATCGAATCGCGGATGCACCCCGGCGACGTAATCGAGCAACTGCGAAACCCTGATCCAACGCGGCAGCACCGCGACATCGGCGATGAAGGAAACATCGCGCATGAGCTGGTCGCGCGCGTTCCAAGGGTCGCGTCCGAGGACAGTTAACTGTCCTTCATAGGAAGTGAGCCCGAGAATCGCGTTGAGCGCAGTGGTCTTGCCAGCGCCGTTTGGCCCGATGAGTCCGAGGATGCGTCCCTCTTCGACACGCAGATTTATCCCATCCAGCGCAACCGTTGTGCCGAAAACCTTGCGCAACCCGTGTGCTTCTATGGTTGCCATAACGTCATCGCTTTTCCTTCTTCGGATTTTTGTAGCCGGGGTCGCTGACCCCGGTGTTTGGTGATCCCTCTGACCTCCGTTTGGCGGCAGCCAGTAATTCCTTGGGCGTAATGCCCAGCCGTTGAATCGTTGCGGCAATGCGCGGCCATTGTTCCGCAAGAAACTTCTGCCGCTCGGCCTTCAGCAAGAGATCCCGCGCGCCCGCTTTGACGAACATACCCAGACCGCGCCTGACCTCGACCAGCTCCTCGCCGACCAGTTGTTGATAGGCCTTGAGAACGGTGAGGGGATTGACCCGATATTCTGCCGCGACATTGCGGACCGAGGGCAACGGATCGCCTTCGTTGAGCACGCCGTCGAGAATCATAGCGACGACACGATCCCGGAGCTGTCGATAAATCGGCTGACTGTCGTTCCATTCACTGTCCATCCTGTATTCCACCGAACCCATTGGCGCGCCGTAGCCTCGGGACCTTGGTTGTTTGGCGTAGGCGGCTCATCTGGTGTTATACATAACTATAGCACAAATGCACTGGCAAGCACTTTTTTAAGATTTTTTTGGCCCGCCGTTCCGGCAAGCGCGACGACGCCGGAGGCTTTCGCGGGAGAAGCTTAGCGAGGCAACTGAATGTCTCGCATCAACACTTACGCAATCGAGCGCGGCTCAAAAATCGCCGTTTAGAACAGAAGTCAGGCTTAGGCGACGATGTCGGTGAAGATGATCGCGGCGAGCTTGCGATATTTGGTGCCGGCGCTCAAGGTCAAATCCCGATTTTTTTAAGCAAAGCCGGGAATCGTGGGTCGGCACGCAAGTCATCCAAACCCGCACACACGCAGTATTCTGCAATGAGCGCAACGCTGGCGTTTTCGTGTTCCATGCCCTGCGCAAAGCAAGCAAAGGCTTGGTCATGATTGCCTAAACTTGCATGAAGGAAGCCAAGATACGCCGGTTGGACATATCTCCGTGTTGCCATTTCCTTCAACTCTTCAAGGACGCGTTGAGCTTCGGCCTTCCGACCTACGCGGCCCAAAAGGCAGCCCAAATCGGCTAATTGAACACCAATGGGCCCATGCCAAGAGCCAATAGGTTCCAAAGAAGTTTGATTCCAGCTCAAACAATCTCTGGGCCTGTTCCAACAACAGATCGTAGCGGTGAATTATCCAATACACGAACCCCATGAGGAGATTAATCATGGGGGACAAGGGGTCGATTTGCAGCGTCAGGCGCGCTTGGGTTATGGCTTCGTCGGTCCGCTTGCTGCACCCCAGGAACAAAGCGTAATGCTCGTGAGCGGTGACGTAGTTCGGGTTGAGCTCGATCGCGCGTTTGAAGCAGTCTTCACCTCCCGACCAGTCTCTCAGGTTCCAACATCTTACTATCGCCAGGGCGGTTTGTGTTTCGGCCAGGTTCGGATCGAGTTCTACTGCCTTTTCTGCGAACAGATCATGAGGACCGATTGCGGCAAGCTTTTCTTCAAACGAGAGAAAGCCGTAGAACCAGCCGGTTTGATAAGAGAGGGATAAGGCAGCATAAGCCAGTGCGTAGCCGGGCTTAATTTCGAGAGCTTTTTTGCAACACTCGATGCACCGCTTGAAGCCCTCGCCGGTGAACTTGTTAAAGTGATACCTGGCCTGAAGATAAAGCTGATAGGCCTCAGTGTTGTAAGTGCCATGTTTCGCCAAGGGCTGATCACCTGCGCCAATCAATTGCATCTCAAGGGCCCGGACAATTTCACGCGTAATTTCATCCTGAATTGCAAAGACCTCCTGCATTTCGCGATCGAACGTTTGGGACCACAGATGATCGCCGTGAGCCGCATTAATCAGTTGGGCTGTGATACGCAGCCGGTTGCCAACTTTGCGCACACTGCCCTCCAAAATGGTGTTCACATTCAGTTGCTGGCCGATCCGGCGGATGTCCTCATTCTTCCCCTTGAACGCAAAGCTCGAAGTCCGGGCAGGCACGCGTAAACCCTTCAACTGTGAAAACGCCATTATCAGGTCTTCGGTCAGACCGTCGCTCAGGTACTCGTTCTCCGGATCTGAGCTCATGTTCAGGAAAGGCAAGACGGCAATCGATTTCTGAGTTCCAGAAGATTTGCTGTCTTGCGCGAGATCCGGTGGACCGGTCGCTGCGCCCTCGCATACCACGCCATAAACCTCCAGCGGTCGCATCATATTCTTCAGTTTCACCTGCCCCATCCTTTTCAGGGACTTGGCGACGCGATTCTCGACCTGGTCGAAGACCTGCTGGGAAATGCAAATGCCGCCCGCTTCGGCCAATGGTTCGATGCGGGCGGCGATATTGACGCCATCGCCAATCACGTCGTCATCACGATGGACAACATCGCCAGCATGAATTCCAATACGAACCTGGAAATTCCCTTGCGATGGATTGAGGGAATTTCTCTTCGCGATCATCTCTTGTATTTCAATCCCGCATTGCACCGCCGCCAGGGCGCTGGAAAATTCGGCTAGGAAACCATCTCCAATTGTCTTGATTTCAGAGCCCCGATGTTTTGGAAAAATTGAGCGCAGGAGTCGGCGGTGTTCCTCGAGCAATTCAAGTGCGAGCTCCTCGTTGCGTTCCGCGAGAGCGCTGTAGCCGACCATGTCCGTGAACATGATAGCGGCGAGCTTGCGATGTTCGGTGCCGTCTTGAGACATATTACAGCAACCTTGTGAACGAGCTTACCAGAACCGAGTTTGCAAGGCAAAGATTGTGGGGCAACGGGTTTGTCTTCTTGGTTAACCCCGAGTCAAGGTTTCACACCTTCACCTTGGTAGCAGCTCGCTATGGGACAGCCCAACTCAATCCAGGCAGCGCCGCGTAAAAGCACCGGTCAGCTGTGACACGGGAGAGATTCCTCTGTGGCCCAGAGCGGCTCCGCCGCAACCGAGATTTAACCACGAATGAACGCCAATGAACACGAATTACTCCTTAACAGAAGGAAACAGAGAGAACGAAGGTTGCCGATTTTTGGCAGGCAGCAGAATTCTTTCTTTTATTCGGTGTCTTCTGTTTGCGTCCTCTCGGCAAAGCAACAGTTCTCCTCCTTCGTGTGCATTAGTGGTTTTGACTTCGTAAATCTTTGCAGAAAAACAAGACTTCGCGGTATAGCAGCACGGAGACCTGCTTACCGAGGGAGTGAACAAATCTTAAATGTTAAGATTTCGACCCCAATTCTCCCGTACAACTTCTATGCGGCGATCTTGTAGCCCCTGTCGCTGACTGCGGCCGCAATTCTCAACCCTCAGCTATTGTATCCACGGCAACGCGTCGAGATCTACATTGCCGCCTGTAAGAATGATGCCGGCGCGTTTTCCGACAAGGTCGATCTTATTCTCAATGATCGCCGCGTAGGGAACGGCCGCTGATGGTTCGACGATTATTTTCATCGTCTCCCAAATTGTCCGCATCGCCCTGACAATGGCTTC
>QHRO01000125.1 GCA_003220155.1 Verrucomicrobiota bacterium
CAACATCGTCGCCCCGGAGAAAAGCGACCTGCTCGATTTTGTCGGCTGGGTAACAATGGATAATCAAAGCGGCAAGACCTTTGAGAATGCGAAAATCAAATTGATGGCGGGCGACGTCAGCAAAATTCAGCAGGCGGAGGTGGCTGGCTACGCGAGAAATGAAGAGTTGGCGGTATCAGCGGCGATGCCGCCTCCGGTAAGCGAGAAAGCGTTCGAAGACTATCATCTCTATACCCTGGCGCGACCAGCCACGCTGCGCGATCGGGAGACGAAACAGGTCGAGTTCATTCGCGCCAACGGTGTGAAATCAGAGCGCATTTATGTTTACGACGGATTGAAAATCGATTGGAACCAGTGGCGCGGCTACCGAATGGAAAACCTCCGTAACAATCAGGACCTCGGCACGGAAATGGAAACGAAGGTCGCGGTCATGCGCGAATTCAAGAATTCGGAAGCGAATCATCTCGGCATGCCGCTGCCGAAAGGGCGGCTTCGGTTTTACAAACAGGACGAGGACAAACAGCTGGAGTTCACCGGCGAAAATTTGATCGATCACACGCCCAGAGACGAAACGCTGCGGGTCTTTACCGGCAACGCTTTTGATCTGGTGGGCGAACGCCGGCGCACCAATGTGAAAGCAGATTCATCCAATCATTGGCTCGACGAGACTTTCGAAATCAAGCTGCGCAATCACAAGAAAGAGCCGGTGGATATTCGCGTGGTCGAGCATCTCTTTCGCTGGACCAACTGGGAGATCAGAGAAAAATCGGACCCGTTCACCAAAATGAACGCGCAGACGATGGAGTTTCGTGTTCCGGTCAAAGCCGACGAAGAAAAGACGATTCACTACACAGTGCATTATTCGTGGTGATTGGGGGGCCTCGCGGTCAACCCCGAAGTCGTTTAGCTTCAACAAGACGCGAGCACAGTTGTCTATCGGTGAGGGGAAACGACTGGCCACGCCATGCACGACGTTTTTATGAGCGGCTTTTTCGAGGAAGTGAAGCGGCGAAAGGTTTATCGCGTTGCGGTTGCTTATGTGATCGCGGCCGGCGGCATCATCCAGCTCGCTTCGGCGGCTTTTCCAGCGTGGGAATTGCCAAACTGGGCGTTGCGGTTGGTCATCGTGTCGTTGCTGATCGGTTTTCCGATCGCCCTGATTCTAGCCTGGGCGTTTGATGTCACCCCGCAAGGCATAAAGACGACGCCGACGATCGCCATGCCGGGAACGCATCGTCGTCGCAATGTCATTATGCTCGTCGCCACCGGCGTGATCATTTCCGCTGCCGCCGGTTTTTTTCTCCTCCCCCGCGCGGTCGCGCGTAAGATCGACAGGTCGATTGCGGTGCTGCCGTTCGAAAATTTGAGCGACGACAAAGAAAACGCTTATTTCGCGGATGGCGTTCAGGACGACGTGCTCACGAACTTATCAAAGATCGGCGATCTGAAGGTGATCTCACGCACCTCGGTGATGCAATATCGGGGCAAGACAACGAACGTCCGCGAGATTGGCAAGGCTCTTGGTGTTTCAAACATTCTCGAGGGTAGCGTGCGGCGCTCGGGCAATAAGGTGCGGGTGAACGTGCAATTGATCGATGCAAACAGCGACGAGCATATTTGGGCGAGCGATTATGATCGTGACGTGACCGATGTGTTCGCGATCCAAACCGATCTCGCCCAAAAAATCAGCGACGCACTCCAGGCCAAACTTTCGCCCGCGGAAAAATCCCGGATCGAACGAAAGCCGACGGAAAACGGCGAGGCCTACCTCGCTTTTGTCCAGGCGCACGATCTTCAGAACGAGTTCGAGGATCTTGAGAAACTCAAACAAAGCGAGCAACTTTACGCGCGGGCCATCCAGCTCGATCCCAAGTTCGCTCTTGCCATTGCGCGCTACTCCCAATTGGAAAGCTGGATCGTCCATACTTTCGAACGCACCCCCGAACGCCGCGAAAAAGCGCGCACGCTGGCGCAGCAGGCGTTGCAATTGCAACCCGACCTGCCGGAGGCGCACCTGGCAATGGGATTTTCCCTGTATTACGGCGACAACGAATTTGAGGCGGCGCTGAAAGAATTCGAAATCGCGCAGCGTGATTTGCCCAACGAGGCTGAAGCTTATCTCGCCCTCGGCGCGATCCAACGTCGCCTGGGAAAATGGCCGGAATCCACTGCCAGTTTGGAGAAGGCGGCCAGTCTCAATCCGAAAGACGGCTTGGTGTTTCAGAATCTCGCTTTCAATTACGAAGTGCTGCGAGACTTCGATGCCGCTAACAAAACGATCGACCGCGGACTTAAGGCGAATCCAGAGGGAATTGGGCTTTGGGAGATCAAGTCAAAGCTGGCTATCGCCGAAAAAGGCGATTTGAGCGTTTCGGAGCAGGCGTTTGAAGCGGTCAAGTCGATCCCGATGAATAACGAGGCCAAACTGAGAATCACCGGCGCACGCGCCGATGTATTTCTTTTGGAACGAAAATACGAGGAGGGATTGCGCGAAGCAGAGAGCCTGTCGGATGATCTCCTAGCGCCGATTCCGGCGGCCTTATGCGGGAAATATTATCTAATCGGGTTCGCGCGAAAAGCACTCCACGACGAAGCCGGTGCGCGGGCCGCGTTCCTCAAAGCAAAAGAAGTTGTCGAAGCACCACTGAAACAGAGTCCCGATTCGCCGGACCTGCGCATCCAGCTCGCAAAGATCCTGGCTTATCTCGGAGAAAAAGATGCCGCCTTAAATGAGGCACGGCGCGCGGCCGAAATACTTCCGGAGAGTAAAGACGCCTTTGGCGGCCCGGAAATCACAGAAGGCGTGGCCGAAGTTTGCGGCATCGTGGGGGAAAACGGCCGGGCGATTGAACTTCTGGATGGTTTGTTAGGCAGGCCCAGTGCGGTCACCGTACCGCTTCTGAAACTCAGTCCCGCGTGGGACCCGCTGCGCAACGATCCGCGCTTTGAGGCTTTGCTCGACAAGTACAGTGCGAAGACTTAGCCGGGACAATTCATGTCCGCTCGACGGAAAGTCGAGCAGCCCTTTCGGGCAAACTGGTCGCGTATCTCCTCCAATTGGTTGCTCGACTTAAAACAGCACTCGTCCCGGCCCGATTCGGAAAGGGCTGGGCTATCCCGCTACTTCAAGAAGTAGCTGCCCCGCGGGTGCATTTTTCGATGACGGAGCGAAAAATTCAGGTTAGCGCGGCGTTACTCTTTCTCGCGCTCGCGGCAGTCGCGTCTGCGCAGTGGATCGAAAAGAATTCGCGCGACGAAAATTCATTCGACGGGCGCGTTGTTCATCGGCACATCGATCTCGCGGAATCTGAAACGGATAACCACGCGATGGTCGATCTTGTGCTGTTCTCCACTAAATCGTGCAGGCTACGCGTGATCGATAATGCTGATGGCGTCACTCTGTCTGACGCGATGCGACCCACGAATTGCATTGCCGGAATCAACGGCGGCTATTTCGATCCAAATTTTGCACCGCTTGGCCTGCGCATCATTGATGGAAAAATTATCTCGCGATTGACCCGCGGCCGATTGATGAGCGGCGTGCTCGCTTCCGACAACGCCATCCACATCTTCCGCGTTCCTGAATTCTCCGTGCACCGAAAACCGAACGCCGCAATCGAATGCGGACCATTCCTTGTTGATCTTGCAAAACCGGTCCGCGGCTTGGAAGCGATGCGCGCGGCACGTCGGACTTTCGCTGCAACCGGTTCCGGCGATCGCGCGGCCTTGGGATTTTGTTCTGACGCAACCTTGGCCGACCTCGCGAGGATTCTGGCAGTGCCGCTGGGCGATTTCAAAATCCAGCGCGCGCTCAATCTCGATGGCGGGTCCTCGAGCGCGTTCTGGTTTCGAAGGCATGACGGCACCGCATTTTCAATCCCGGAGGAAAAAGCGGTGCGCGATTTCGTGGGGATCGTCGCGCGGTAATTCCGTCATCCCGAGTGAAGGCGAGGGAGCTCTCACAAGGTCGTGGATTACACCAACGGGCTTGTGTGTTGCCAGCTTCGAATGTGAGGTCCCTCGGCGTCTTCGCGGCTCGGGATGACAAACAATTGCAGCCCGCCGTCAAATTCCTTCGGCAACCGACGTGGTTGCCCTACAATAAGGAAGAATGCGGACATTCGGCGCGTTTTCGGCTAAAGGCGGCACGTTATTTTACGGGGAGGTGATCGGTGACGAGGTGCACGTTCTTAGAAATCCATTTTGGCTGGACCTTGAAGCAACCGGGGGAAAACTCGACCGGCACGACCTCGAAATCGGCGTTCCAGTTTCGCCATCGAAGTTAATCGCGGTCGGGTTGAATTACGCCGAACACATCGCGGAGATGAAGCGGACACCGCTCGGCACACCGCTAATCTGGTTCAAGGCGCAGACCTCTCTCCTCGCGCACAAACAGGAAATCGAGATCGCGTTTCCCGAACATCAGACTGATTTTGAAACCGAACTTGCCGTCGTCATCGGCACGCGTGCAAAAAACGTCAGGGTCGAGCACGCGCGCGATTTTATTTTTGGCTACGGCATTGGTGAAGACATCAGCGATCGCGATCTGCAGAAGTCCGAGAAACAATTCGGTCGCTGTAAATCGTTCGACACCTACACCCCGATGGGACCATTCGTCTATTCGAATGTCGACGTGGCCGATCTTGAGATTACGCTCCGGCAAAATGGCGAAGTGAAACAGCGCGCCCGCACCAGTCAGATGATTTATTCCGTCGCCGACATCGTCTCCTTTGCCAGCCAAAATTTAACGCTCTTACCCGGCGACGTGATTTTGACCGGCACACCCTCCGGAGTTGGCCCAATTCGCGCCGGTGATGAACTGGAAGCGCGCATCGGCGACTGGCCGCCATTGCTCAATCGCGTGCGCAATGCTGCCAGGTGAACGGAAAAACTTGCGCGCAAAAAAGATTTTTGCGCGCTTGCGCTACATCCCACGTGCCTGGATAATTCGATAGGATAGTTAAGACGTAATTAATTTTCGTCCCAACGTGTTATGAAAAGTTTTGCTGGACTCCTGGCAACTTCGTTTGGGATAAGTAGAACTCTTCATCGCAAGGCCGGTCACAATCTCTAAAGCTTATGAAAACATTCCTGACTGTTTCTGTGTTCGCCGCTGTCGCCGCTATTACATTTAATGCGGTTGCTCAAACTCCGCCGCCGCCGCCGCCACCAGCTGCGGCAACAACCCCGGCTCTGCCGCCGCCCCCAGGTGTGGCCACATCACCGGGCGCTCCTGGTGCCGTGGCGTCACCGGCCGCTCCCGGCGTCATGCCATCTCCCGCTCCCGGCGTCCCCGGTGCGCCGGCAACGTCACCCGCCGCTCCCGGCGCAATGCCAAGTCCAGCCGTCTCCGCAACCTTGAGCGCGGCTTCGCCCGCGGCCAGTCCCGCCGCGCCCGCAGCTCCGCCACCCAAAACAGGTTGGACAAATTTCCTGATCGATAACTTCCAAAAAGGCGGCCCGATCATGTGGCCGATCTTGATTGTGTCGATCATCGGGGTCGCGGTCGTGCTCGAGCGGGCGTTTTGGTGGACCGGCCGGTGGATGCGCCGCGATCCAAAACGGATCGAGAAAGTTTTTACTGCGATTGAGACGGGCGACGTCACGGAAGCTTCGCGCTTGTCCCGCGGTTCACGCGATCCGGTATTGCGAATGATGTGGAACGGGCTGAATCACCAACATGCGTCGCTGCAAGGCGCGTTGCAGGTCGCCGCTGGCATCGAAATCAAACGTGCGGGCCGTTTTCTCGTTGTCATGGACACGCTGGTTACCCTGGCGCCTTTGCTCGGGTTGTTAGGCACCATCACGGGTCTGATCCGTTCCTTCAGCTTCCTGGGGAACGAAGAGCTGGCCGTGCAAGCAGTCACCGGCGGTATCGCCGAAGCGCTCATCGCCACCGCCTGCGGTCTTGGCATCGCGATCTTCTCACTGATTCCCTTTAACTTTTTCACCTCGCGTGTGTCTAACTTAGAGTTCGAATTGCAGACGGCTGCAACGAATCTGGAAGTTATGCTGGAAGCCCAAACCAAAGCAGCGCGGGAAGTAGGGATCGGCGAAACGACCACGCCATCTTCTGCGACCCGGTCGTCAATCTAGGAACTGCCCGATGCGCGTCAGCTCACCCATCCCACACCACAAAGCGCGCATTGAGATCATTCCTTTGATCGACATCATGTTCTTTCTCCTCGCCAGCTTCATGATGGTGAGCTTGAGCCAGGTGCACATGAAGGGGATCAAAGTGACATTGCCTACCGGAGCCTCGGGCGAGACGCAGTCAAAGCGCGATTACATTAGTGTCTCCGTCGACGTCAGTGGCACCCCCTACTTCGACAAGACGCCGGTCGACTACGAAAAGCTAACTGCGATTTTGGGAAAAGTTCATCAGGAAAACCCGGACGCGAAGGTGTTCGTGCGAGGGGACCGCGACACCGTGCACGGCAATATCATTCGCGTGCTCGACATCTTGCGCTCGCAGGGTTTTTACAAAATCGCATTTGAAATCAAGAGCCAGGCAGGGGCGGGGGTGCCGTCGGCCGGCACAGGGCAGCCATAGTTAACCATGAAAGACAAAGGCCCAGGTCCGCTCTTATATAAACCCGCTCCGAAGTGGCAGGTGATTTCTGCGTTCGCAGGAGCGCTGGCGGTGCATGGCATTGCGGTGGCGCTTGCATTCCACAAAGAACCGCCGCCAATCGATACTTCCGATATCCCGACGGCCACAATCGAGGCCACTCTCGATCAACCGCCGGCAGACGAACCGACGCCGCCACCGGAAGACATTCCAGTTCCGGAAGCGCCGCCGCCGCCGGAAATCCAACCCGAATTCCACGAAGAACAAACGCCGCCACCACAAAAGAATAAGCAAAAAGCTCAACCCATTAAGGCTCCTCAGGTGGTCGGCCCGCCTAAACCGCCCGGGATGATGACGGCTTCACAGGCAAAAGCGGTCGCGATCAGCGCACCACGGCCGGATTATCCCTACGAAGCGCGTAGTCGACACATTACCGGCAGCGGCGTCTGCGTGGTTTCGGTTGATACAGGCAGCGGAAGTGTCACCGATGCTTCGATGGCCCAGAGTATAGGGAACCCAATCCTGGATAACTCGGCCGTGAGCGCGTTCAGACGTTGGCGATTTAAACCGGGCACGGTTTCCAAGGTTCGAATACCGATTACGTTCACCATGACCGGCGCGTCCTATTAGCTTGCGAAAGATGTTTTAATTATGCATGTCGCTTCACCGATTCCCAAAAAGCGGGCGCGTATCGAAATCATTCCGCTCATCGACATCATGTTCTTTCTTCTTGCCAGTTTCATGATGGTGAGTCTGAGCCAGACCCACATGAAAGGGATTAAGGTTAATCTGCCCGCCCAAGGTGCACCCCCTACTACGGTTACGAAAGATTACGTCGCCATCCGCGTCTCGCCCGGCAACGCCATTTTTTTCGACGGGCAGTTTGTCCAGGATGATCAGGTTTTGCCGCGGCTTTTTCAACTGCACTCCGCCAATCCGAATATCAAGATCTCGATCAGCGCCGAAATGATGTCGACTCATGGCGACGTCATTGCCCTTTTGGATAAGGTCCGCCAAGTCGGCATCCAAAAAGTCGGGTATCAGATCCGGGCCGCGCCGCCTACGAATCGTTAAGCGCACCGGTCGGCGAGACCGCTACACGAATTTCCCTAAGATTTTTGTCGCGCGCGTGTTTGATCTCACAAGGAGGTGTGATGACAAACAATGCGTTCATCTACCGAAGGCCATCGAAATGGCCGATCGCGACAGCGCTCGCCGCGGCAGTCCTGATTCACTTATCGGCGGTCGCAATCGCCTTTCATCAGGAATCACCGGCAACACCACCAACTGTGGCAGATTCCGCGGTTATCGGAGTTTACTTCGTCAATGATCCGCCGATTTCTCCAGATCCCGATATTTCTGTCTCGCCGCCCGAACCGGTCCCGGCAGCCGATTTCGTTGAACCTCAGGAAACTGGTCGCGTGATCAAAACGCAACGGACTCCCGCCCCCATTCAGTCATTCGGGCAAACACGGTTTGCCGCCGTGGGAAATGCCAAGGCGTTCGTGCTCAGCGCGCCGCGACCCGATTACCCCTACGAAGCGCGCAGCCGCCATATCATCGGGAGCAGCGTCGCCGTAATCAGTGTCGATCCCAATAGTGGGTTGGCCGTCGATGCCATGATGGAGCAAAGCATCGGTAATCCGATTTTGGATAACTCCACCATTTCCGCCTTCCGCCGCTGGCGTTTCAAACCAGGAACACCAGCGCGGGTTCGCATTCCAATCACTTTCGTGCTGACCGGCGCGCAATGTTGAAATACCGAACCAGTTCGGCCACCGCTTTGGCGCGATGACTGATCGCGTTTTTCGTGTCGGACGGTAATTCGGCGAACGTCTCTTCAAATCCTTCTGGGATGAAAATCGGATCGTAACCGAATCCA
>QHRO01000327.1:0-1183 GCA_003220155.1 Verrucomicrobiota bacterium
AAAGCCTTTACATCTTGCGAGCGCTAATCTGCCTTAGCGATTGATCTGACTTCGTAATCATTGAAGCGATTTGAGGCAAAGGCTTTGCAGTTACAATCGCCTTTCGGGGTGGGCGAATGGACGCGTCGCACGACCAATCTGATCAGGGCCCGAGGCTTTTAAGGCTGTTCACCGGCTACCTTGCTAGCGTTCTCAGCGCGGCTCTTGCGTTTATCGCGGTGCGCGAGTTGGAAGCAACGATGTTTCCAACCCATTTGCCCAGGGGACTCCCGCTTTCAGTATACCCTTTCGCGTTCATCAGCCTGTTAATCTTCCTGACTGCGTGGCCCTTTTTCGCGATTGTGTGCATCGTCGGGGAAACAAGAAGATTGAGGCACTGGATCTTTTACACGGCGTGCGGCGCATTGACGGGTATCGCACTTCTTTTCTTTCAGGAATGGCAAACCCGGCGTCTGCCGTTCATTGTGCCGCTATTCGCTGCGGCCGGAAGCGTCGGTGGTCTCGCCTATTGGTTCGTATCCGGCCGTTGGGCCGGCGCCCGCTCGCGTCCATCTCGAGCCAAGCGCTTTGCTTTCCTTGGCAGCGTGTTTTTGCTTCTGTCCGTTCTCGTTGCGATGTGCACCTTCAAAGACGCCTTTGACGGCACTGTGGAGGACAGAATTTTTCGAGATTTGAGGGCAAGCTCTGAAGGAAAGTCCTCGCTCGATTATATTGGCACGTTCGATCTCGTTTGCTTCGCAGAACACGGTGATCTGGTGCAGCAGGGGTTTCTGCGGGAGAACGAACGGCTAGGAACGAATTTTTCTCTTTCACTGAAGCTGTGCGGGATAGAAAAATCCTGCTGTAACTTCTCAAGTGATACTGAAATCGTCGCACTGATCAAGAACCACTCCATCCGTTGCGTAGGGGTTACCAAGTTTGGCTATCGGCTTGAGAACAATTCCCCGCGATGCATGAAACCGAATTGGCTTCGAGCCAGCAAGCTGACACCGGAGAGCGCATCCGAAGCATCGGCACATCGAAAACTTACGCCGGGACAGCCGGCCTATCTGATCACCGAGGTTGGAGATCTCCCGAGCCCACCCACATCCTGGGCGCGGCCCCCAACAGACGAAGAGCTGCGCCAAATGTACTTTCGGCGCGACTTCGCTCAGATGGAGACGTTTGCGCGAGAGGGAGACGT
>QHRO01000327.1:1201-3658 GCA_003220155.1 Verrucomicrobiota bacterium
ATGCTGGCCAACATGCATCTCATGGACAAAGAGGACGACAAAGCTGCCTATTGGTATCGACGCGGTGCCGAGCTGGGTGACCCGGCATCACAGGCGAGCTTGGCTTCGCTCCTGCTTCAGGGGCGAGGTGTCCCAAGAAACGAGGAGGAGGCATTTCGCTTGTACCAGGCAGCAGCGTCCCAAGGTTATGCATATGCCTCCCTTGCTGAGCTCTACACTACGGGAAGAGGAACGGCCCGAGATCTCGTCGAGGCTTACGCGCTTCTCGAGTTAGCGGAAGCCACCATCGATCCGAGCCAAATCAAGGAGCCGCGGGACTTTAAGTCGAAGCTCGCTGCCGAATTGTCCCCCGAGCAAATTACGCAAGCCAAAAGAAGGGCACGTGAGATACGGCCGGATGCGTTTGCTCATCGCTGACAGTGGATGAGATTGTGGCAATATCGGTTGCTGTTTTGGAGCTGACGGGCACCCGACCTGCACCGCCTCTTCAGAGGCCGTTCAACGCAAATGCATAGAAGCCGGGCGTGATGAGTTCGGTGCCGACGATTTCACCGGCAGACCGGCGGCTGCCCCGAACTTGGGATGCCGCCAAGGCTGCGTGGATCGACGTCTACCGGGTCTTCACAAGTCTACCCGGGGTCTGGCGGATCGCGTTAGCGATCAACGTCGGGCTCTATATTCTGCGGGTGCCCCTAACGGATGGCAACGCGCGGAACACCTTCGGCCCCCTGCTCCTGCAGTTCCTGATCGGAGGCGTGAGCGCTTTCTTGCTTACGCCTTACAGCATTGCGGTCCATCGCTTAATCATTCTCGATGACGTTGCACCGAGCTACACCCTCAGGCCGCGCCAGCTGCGCTTTAAAAAGTTCTTCAGCTGGTCGCTATTTTTGTGGGCCTGCGTGGGCGTGTTTGAGGTCGTGTTCACGTTGCTGTTCGGATTTCTGCTACTACTGTCCGGCGGAGGCGCGTTCTTTATTTCCATCTTCGTCTTTCCCGCGTTTATTTTCATCTTTAGTTTCATCCTATGCTGGGCAATGGCACGGCTTTCGATCTTGTTTCCCGCCATCGCGGTGGATGCGGCAGGCGCAAGTTGGAGGAACGTGATGTCTGATACCAGAGGCTACGCTTGGCAAATTTTCTTGATTGCCCTGCTAGCGAGCTTGCCGTTCGTGCCGGTGGGAATAGCCCTTTGGTTCTCGGTCGGGCATGGAACAGTAGCAGCGGTCACTGACGGCGTGCTCGGCATTATTTCGATCACTCTATTCGTCGTGATTGCCTCGCGCCTTTACCAGCGCCTCGGCAATAATGTGAACCAATCGCGGGCGGTCTGAAATGGGAAGATCTTAGAAATCGCGCGAAATGGCGAATGGCGCTGGAAAACCGAGTTGAAATAATAACTGATTGGCCTGATGCCGGCTATCTGAACCCGAAATTGGGCCGAGCGAGTCTGCAAACATGGAGTCGGGTCGTGCGAGCGGCAACGAAAGAACTTCTGCGGCACTCAACGATGATCGTCGCTTTGGCTAGCGGCTTGACGCCAACTCTTAGCCCGGTATGCGCGCAGGTTGCCGAGCCATCCCCCATCATCGGACCTGTGCCGGACCGATGGCGCGGACCATTCGAGGAGTTTCTTCGCGAGTTTGGGGTTGGCGATCAGAAAGCCCTGATCGACAAAGCCAGTGCGTTCCAGATTGGAGGCGTATGGCACGTTGACTCAATTGGCTTTCGCATCGAGGCCTCGACTACCTGCCATGAGGATCTGTGCTTCACCGTAATTGGCCATATCATCGACAATAACTTTCTCGCTGATGCAATGTTCGCGGCTGGGAAGCGTTTAATGGGGAGCGACCAATTCCTGCCGTTGTTTGGCTTCCAAACTTTGAAGATATTGTTCGTGAGGGGAGAAAGTGACAGTAGGTCTACTCGAAACGCCAAAAGGGTGGATTATTGTTCCGGGAACCAACTGAATCGTAGGCCGGCACAAAGCGATACGCTCGCGCCAGAGAGGCTCAGCGGATGAAAACCTCTCTAATAGTTCTAGTGTATGCCGCCCTCACCAGCGCATTTGCAGCCGGCGTGCTCGGCCAATCCATGTCGATACCGATCGCATCCGAAGCGAGCTTGGAAAATGCATTCGCGGCAGCCCTGCGGAATTTGGAGAGGGAGAGGAAAACCAATCGAGCATACGATCTTCCGTGTACGCATTTCTTTTCAGCATTCCATCGTTATGAACAAATTGAACCTTACATCGCATTTTTTCGGAAAATTGGGATTCCCGCTATTGCCGAAGAGGCCAATCGGAAACATTTCGTCTCCTTCGAGCTCAGCAGCGAACAGCTCTCATCTCAGGGGTATAAGAACTTCCGCCAGGACGATAGGCTTGTGATCGTTTTCACAGTCGCTTCGGCGGCCTCCGGCGAAATTATTACATTTAGGGCGATCCTTTTTGGCAGGGAC
>QHRO01000329.1 GCA_003220155.1 Verrucomicrobiota bacterium
TTTCCTTCCATCGACAATGCCGACGCTATGCAATTGGTCCCTGGAAAGATTTTCGGGCGCGACATGAACATTTCGCCAACGACCAATCGGAGCACCGAATCCTTCCGCGTGCCGGTCCTTCCCATGCCCAGTCAGTTCCTTGTTTCGAAATGCCAGCGCGGTAGGTCCCTTCGACTTGAAATAAATTGGTTGCTTGTTTTCGTCAGTTAGCACCTCGCAAAAGACGCCGCTCACCTGCAATCCCGATGAGTATTCACAGGTTGCGATGTTATTGCACTCGATCGCCTTGCTGATGCCCTCGAGGCCGCCAACCCGATAAGCCATGGTGCTGGCAAATTCCTCAAGCACATCGCGCAGATGATTGAAATCACGGCAGACGAAGAGTTGCGGCTGCCGCGTGGTGATGTCGAAAGGCGTATTCTGGGCATCAATCGAGTACGGAATCTTTCTTACGTTCGCTTCCAGACACGAAACTGATTCGCCGATGGAAGAGAGCAACCCAGCGCCGTAGATTTTTGGTTTATCGAAGGTGCCGATCAGTCCGTACTCGACTGTCCACCAATGTAAGCGCGAAAGCAGCGCCATTTCGGATGGTTCACCCAAATTCTTCTGTCGCCGCTCCACCTCGCGAGTCGCTTCTTCAACTTCTTTTGGATCGGAGTTTGGCAGTTCCTTCAAAATCGATAGATGCCGGATCGCTTGATAGAGCTCGAAATCCCGTCGCGACTGCATCGCTTTCGCGCCTACTTCGCCGAAGCGCTGCAAATAATTCGAGTACTCCCGGTCGACAATAATTGGCGCGTGCCCAGCCGCCTCGTGCACGATATCGGGCGCGGGCGTGTATTCGATGTGATGGATCTGACGCATGTCGCACGCGATCACAAGAACTTTGTAAGCCTGAAATTCCATGAACGCGGCCGGCGGAATAAATCCGTCCACCGCCACCGCGCCCCAATCGATCCGGCCGAGGATGTCGTTCATCTCTTCGATCCGTGGAATGCGTTCAAACGAAATGCCGGTATCGAGCAATCCCTGGAAATAGACTTTGTGGGCGTATTCCTTCAAGAAAAAAATGTTCTGGCGCATGATAAAACGCCAGACGGCGTGATCGACCGACGTATATTCTTCGTAGCGTTGGTCGACCGCAAATTGCAGGAGATGTTTCGGCAGCGATTGCACCGCCCGGTTGGTTCGGCTGAAAGATTGAATACTCATCGGGGTTTCCTTCGTGCGCATACGCGCCAATTCATTTTACGATGCTTGGATGCTTCGAGCAAGAAAGGCCTCGCCAGGCCGGAAATTTCTCTGGATTGCGCACCTGTCAACGCGATTTCCACGCTTTGACGAATGCATCCTGCACCACGTCTTCGGCTTCGTCGCGGTTTTGCAACGCACCAAACGCAATGGCAAAAAGTGGACGACTCATTTTTCTTTTTGGAGCCGGCTGGCCCTCCAGCCGGAAAACAGATGCAAGCTTTCGAATCGTCCAGACGCGAGAGTGCAACCCGCTGCATTCAGAACATCATATCGTGAATTGTTCCGTGGTACGGCCACGCTTCGCCGCCGCTAACGAGTCCAGCACGCGCAGCATTATCCGCGACATACTGCCATTTCTCGGAGTAGCTCTCAGCCGAACGTAAGTACCGATCGAAATAATCAGCCTGCCAAATTGGCGGCATTAACGCTGATATTGCTGCGATGCGTCGCGAACTGACGCTTTTCCACATCTGCACCCAATTGGCCATCGGATCAGCATCGATTTCTGGCCGCGCGAATAAATGCAGATGATCTGGCATCAAGATGTAATGGCCTACCCACCAGCCGTCATGCTTGGCCGAACGCATCCAAATGCCGCGCAGAATTTCGTGGACCTCCGAACAGGCTAGGAACTTCCGTCTCCTGGCCGTGCACGTCGTGATGAAGACAATCGGGTTATCGCGAAATGAATCGGCGTGCGCTAGATGCCTCCTCCATTTCACGCGGGCGATAGAGCCGGCCCGCGTGTGGACCGGTCAAGCGAAATCGCTGAACATGCTTTCGACATTCCTGGTTTCCAGCGCGAGGGCGCGCCGGCTCCATCTGCTTGCTCTGCGCGTGGCTTCTGCTCTGATTTCGAAGAATGGGAACCCTGCACCTCGGAGTTAACATCGATCACATCGCGACGCTGCGACAGGCGCGCTACTCGACAATGCCCGATTCAAAAAACGCTGAGCCCGATCCGATCGCAGCGGCCTCGATTTGTGAGCGTGCCGGCGCCCATGGCATCACCGCGCATTTGCGGGCGGACCGACGCCATATTCAGGACCGCGACATGGAGCGCCTGCGCGCCAACATCATGACAAAACTGAATTTTGAAATGGGCAACATCCCCGAAATCCTCGACGTCGCGATC
>QHRO01000254.1 GCA_003220155.1 Verrucomicrobiota bacterium
AAATCGCTTCTCCTGTTTGGCTTTCGTACTCAGCTTCGCTCGCCAGTCCCGGAGTTTCGCCGGCAGCATCGCTTCTCTTACCTGTAGCTCCGCTTCCAGCTTTCCTGTCGTAGGTGGGTTGCTCATCCCCCAATCAGCTCCCAAGACTCTTTGAGCCTGCTTCGCTCCTGCCAAGGCCCCTTCGCTCCACAGGCGTTACCCCGCTTCATCGCTACTACGAGCCTCTCCGACTGCCTTGCCCCCAACTAGGCAGCTTATAGTTTCGCTGCTTGTCTTGTTGCGTCGCCGCAACCGGCGGCAAGGCTCTCCCAGCCTGCCCAACCCAACTGTCCCTGCGCGCTGTCCCCTTTCACCCCGGAGAACTCCGGCATTGCTCGCAAACATCTCTTCACACCGGATGTCTGGCTTCAACCCTTCTGGAAGTCTGGCCGCTCTCATTTTTGGTTTAACGAGGCCGATTCGGGTTCGCTTGCGCTACGGCTCACAGGTTCGCTCCACGGAGCTTCAGCGCAGCAATTGCTTACTGCACTGTCCGTTTCACTACATGCTGGACGTTCAGTTCACATGATGAACACTTTTCAGTTCATTAGTTTAGTTGGCGGTGCTGGCGCACCAGAAGGTAACAAAGGTAACGAAGCCTATGAGACCGTCCGTCCAAGCGCTCTTTGCTTCCTTTGTTATCTTCTGTTCAGAAATCTCATGAGAGCCCTGTGCGCTGCGCGGCGCGCGAATGCCGCATCACGTGCTCGGACTTACCGATGGCGAAGCAGAAGCTGCCGGCGACATAGCTGCTTTCTTTTCTTCCCGTTTCACTCTGCGCGCTTCCTTTTCCGCCTTCTCGACTTCGGTCAATGGCCCAAGCTTCACGATTCTTGCCTCCATCGAGCCATCAGGCATTTTGTAATACGAACCCCTCGCTTCCTGGTTAGCAACCACGTCTTTCATCGTCGCGGGCTGGCCACCCTTGGTGATAATGGTTTTGTCGGTAATCTTCAGGACACGCGAATTTTCTTTACTGGCGATCGTGAACGTCTTCG
The DNA here is from genome assembly GCA_003220155.1 of Verrucomicrobiota bacterium. Taxonomy (GTDB): domain Bacteria; phylum Verrucomicrobiota; class Verrucomicrobiia; order Chthoniobacterales; family UBA10450; genus AV69. The sequence continues at coordinate 1,038 of QHRO01000254.1, forward strand.
CTTTGTCATCTACTGCGGCAATCATGCCTTTGAACGGAGTAGCCCGCATCTTGCCGCTAGCCGTTGCTGCGGTTGCAGGGGATGCATCGGCATCCGCGGAATTGCCGGCGTCAGGTGAAGGCGAAGCTTTTTTCGGCGCGGCCTGAGTATGAAGCTGGAAGCAAACGACAACAGTCGCGAAAAACGCGCCAATAATTAAGAAATTCTTGTGTTTCATGCGTCAATGAAGTTGTGCAGTTAAATATTGCTCCGGCATATCAGTGCAATTTATCCAACGGAGTTTGAAAGATGTGGCAAGGCGAAAATGCACGCGGCAAGGCGTCGGGTTTGAAAAACCACCTCAATCTGATAAGATGGCCTCTTTTGGGGGTATAGCTCAGTTGGTAGAGCGTCTCGTTCGCAATGAGAAGGCCAGGGGTTCGAATCCCCTTACCTCCAGCCGGAACCTTCGCGAAGGCGGACGTCCCTCAAGGTTGGCCTCAGGTGCCTGATTGGAGCGTTCCGGCGAAGGCCGAATAGCTGTTTAATGAGCTCTAAGTTCCCACTCCTTGCCGGGAGTCAACCACACTCCTGCTGGGCGGAGAAAAATCAGATTCGAATCCCACATCGCGGTGAACACATAGGTCCGCCCCGGCTCGACGTTCACTATTGTCGAAGTCGGCCAGGGCAAGCCCACGTAGGACGCTGTGACCACTGTTAAGAGATGGCGCCCTGCTGGCATCCAACCGTCGAAGTGGTGGCGCGGTGCGATGGTCGCCACAGACCCGCCATCGATCTGTAGCTGGAAAGCCAGATTCCAACCGAAGTTCGGCACTCTTTTCACAACCACGCGACCAGGCGGAGGACTCGCCTGCGCAACAGTGCTGATTGAAATTGCACACACAAAAGCAAGGATCAGAAGAGCCTTGCTGCCGAAGCTGCGTCTTGATGTCATAGGAGACATTACGCATAAGACTCGTTTTTCTCCAGCCCGGATGTGGACAAACAGACGAAAATCGTAACCAGATGATCCGAGAGCCTCCCATCAAAAGACGGATTTCTGGAACGAGATGCGAATCATCCGGTTCGGAGAATTATGGGGACTCCGAGTTAATGCAAAATACGAAGATCCGCGGGCAGAGTAATTTTGGCAGCAGGTCCATCGGGATCGGTTTGCCCAATAATGCCGCCACCGCCGACAAAGTTGGTGATGTCGTCGTTAACCGCGACCTTCTCCGGCGGTGGCGAAATCGTCGGTTGTCCTTTGGCTTTGAGGGTGTCGTTTAGCGTGGGCAAATCTTTTGCCACTAGCCCAGCAAACTCATTCGAGGCATCGGCGAGTTCGCGTTTCAACGCATCGATGTAAGCAAGCTGATAGTCGCCCGGCTTGCCTTCATAGCTCAGGAGTGCGCCATAAAGTTGATCGGTATGTTCGCGCAAACGTTCCTCGCCCGTGATCGCGCCACCTTCTTTCGTGGCCACGATTTGTTTGCGGACTGCGTCCACTTTGCTATCGAAATCGCTCACGGTCTTCTTCAATGGATCGGACTCTGGCAAGGCGCTGCCGATTTTCGCGAGCGCGCCGCGCAGGGCCACGATACGGTCCATCAAGGCGCTCTCTTCATCGAACAAAGCACGCACCTTCATCGCTGCATCGAACTGCGCTTTACGATCCGCTTCGCCGAATTTCGCCCGTCGATCGAGCCCGATGGTAAGCTTCGTTTCAGTGGTTTTCCCATTTTTCGTTAGGCGAATCGTGTAAACGCCCGGAACAAGACGCGGGCCACGGACGCCATTGAAAGCAACCTGCGCTGCTGGTGGAACGCGGGGCGGCTTTGCCCGCATGCTCCAAGTCACGCGATTCAAGCCCGGTCGCTTACTAGCCGGTAGTTCGTCAACTACCTGGCAGGAAGAATCGAGTACTTCCAGTTTCAGTTTGCCAAAAAGATGTCGTGACTTCTGGTAGTAAGTAATGACGGCGGCGTCCGGTGGATTATCGCCAACAAATACGGCGTCGCCATTAGCCCAGCCGCCGTTACCTTCAATGCGCTGCTGCACCGGCCGCGCCGAGACGAAAGTTGCCTCCTGTGGAAGAAGCTCGGGGGTTAGCGCACGCCACGGAGTGATATCATCGACAATCCAGATCCCGCGCCCATGGGTTGCCAGCACAAGATCGTTGTCACGCGGCTGGATCGCCAGATCGCGCACTGCCACCGCCGGGAAACGACCACCTTTGAATTGCGCCCATTCCTTTCCACCATCAATCGAAACGTAAAGGCCAAATTCGGTTCCGAGAAAAAGCAGATTCGGCTTCACGACATCTTCCTTAATGACGTGCGCGTAACCTCGAACACCTTTCGCGTCCTGCGCGGTCACTAGTGGCGTCCACGTTTTCCCGAAGTCAGTCGTGCGAAAAAGGTACGGTGCCATGTCACCAAAGGTATGGCGATCGAAAGCGGCGTAGGCGGTGCCGGCATCGTAGTTACTGGCCTGAACCCAGCTTACCCATGAGTCCGGCGGAAGGCCGGGAATATTTCCGACCACATTGTTCCAGCTCTTAGCACCATCGCGGGTCAGTTGCAGGTTGCCATCGTCGGTTCCGACCCAGATCACATTCTTGTCCTTGGGCGATTCGCTGATGGAATAAATGGTGGTATGCATCTCCGCGGCGGAGTTATCGACGGTGATCCCACCCGATTGTTCCTGTTTCTGTTTCTCCGGATTATTAGTCGTCAGGTCAGGCGAAATACGCTCCCAGTTCTGACCATGATCGCGCCAACGAAAGAGAAATTGAGCGCCCATATAGAGTATCCCTTTCTCGTTAGGCGAGAGCGCCATCGGGGTATTCCAATTCCAGCGCAGTTTTTCCTTGTAGTTCGGCTTGGGTTGAATGTCGCGCGCTTCGTGGGTATATCGATTTACCCGGCCGACATAACCGCCCTGATATTCGGCATAGACGTAATCGGGATCGCCCGAATCAGGAAAACAGAAGAAACCATCACCAGTGAACATGTTTTCCCATCGGGAATTGGTAACGCCGCCGGGATACTGTGAATCCCCGACCCAACTGCTGTTGTCCTGCAATCCGCCATAGACCCGATACGGATCCTGGTCGTCAACGCTGACATGGTAGAACTGCGAGACAGGAAGATTATCGCCTTTCCACCATTTGCTCCCGCTGTTGTAGGAATACCACATCCCGCCATCATCACCGGAAAAAACAGTTTGGGGATTAGTGGGATCGATCCAGACGCAATGAACGTCACCGTGCATCCCGCCAACCGCGGCGAAGCTTTTCCCCGCGTCCTCACTAACAATCATCGATCCGCCGGTTTTAAAAAGGCGATCGGGATTTTTCGGATCAACTATTAGATTGGCGAAGTAAAACGGACGCCAGACCATCCATTGACTCTTGTCGCGCTTGCCCCAGGCGCTGCCGCCATCGTCGGAGACGAATAGGGCACTGTCGGTTGATTCAACAAAAGCGTAAACCCGTTTCGAATTCGATGGCGCGATCGCAACCGCAATACGACCATACGGCTTTTTTGGAAAACCCTTGCTGTTCTCAGCGGTGATCTCGTTCCAAGTGTTGCCGCCGTCGTTAGAGCGAAACAACCCGCTGCCCGACGGAGCGTTCGGGCTATCGCCGCCGGAACGAAAAGTCCAGCCTTTGCGCCGAAAATCCCACAGCGCAGCAAACATTACGTTCGAATCGTTGGGATCAATCGCGACGGTGGAGCATCCGGTTGAAAGATTACTTCCCTTGAGCACGAGCCCCCAATTTTTGCCGCCATCGGTTGTCCGATAAAGCCCGCGATCGGCCGAGTCGCTCCAGAGCGCTCCGGGCACACTGGCAAAAACCGTGTCGCTGTTTTTCGGACTCACCACAATTTGGGCGATTCGTTCCGAGTTCGGCAATCCGGCATTAGTCCAGGTCTCACCGCCATCGCTTGATTTGTAGATGCCGTCGCCAATTGAGACGCTGTTGCGGGTCCACGATTCGCCAGTGCCGACCCAGATGTTCCTGGAATTCTTCGGATCAATCGCGATCGCGCCGATGGATTGCACCGGTTGTTCGTCGAAGACCGGCCGGAAGCGGGTGCCGCCGTCATCCGATTTCCAGATGCCACCGCTGGCTGCGCCGACGAAGAGGGTAATCTTGCCCGAAGACTCTTTTACCCCCGCGATTGCGGAAATGCGGCCGCTCATCGTGGCTGACCCGATATTGCGTGCACCCAGCCCGGAAATTGTGCCGGAATTGTAAGGCGCTTCGTTCGCGCCGAAAACTGATGGACTAACGAGAATTAGAGAAAAAAAAGCAGGGATAATAAGACGCATATATTATTTCGCGGTTGGAAATTTGAAGATCGCGTCATCAACCGAAATGTTGGGTTCTGCTTTGTCGATGACGATTTTTTGTTTGTCTGGTCCGCCTTTGCGGCCGGACTCAATGGAAAACGGAAGAAAGACGCCGGCAATTTTTTCGTAGTCGCCCACATCGGTCTCTACCTCCACTTGTGCACCTTGCTCCACCCGTTGCGTAGTCTTACGAATTTCCAGGAAAGCATCGGGATCGAGATAAACAAAAGTTACGTCGCCGTTCTTGCGAACCACTTTGAGCTTGTGCGCCAAGGTGCCGTCGACGTCTTCCGTGCCGAGATACTCGACTGTGCTGCCTTTTGCTTTCCAGTCGACTAATGGCCCGTCAATCTCGGCCTCTTCCAGCAACGACTTTGTGTCATCGGCCGACATTTTTTCCGGATCCTTGCGGCCTTGGAACGGCGAAACTTTCCAGCCTTGTTCGCCATCATAGGCTTGGATGGCGGTCATGCCCTGCAACGTTACTTCAGACCGCACTTCGGCGGGACGTTTCTTGCTCTCGACATAAGCGAGCTGGATCTGGCCTTCATTCACCAGCATTTTGCCGGTAAAACGAACCGATTGCAGAGCGCGAATGGCGTCAGCGCCACCCTTGGCCGCCACATTTTTTGCGACCAACTCGTCAACGGTTAGTTGCGGTTTATCCTGAGCGCAGACCGCGGAAACGGCTAATGCGCTGGCGACGGAAACAATGGTGAGTCGAGAGTACATAGATTGAGTGAATGAACGACAGTGTTCGAGGAGCCTTACGCAACGGACGTGCCAAAGACAAGTTTTAGTCGCAAGCACGTCTGGTTGCGCGGCTTAACTGTCACCGTTGTGCACGCTGCTTATCGATTGTGTCCCGCGAACGGGATTTTCGCACCCGGACTCGGGATCGTGGGGAGGTCGCGAGCAATGAGTGTTGAATAGCGAGAAGTGAGAGGTAGATCTCTTTTCCGTTCTCACCAATCACTTCATTAAGCCAAAATATCATTACACAGCGGCCCCGAAAGCCAGACCAAGGCCATAGGTCACGACCGCTTCGATCACGCCGACGAGAGTCATCTCAAAACCGGATGCCCACCACGAGCGAATAGTTATCAGCGATTTGATCGCGCCGACAGCAAAGTGCGCAACGATGCTGACGACAAAAGCCACGATAACAGCGGGCAATCCAGTCATGAAAAAGAAAGGAATGATGGGAATGAAGGCCCCCACGGCGGTGGAGAGTGATGCTGAAGTTGCCGATTTCCATGGATTGGGGAAGCGATGCTCGGAAAGCCCGAGTTCGCTTTGCGCCATCGCCTGAACCAGTTGCTCGGGATTTTCCGCCAGCCGCTCGGCCATCTTTTGTGATTCTTCCACGCTGAAGCCTTGGAGTTGGTAGAAGAGCGCCATCTCCTCGATTTCTTCCTCAGGGTTTTCTTCAACTTCCGCTTTCTCGCGTGCGATTTCCGCCTCATAAACTTCGCCCTCGCTTTTGACCGCGAGATACGCGCCCGCGCCCATCGACAGAGCGGACGCCAGCATTCCGGCGAGACCGGAAATCAAAACATAATGCTGTTGATTGTTGGTTGCACCAGCGACACCGGAAACAATTCCGAAGACAGCGCCGAGCCCATCATTCACGCCGTAGATTGCGTCGGCAACCCAACTACCGCCGCGTCCGTGCCAACGCTCTCGTTTTAGAATTGTATCGAGCGCGGTTTTGGGATTCGCTGGTCCGGCCATCGCGTTCAACGCCCGCGCGTGCGCTTTTTCTTCCAACGCGCTGGTGCGCAAGAATTCCTGCACATCCTGCTCGGCCGCGAGAGCACGATCGCGCTGCGCGGAAAATTCGCGCTCATGTTTTTCCTCCGCCGCTTCCATTCGACGAATCGCGATGTCGGTTCCAAGTGAACGCGTGAATCGGCGTTTAAAGCGAGTCCAGATGTTGTCGGTTAACGTCGGAACTGGCTCACCCATATCGCGCAATTTTTGCTCCCATCGCCTGGCGTGACGCTCTTCCGCCTCGGCCATGCGCATGAGAATGCCTTTGCGTTTTTCGTCGCTCTCGCGCGCAGCCAGGTCGCGATAGACCTGCGCTGTCTCTACTTCCGCGCGCCAATTTTTAAGAACAACTTCGATTGTTTCTTTCTTCGGCGTTTCAGCCATCGAAGGATACTAGAGAAGACATGCCAGGAATGCCAAGCGTTGCAGCTGTCCCTTCAATGTCATCCCGAGCGAAGTCGAGGGATCCCGCTATGAAACCTGTGAGCTAACTTCACAGAATCCTTCGGATTTTGTTCGGGATCACTAATCTGCTTCGGCCAATGCGGCCGAAACCGGCGGCACGGATTTCGGTCTTAATTGTTGCGTGGTGATGACGATTGCGACCGATCCAATAATCAACGCCGCTGCCGCGATCGTGCGCGAAGTAAGACGCTCGCCCGCGAAAAGCGCTCCCAGAATCACCGCTACGACCGGATTCACATAGGCGTAAGTGGCAACTTTCGCTGGCTCACAGTGGCGCAAAAGCCAGAAATAAGCCGTATAGCCAACCAGGGCTCCCACCAAAACCAGGTAGATAAACGCCCCGATCGATATTGGACTCAGCTTTTGCAGATTGAATTGGTGCTCTTCGCCTAGCACGGCTCCGAAGAGTAAAAGCAAAGCGCCGCCGCAAATCATTTGCTGGCCAGCAGCGAGAAAGAGCGAAGGCGAACTCTTCGCTTTCAATGAATAAAGCGATCCGGCCGACCAAACGAGCGAGCCAATCAGTAGGATCGACATCCCAAGCGCAAGATGCGACGTAGCCGAAAACGCGGTCAGCGCCGGCCCGAGCAAAAGTCCAACCCCAACAAATCCGCCGATCAGCCCGAGCCATACCAGTGGCGTCGGCCGCCGTGCCAGGCCGGTGATCCATCCGAGCAAAGCCATATCGATCGGGACGGTAGCAACGAGCACGGAGGCGAGCCCGGTTGGCACCCACTTTTCGGAGATCGTCACGCCTCCATTGCCGCAGAGCAGGAGGCAGCCGCCGATGATGAAAGCACTACGCCAAGTCATGCTTGTCGGGGGAGGCGCGCCACTTATGCGTGCGCTGACGTACATGATTATACCCGCAGAAAGAAAACGCGCGCCTGCCATGAAAAACGGCGGGATCGA
>QHRO01000330.1 GCA_003220155.1 Verrucomicrobiota bacterium
ACGCGCCGGCCGCAACCGTTTTCGGTTATCCTCTCAGCGAGTTGATCGGCTGCCATGTCGAAACGTTGATTCCGGAACGTTTCCGCGATCGACATGGCGGTTATCGTAAAGGCTTCCATTCCCAACCGAGCAGCCGTGCCATGGGAGCTGGCCGCGATCTTTTTGGCCGGCGGAAAGACGGCAGCGAATTTCCCGTCGAAGTGGGCCTCAATCCGATCCGCACCGCGCAAGGTCTGTTTGTTCTGGCATCGGTGATCGACATTACCGCGCGCAAGCAGGCGGAGTTGGAGCACCAGCGCCAAAACATGGAACTGGCCCGCGTCGGACGCGTTGCGGTCATGGGCGAACTGGCGGCCTCGCTCGCCCACGAAGTTAACAATCCGATTGGGGCAATGGTAGCGAATGCCAGCGCTGGGCAACGCCTAATCACGGCCGGCAAAGTCAAAATCGGGGAGTTAAACGATTTGCTCGCTGACATCGCGGCTGACGGCCGCCGGGCCGGTGAGATTGTTCAAAGTATTCGCAATATGGTCCGCAAAGGCAAGGAGCACCACGCCTTGATCCAGATCGAGGGCATCATTCATGATCTCCTCCGGATTGTTCACGCCGAGGCGGTGGAAAGGGACGTGACAGTATCAGCCGAAGTGGATTCGGACGGCGGCCGAGTGTGGGCAGATCGCGTGCAGTTACTGCAAGTGTTTCTCAATCTCACGCTCAACGCCTTTGAAGCAATGTCGGCTATGCGCCCTGATGCGCGACGCCTTGTCATTCATGCTGGCAGTAACGGAAACGGAGAAATTGTTGTCAGTGTGCGCGATTCGGGTCCCGGCTTTCCCGAGGGGCTGGTCGAACAACTTTTCGAGCCATTCTTTTCAACAAAAGCGGAAGGCACCGGAATGGGGCTCGCGATTTCCCGCAGCATCATCGAAGCGCACGGCGGGACACTTTCGGGCGAAAATTGTGACGATGGGGGCGCCTGTTTTATGGTTCGCTTGCCCGAAGCACGAGCTCGCCAAACGAGCGGGCTTGCTAGTCTTCTCGGTTTCCGCGGAGGCTGCTTCGCAACCCGCCAAAAAAGTCAGTGCTCGTGCTCTACGGCGAACGGGGCCGCGCGAAAGTTAGTATCCACTACTCCCGAGTGATATTCTTTGGATTCACGCCGGCTATTCAGAATTTCCGCCCGAGCTCGGCAACGAATCGAAATATTCCCACGTACGCGATTATTAAGAAGGATAGGCAGGCTCGCTTATCATGACAGAGCGGCGTCCGGCCTGCCGCGATCAGGGAAAAGCTGGAAAGCGATCAGTCTTCTGGTGTTGACGTCGCTCAAGGCCGACGTAGAGAGAAGACGATTCGCTGAGGCGGTCAGGCAATGCAATCGCGAGCTTTTTCTGGGCTGCTAGTCATTGGCCTTTTAACGGTTGTCTACTTCATCGCCGGCAAGTTCGGATTGATGCTGGCATCTTTGCACGCGAGTGCATCGCCGGTGTGGCCGCCAGCGGGAATTGCGCTCGGGGCATTGCTCGTCCTCGGTTACCGAGCCTGGCCTGCAATTTTTGTCGGTGCATTTCTGGTGAACGTTACCACTGAGGGCAATGTCGCAACATCGCTCGCCGTCGCGAGCGGCAACACGCTCGAAGCTGTGTGCGGTGCCTGGCTGGTGAATCGGTTCGCCGGTGGCACAACCGTCTTCGATCGTCCGCAAGGCGTTTTTAAGTTCGCGCTGGCAGCAGTGGTTAGCACAATTATCAGCCCGGCTTTTGGTGTGACCAGTCTTGCACTTGCTGGTTTCGCGGATTGGACGAATTATGGCGCGATCTGGCTAACGTGGTGGCTGGGCGACACAACGGGCGATCTTCTGGTCGCTCCATTGATTATTCTCTGGAGCATCGCATCAAAGCGGCGCTGGAACAGGAGTGAAGCGGTTGAAGCCGGCATCCTCCTACTGCTGTTGTTCGTCCTCAGCGAAGCGGTCTTTTGCGGATGGCTTACAATTCCGGCCAGGAATTATCCATTCCCATTCGTCATCTTCGGACCGATTGCGATTTGGACGGCCTTTCGCTTCGCGCAGCGCGAAACCGCTACGGGCATCTTCATTCTCTCGGCGTTCGCGATTTGGGGTACAATGCATGGCTTTGGGCCATTTGTCGGGGAAACGAAAAACGAGTCGCTTCTTTCTCTGCAGTCCTGGACGACTGTGCTCACCATTACTGCGATGGCGCTTTCCGCCGGCATGGCGGAACGCGGGCGGGCTGAGGAGGCGCTGCGGGAAAGCGAAGCGCGCATTAACCTGGCGGCCAACGCGGCGAAACTCGGTCTGTGGTTTTGGAACATCCAGAATGACGAACTTTGGGTAACCGAGCAATGGAGAAGGTTGTTCGGCTTCGCGGAATCGGAGCCAGTGAGCTTTGACCGGGTCCTCCAGGTTGTGCACCCCGAGGATCGGGAACGTACGAAGCAACTTGTGCAGCAAATGTTCGAGAGCAGTGGCGGCGACTATGAGAACGAATATCGCATCACGCGCCCGGACGGAAGCACACGCTGGATGGCGGGTCATGGCAGCGTCGAGTTAGACGAACGTGGCAAACCGGCCTTCGCGCGCGGGGTGTCGCGCGACATCACACTCCGCAAACATGCAGAGGAAGAGCTCCTGGAAAGTGAGGCTCGTTTTCGCGCCATGGCCGACACGGCGCCGGTGATGATCTGGCTGTCGGGCCCAAACAAGCTCTGCATCTTTTTCAACAAAGGGTGGCTCGACTTTACCGGCAGAAAGCTGGAGCAGGAGCTTGGCAATGGCTGGGCCGAAGGCGTCCACCGGGAAGACTTCGACCGCTGTCACGATATTTACGCAAATTCATTCGACGCGCACCAACCGTTTACAATGGAATATCGCCTGCGGCGAAGTGACGGCGAATACCGCTGGGTTCTGGATACTGGAACACCACGCTTTGCCCCGAATGGCGCGTTCCTCGGCTACATCGGCTCATGCATTGACATCACCGAGCGGAAGCGCGGAGAAGAAAAATTCCGGTTGGTGCTCGATGCCGCGCCGAACGCGATGATCATGGTCGACTCAGCTGGCGTGATCAGCTTCGCCAACGCGCCGGCCGCAACCGTTTTCGGTTATCCTCTCAGCGAGTT
>QHRO01000255.1 GCA_003220155.1 Verrucomicrobiota bacterium
GTGATCTGCTTATCCTTGCATTAGGTAACACCAACGTTAGTTTGACTCCGCCTGTCCCAACAACTGGTCCTCCCGAACAGGTTAACTACCCTCAGTTTTTACTGGCAACGATGAGCCCAGAAATGCGCGCTGGATTTTATTCAAGCATTTGGGGCCCATTGCCCTGGGCATTTGCGCGCATCCCACCGGAGCGGTATCTCATTTTTCGTGTCAAGTAACGCGACGGGATTCCTGGCGCCCGGGCGGAGCCGTTTCGACAGGGTCGAGGCCCAGAGCTTGCCGAAGGGCGGCCGATCCACCAAGAAAGGCTCTCACCTCAATCCTCTCCCCGACCCCCACTGCGTTGCCCTCACTGCCGCTTGCGCGTGCGTCTCTCCCAGCGGGAGAGATTGGGAGGGAGACCGTACGGCAAAGCGCCAGGTGAGGGCGGATTCGCTCGCGATATGACTGCCGCACTCAAAAAGCTGGCGCATGTGTTTAGCGCCAACGGCGCAGTATCATTCTAGTCCGCCGTCGGACGGACTCGCCGTGGCGAGCCTAGGGCGACCCATCGCTGAAAGCGCGGTTCAACCCGTGCCTTGAGTCGCGCCTTCAGCGGCGTTAACCATTGAATCCAAAGCCCTGGGGCGATGCCCCAGGCTTCCTATGACGAAGCGCCGTTGGCGCTAAACACCAGATCATTCGCCGCCGAGGCGACTATGATTCCATCAGGCCGCCGGCGGCGCGTCTGCAAAGATTGGCGCGGCAGTGATATCGGAAGCGTTGAAGCTGAAGCCGTGATTATCTTTTTGCAGCGATTTTAACAGAAGTGCGACCTGCTGCGCCGTGCCGGTAGAATAGAAACGAACCAGCCCAACCGTCGTCCGCGGACCAAAAACGGTGATCATGATCGTTTCGTCATCGACTGAGTTCATGAAAATGTGACTGCCGTTGCCCTGGTGATAAAGGGCATTGAACTCCACTTCCCCAATCCGGCGTGCCAGTTCACGCGTCGCAGCAAAGGATCCGGCAGCGAGCGCAGCGATGATGGTCACGTCCATCACCGTCATGTCGCCGTATTGCGAAATGACATTACCGCCACGGTCGATCACGACGGTTAACTCGGCCTCCGCCTTTTTTAAGAAGTCGGCGAGCACGCCATCGAGCGTTGCGACGTCCTCGATGGTAAGGACGGGAATCGCGTTCATGCCACGCTTCGCTGCGCCTCGGGCGCGACATGTGTTTGCCCCGGCTTGGCGACGCCCGGCGCAGCAGAACGGCCGGCGTCACTTTGCTTGCTAAACTTGTGCAGCAGAACCTGCGAAACAGCGTTCAGGGTGGCGAAAACATTCTGCCCGGTGCTGGAGATGACCTCGAAACTTTGCACTCGTTTCTTCCGGTTGTTCAGGACGTAATCCAGATAATTAACGGGGGCGATATTTGGCAGATCGCGTTTGTTGTACTGCAAGACGTAGGGGACATCGTCGAGTGACATGTTTTGCTTCGCCAGGTTGTCCTCGAGATTTTTGAAACTCTCGACGTTCTCCTCCATTTTTTCCCACTGCGAATCGGCCACGAAAACGATGCCGTCGACGCTGCGCAGGACGAGCTGGCGGGTGGCGTTGTAAATTACCTGACCGGGGACGGTATAGAGCTGGAATTTGGTGACAAAGCCTTTAATAACCAGAGCGTTGAGCGGGAGAAAGTCGAAGAACAAGGTGCGATCGGATGCGGTAGCGAGTGAAACAAGGTCGCCGCGGTTTTGCGGATTAATCCGCTGATGAATGTAGCCGAGGTTGGTGGTTTTGCCGCAGAGGGCCGGACCGTAATAAACGATCTTAAACTGAATCTCGCGGCTGGCGTAATTAATGATCGACATGAGGAGTCTCCACTTGCGGATAGGTTCGCGAAAGTTCCTGTGTGATGCGGCTGAGCTCGCGCCGGCTCTCCGCACTCAATTCGCTGCCGTTGTGCACCGCGGTCAGGCAAAGATCGCCGGCACTAAAGAATGTCACGGGCGACTTTTCACCATGGACCGTCATGCAGCTAAGGGGACCGAGTTGAGTCTCAGACATATGTTTTTGCAGTTTCTTCAGCATCGTCGGTGCCACCGCGCTCAAACCTTCCATATGCATTTCGTCCGGGATGTTTCCGGCGATGATTAAGCCATCCGCGAAAATCACGCTGCAGGAGGCAACCCCGGGAAGGGCACAGGCTTGAGCGACGGCCGCCTTGGCATCAAATTTCGGAGCTGCCTCGACTGGCTTGGCCACCGAAGTCTCCCCGCTTGCTGTCGGAATGGGAACCTGAAGGTCTGCCGCTTCGACAGGCTCAAGGCCCCGAGCCTGCGGAGGGGAAATTGTTACTTTCAGAGCTTCAGCTTTCGCTACTTCCGAGGGTTCTAGCTTGGGGATTTCAGCCTTCGGCACTTCCGGCTCTGCCGGTGCAGCGGCTGGAAGTGCGGTTCCCCGACGTCGGGCAAAACGTTCCGCGTCCTCCTTTGCCTTCGCCCAAAACGGCGTCTCGAACATTTCATCCTGAGAGGCAACTTCCTGATCCTCTCGCACACGAAGAGAATCTCCAGGCAAGTTCGCCAGCACATCGGGAAGTGAAAGCGGCACCGGTGCTTCCACTGCATCAGGCAGAAACAGACTGCGATATTGCTCCGGTAGCGCTGCGTGAAAGTCTTTCGGCGAAATCACGACTTTTCCGCTTGCCAGCTGCGGCGTAATCAATGTCATCCGAAATGAAATCTTCGCGTCTGCCGGAATCGAAGCGACGTCGCCAGCGACCTGCATCGGCGGAAGACTCGCCAGGATTGGGCGCAACGAGAGCGTGACCATTGGCTCCTGAGTTGGTTCAAGCGGTCCGGCGGCAATCGGGGCAACCGTTGGCGCCTCCCGCACCGGCGATGGGGGCGCCGGCGTTTGCTCAGCGATTTTCGGCGGTGCAGCCTGCGGCGGCATTTGGAATGGAATTCGCGTCGGCGCAGCGGCCGGTGGTGCGGCGGGAGGAACGGGAGGCCCGCTGGAGGCTGGAACTCGCGGAAACGCGGACCCACCCGTTCCAATCAGCAAAGATTTTTCCGGCTTGTCTTCCGCCGGTGCGCCCGGTGTAACAATGCGCGACGTCGAACCGTCCTGGCTCGGTATCGTTCCGACACGCGGTGGAGGAATTGTGCGACTGGTCGCCGGTGCGACAGGCGGCCTCACCGCTGGCGGCGGTTGAATTGGCGGACTGGCCGGAGCCGGCTGAGTGGCAGCCGGTTTGCTGGCCGAAGGTTCGATCGGCAGCGTCAGTTCTGTGGTCGTAAACGGCGCCACCGTCGTTCCGAATTTCTCAGATTCCTCCACCATCAATTTCAAGAACGGCGTTTCAACCTGCGCCACGATTGGCTCTGCCGTCTGGTCGTCGCGAACTCGAAGGTGCAAAAGTTCATCGATTATTTTTTGCGCCGGCAACACCACCACTGCCGTATCGGACGGTTGCACCGTGTGTAGGAAAATTTCCGGTGCTTGCTGATAGATCGCTGCAATCAGAATGCTGGGACGGCCTGCTGCCAAACCCTTCTCCACCTCGGCCGCTTTTAACGTTATCCGTCGGGTGGTATCGAAACTTTCGTGTGGTTTGAGATAGCCATCCGGCATTTGCGTGATGACATCGCTCAAGGCGAGAGAGAGTGTCCTTTCCCCGCACGGTTCCACTGACACACCCGCGCTCGGTCCCAAATCACCGAGCGTTCCAACGGGCGGACGCGTCGCTGGGATCCGCCGAGCGGCGATGACACTAGCCGCCGCCAGCGCCGGCGCGGTTGGCTCCGGCGTCATCGTGCGCACCGCATAAGGCATCACCCGCTTCGCCAGCTTGTCGCTCTCAGGCTTGTTCTCCACCGAGGGCAATGGCGCGGGCCCGGTCGGGCGGTGTCTGCCTTCAAATTTCTCTTTCGCCCGCTTAACGAGATCTAGGAACGGGATGGTCATGGCCATCTACAAATTATCGTCCGCTGCGACTCGCAATACTTCTTCCAGCGTGGTCTGGCCTTCGAGTGCCTTATCGATGCCAACCATGCGCAAGGTTTTCATTCCTTCAGTGACAGCTTGGTTCTTAATCACCGCCGCCGATGCACGCTTCATAATGAGGCGGCGGATGGATTCGGTTACCGTCAGCGCTTCAATGATCGCCAGCCGCCCGAGATAACCACGACCCTTGCAACGATCGCAACCGCTCCCGCGGTAAAAAACAGATTCAGCCTTCGGTTCAACTCCGAGGCTCGTGAAAATTTCCGGCTCAGGCATAAATTCCTCACGGCAATTGGTGCAAATCTTCCGCACCAGACGTTGCGCGCACGTCATCAATATCGAGCTCGAAATCAGGAACGGCTCGATCCCCATGTCGTCCAGACGCGTAATCGCGCCGGCAGCGTCGTTGGTATGCAAAGTCGAAAGCACCTGGTGACCGGTTAGCGCCGCTTTCACCGCGATGTCGGCGGTCTCGTTGTCGCGAATTTCACCTACCATCACGATGTCGGGGTCTTGCCGCAGGATCGAGCGCAGGGCCGAAGCAAAATCCAGCCCGATGTCGTTACGTACCGACACCTGGTTAACCCCATTGAGCTCGTACTCGATCGGGTCCTCCACCGTCACGATGTTGTATTGCGGGTTGTTCAGCTCCTGGAGCACGGAGTAGAGCGTGGTTGTTTTACCAGAACCAGTCGGGCCGGTAACCAGAATCATCCCGTGTGGCGCATCGATCGCTTTCCTGAATTTCAGCAGCGTCTCTTCATCGATTCCCATTTGGTCGATCGAGCCGGTCAACGCGGTCTTGTCCAAAATACGAATAACAATTTTCTCCCCGTGCGAAGTCGGCAAAATCGAAACACGCAGATCGACTTCTTTGCCCATCACTTTGATGCGAAAACGCCCATCCTGCGGCACGCGCCGTTCGGCGATGTTAAGGCCAGCCAAAATTTTAATGCGTGAGGTGATCGCCAGTTGCAGCGCTTTCGGCGGCGATTCCGCCGGGGCCAAATCCCCATCCACGCGATACCGCAGCTTCAACGACTTCTGGAACGGCTCTATATGAATGTCGGATGCGTTTTCCCGAATCGCCTGCACCATGATCAGGTTCACGATCCTGATCACCGGCGCGTCTTCGCTGTCGGTCGCGAGCCGATCGATGTCGATCTCTTCGCTCGCTTTCGCCTGAACTTCGACGCCGCCCTCGGGCTTCTCCGCCTCCTTGACCACGTCCCGCAACGCCTGGTTTATTCCCACCCCGCCATGTACGCCGCTCAGTGCGTCGGCCACGCCCTTTTCCGTCGCGATCATGGGCACTACGTCCAATTGCACGCGGCGTTTTACGTCATCGACCGCCAACACATTGGTCGGGTCCACCATCGCGACAAACAGCTTCCCGTTTAGGCGCGCTACTGGCACCAGCTTGTTCACCTTCGCCATCTCGCGCGGGATCAGCCCCATGATTTCCTCGGGAATCCGGATCCGCGCCAGATTGACCGGCGACACGTTCAGGCAACGCCCCATGCTGAAGGCCATGTCCTGATCCGTGACAAATTGTTTGTCTGTCAGAATCTTCAGCAGCCGTCCGCCTTTTTCCTTTTGAATGGCGGTCGCTTCTTCGAGTTGATTCGGCAGGAGCAGCCCGTCCTCAATCAACACGTCTGCAATGCGGTCTCCGAAGGTCTTGTTTCTCATCGCGTACCTCAGGGTTTGGGTTGCAGCCGGTAAACGTCTTGCAGCGTTCTTTCGATCGCCGCCGGTCGTGCCAGGTACCACGAGACCGTGTAATCGAGCGATTGCTGCACCGCCGCGCGTCCCGCGGCGTCGAAAGGATTACAGCAGGCCACCATAATGGTGCGACTGATCAAATCGAATGGCACACAGAGCCGGCCCAGGGTCAGGTTGTCCGGTAACATCCGAGCCAATTGCCGATCGAAATCGTAATATTCCAAGGGGATAAACGCCCCTTTTGTCCGGTCAACCAACCCCGAGATGATCTGGTCGATCTTGTCGGTGTCGGACCCGCACAGCTCCACCAGCAGCGATGCCGCCAGCGTCTGCCCCTGCACGTTCTTGTTTCGTTGCTGCACCTTTTCCAGTGCGACCGTCACGTTTTCTTCCGGGAAAAACTGCTGGGCGACCAAAAACTTCGCCAACTGCTCTTCCCCGCGTTCGTGCAAATTGTAAGTCTCAAGTTCCTTCCGATCGAGACGCACCAGCCCGCCTTCGCCTCCGCCCATTGCTTTGGCGATCAACCCATGTTTCAGCCCGCCCGTCAGCGTTTGCCCAGCCGCCTGCAAGCGCGATTCGATATCGCCCAGCATTGCCAGTACTTCCGGCGCGTTCGGATCGTGTCCCAGCAGCGCCTCGCATTCCTGCATCGCGAGCGCGTAGGAACCGACGTTGAAATAGGCCTCCGCCAGCTTACGGGAGGTGTGGTGCGTGTCTTCTGTGCGCCCGAGTTTGGTGTACGCTTCCTTTAGTATTTCGAGGGACTGATAATCATCCGGTTGTGTCCGGGTGATGACCTCAAACATCTCGATCGTTTGGAGGATTTGGGCTTGTTCCTCCGGTGACGGCGTGTGTTCCAGCACGTTTTGCCAGAAAAGCTAGAAACATGCCGGAAAAATCGCGGATTTTCGGTTGGAAACGTCGAAAACCACTGAAATTAACCGCAGATTTCACCGATTAGAAGCCGATCAATTCAAGCTCCTGCTCCTGCTCGTGCTCATGCTCGTAATCGGTTCTGCCACTCTTGTGAGCAATTCCTTTTGCAGTTAAAATCAGGCAAATGAGCCTCGCTGAAATTGAAAAGGCCGTGGATGCATTGTCGCCGGAAGACCTGGCGAAGCTGGCTGCCTACATCGCTCGCTATGACAAGCTGGCTTGGGATGAAGAAATCGAGCGCGATTTTTCGTGATTTCGCGGGCGCTTCCGTCCTTTTGGAAGTCGACGCCGATTTCGCTGAGGGCGGACGCCTGCGGCCCCGTCCTCGAAGAAGTTCGCGAGAACCCTCGCGCCGGGAGGTTAGAAGACCTGCCGTGACTGGCAGGACCGACCGACGCTTTTGGAAACACTTCGACGCTCGGTCTGATCTTGCGCAGCCTTGTTCATTTCGATGCAGAATTTGAGGCGATGGAAGATGCGATCCGAGAGGGACTCCGGTCGCTAAGGGAGGAGCGGACTTATTCCGCGGCGGAGGTGCGCGCTCGATTCGCAGCATGGACTGCGCGGTAGTTTATCCCGAAAGTCCGCCAAGGCGCTCGATTCTTTCACGATTCACCAGTCACGATTCACGTTCCTCGCTGCTCCCTGCTGCCTCCGCAAACGCGCATTTCGGCGTTTCAGCATTTAGCCCGCCGCTCGCCGCTCGACACGCTTACGAATTTTTCGACTTGAGATTGTCTTTTCTCCTTCGCCAAGATACAATTTAATAGTGCAAAGTGAGACCGTGGAGATTCCAAAACAAGTACTGGCATCTGTCGAAACGCTTGATGAGCTCTATGATTGGCTGACGGCGCAGAATGCCGGAATAATGGCAGAATTGCGCGAGGCTCGACAGGAAGACCTCGCGGGCAAATTTAAAGCCTGGAATCCGCGACATGTCTCATGGGCTACCGAGTCGAAGTAAGCTTACGAGCGGACTCGCAGCTAGCTGAACTCGATGCCACAGTCGGCGCAAGTATCGAGCGAAAGATTCTCTGGCTGGCCGAAAACGCGTCAGGAATGGTGCATCGTCGTCTCGTCGGCATGCCTGAAGATCTTGCTGGCTTGTGCAAACTCCGCATTGGCGACTGGCGAATCCTCTATTGGGTCTATCACCCAGAACAAGTTATTCGCATCTATCGCATTCAACATCGCTCCGAAGTTTATCGAAAGCTTTGAGACGCTTAAACGTCGGGCGAAGAGGACAGCGGACGGCATTCCTCCGACTCCGCATTGTAGGGCAAGGGCGTCGCTTGCCATTCCGTGGTCCACGTCCAGGCGTTCAGCCTTTCTAGAACCGAAGGTTTGTTTCGGCAAGCTGCCGAAACTGACAGGCTAGCAGCGAGCGCTACCCACCCGATCAGAGAGAACAGTTAACCGATAACTGTGGCTCAGCCCACGATTTCACCTTTCCAGCTCACTTCTCACCGATCACACTCTTTCCTTTCCCCCTCCATGTCCGCCACCGGACGGACTCGTCGTGGCGAGCTCCCCGCCCTTTTCCTCTGGATTACGCTCCGCGCGCCAGCTTCAGGGTCCCTACTCCCTCC
>QHRO01000256.1 GCA_003220155.1 Verrucomicrobiota bacterium
TAGGCCTGGTTGCAAGCCGGCGCGCGTGAAAGTTGATCGCGAAATCCACCAATCAAATGCCGGAGCGAATGGCAGCCAAAGGTGTAGCCGCCAAGCAAAACGACGTTAATAGCCAGCACAATCGTGCCGATACCGACGCCAAGGGAAGTTTTACCGGCGGAATCGGTAAACCAGAGCGCCTTCCAAACGTCGATTGAAAGAATCACGATAAAAATCAGCGCGAGATAAAGAAAATAACGATGAACGTTCTGCATGATAAGCGGGAAGGAACGTTCGCCCAAATAAGTCTTGCGCGGCTCGCCTACCGTACAAGCCGGCGGATCAGCCCAGAAGGCCTTGTAGTAGGCGCCTCTATAATAATAGCAGGTGAGCCGAAACCCGCCCGGCGCCCACAAAATCAAGAGCGCGGGCGAAAATAAAAGCCAGTCCGGCCACCAGTTCGGTTTTGTCCCAAACCAGCTATGGGGCGAATCACCAAAGATTTCCGGTGAATAAAATGGCGAGATGTAGTTACCAAAAAAATAATGGGCTCCTTGGAATGCCGCCCAGGTCGAATAAACAATGAATGCGCCAAGGCCAAGAAACACCAGCAACGGCTGCGTCCACCAGACATCGGCGCGCATCGTTTCCCCAAAGGAACGTCGCGGCAACTCGGCGGAAACAGTGGACATGACCTGCGAATTATGACACGACCCGGCACGCAGGCAACGGAACACAGGCTATCAGGTGATGCTCTAAAACCCCCAGGAGCGCCAATGACACTCTTATTAACGCCGGCCTTCAGGCCGCTGATTTCATGCTACAGAGGGACGCAAGCCGTTTTAACGGCTTGCCTTAACGACAAAAAGCCGTTGAAAACGGCTCATGCTACAAACTGCGGTGGAGGCACCGGCCTGAAGGCCGGTGTTAATAAAAAAGAGAGCTGGGGCGTAATAAGAGTCCGCCATGACGGACGCCCGTTGCGGAACACAGGCTCGCAGCCTGTGCGCCTGGCGGACATGTTGTCCGCTGATCGTGATTGAACGGGAAAATAAAAACGCTAAGCGTATTTCCGCGTGACCAACTTCCCCGGCTTTTATCGCTCTTCCATCGGCAAGAAAATGATCGTCGCCCTCACCGGTGTGATTCTGATGCTGTTTGTCATTGGTCACCTCTTGGGCAACCTGCAGATTTTTCTGGGGCCGCGCTGGGTCAATGATTACGCGCAACACCTGCGTGATCTCGGCCCGCTCCTTTGGGCAGTGCGGATCACGCTTCTGATCGCCGTTTTCCTCCACATTTATTTTACCGTCAGCCTCGCGCTCGATAACCGGCGTGCCCGTCCCCAGGGCTACGAAAAAAGGAATTACATCAAAGCAAGCTACGCTTCACGCCACATGGTCGTGAGCGGCTTGGTTGTGCTCGCTTTCGTCGTTTTTCATCTCCTTCATTTTACCGGCCGAAAATTCAATGCCCGTTTTCCAATGTTGAAAAACGATCCGCTCAATCATTACGACGTTTATTCGATGATGGTTTATGGGTTCCAAAATGTTTACGTCTCGGCCTTTTACATCATCGGCTTGTTCTTGCTCACCCTTCATCTTACCCACGGCACTTCGAGCTTTTTCCAATCGCTCGGTCTGAACGACAAGAAGTTGACGCCGCAGCTTGCATTTGGCGCGCGTGTTTTCGCCTGGCTTCTTTTCATTGGCTACACCGCCATCCCGGTCGCAGTTTTGCTCGGTCTCATCCACCCCGCGCAGCAATTATGATCGGAAAACTCGAAGGCAAAGTTCCGCCTGGTCCACTCGAGCAAAAATGGCGGAACCACAAGAATAATTCCCGTCTCGTTAGTCCAAATAATCGCCGGAAATTCGAGATCATCGTGGTGGGTTCGGGACTGGCTGGCGGATCGGCCGCGGCCACCCTGGGCGAGCTTGGTTATCGGGTGAAATGTTTTTGTTATCAGGATTCGCCGCGTCGCGCCCATTCGATCGCGGCGCAGGGGGGCATCAACGCTGCCAAAAATTATCAAAATGACGGCGACAGCGTGTTCCGATTGTTTTACGACACGATCAAAGGAGGCGATTTCCGTTCACGAGAAGCGAACGTTTACCGGCTGGCTGAAGTCAGCAATCTCATCATCGATCAATGCACCGAGCAGGGTGTCCCGTTCGCGCGTGAGTATGGTGGGCTCCTCGCCAATCGCTCCTTCGGCGGAGCGCAGGTTTCGCGGACGTTTTACGCCCGCGGCCAAACCGGCCAGCAGCTTTTGCTCGGCGCTTATCAGGCGCTGTGCCGCCAAATTGCGCTCGGCACGGTGAAAATGTTTCCGCAAACCGAGATGCTCGACCTTGTTTTAGTTGATGGTCATGCCAAGGGCGTCATCACCCGCAATCTTTGTACGGGGCAAATCCAGGCCTTCGCGGGCGACGCCGTAGTTCTCGCGACCGGGGGTTACGGCAATGTTTTCTTTCTTTCGACCAACGCGCGCGGCTGCAACGTCACCGCGACCTATCGCGCTTACAAACGGGGTGCCCTCTTCGGCAATCCTTGCTTCACCCAAATTCATCCCACCTGCATCCCCGTAACCGGTCATCATCAATCAAAACTGACTTTGATGTCTGAATCGCTGCGCAACGATGGACGCGTTTGGGTGCCGAAACGGACTGAAGATTGCGCCAAACCGCCGAACGAAATTCCGGATGCGGATCGCGATTATTACCTCGAGCGAAAATATCCAAGCTTCGGAAATCTCGCACCCCGCGACATCGCCTCACGCGCAGCCAAGGAAGTATGCGACGAAGGACGTGGTGTCGGACCTGGGGGACGCGGCGTTTATCTCGATTTTGCCGACGCCATTTCCCGTTTGAACGAAGATACCATTCGCGAGCGCTATGGAAATCTTTTCGATATCTACCAAAAAATTACGGCCGAAGACGCCTACAAGACACCCATGCGGATTTATCCGGCAGTGCATTACACCATGGGCGGATTGTGGGTCGATTACAATTTGATGAGCAACATCCCGGGTCTGCATGTCATCGGGGAAGCGAACTTTTCCGATCACGGCGCGAACCGGCTCGGAGCGAGCGCAC
Source organism: Verrucomicrobiota bacterium (assembly GCA_003220155.1). Classification (GTDB taxonomy): domain Bacteria; phylum Verrucomicrobiota; class Verrucomicrobiia; order Chthoniobacterales; family UBA10450; genus AV69. The sequence continues at coordinate 3,078 of QHRO01000256.1, forward strand.
TCATGCAGGGGTTGGCCGATGGTTATTTTGTTTTGCCCTACACGTTGCCAAATTATCTCGCCGGACAAATCGGGAAACGGCCTTCGACTGATCATGAGGAATTCAAGTTGGTCGAATCCGAAGTCCGAGCACGCGTGAAAAAATTGCTGGAGGTGAATGGAGAACGCACACTCACCTCATTCCACCGTGAGCTGGGTCTGCTGCTTTGGGACAAATGCGGTATGGCGCGAAATGCGACGGGGTTACGCGAGGCGCTCGAGAAAATTCCGGATTTGCGCGATGAATTTTGGAAAAAGGTGCGAGTCCCCGGCGAAGGCGAAAGCTACAACCAGTCGCTCGAACGCGCCGGGCGCATTGCTGATTTCCTCGAATTCGCCGAATTGATGTGCATCGATGCCCTCGAGCGGGACGAATCATGCGGCGGCCATTTCCGAGAGGAACATCAAACGCCCGATGGCGAGGCCCAGCGTGACGATGAAAATTTTGCCGCAGTTTTCGCGTGGGAATTTCAGGGGAATGGAAAAGTAGAGCGTCCGAAATTGCATCGCGAGCCGCTGCATTTTGAGGCGGTGCATCTTACGCAAAGGAGTTACAAATGAGCTTTAAGCTCACAGCTTCAAGCTTTAAGGCAATGCCTTTGCTCACCCTCCTGAACTTAAAATTTAAAGCTTAACACTTAACATTTTCGTGAATTTCCAACTCAATGTCTGGCGACAGGCGAACGCTAAATCGAAAGGCAAATTCGCCACTTATGAAGCGCGAAATATTGCCCCGGATACCTCATTCCTGGAAATGCTCGATATCGTTAACGATGAGCTCACAGAACGGAGCGAAGCGCCGATTGCATTCGACTCCGATTGCCGCGAAGGAATTTGTGGCGCCTGCGCGCTAACGATTAACGGACAAGCGCACGGCCCAAAGCATCCCGCGGCCGCCTGCCAGCTTTACATGCGGTCTTTTGATGATGGCAAGACAATCACGGTCGAGCCATTTCGAGCGAAACCATTTCCGCTGGTGCGCGATTTGGTGATCGATCGGAGCGCGCTTGATCGCATCGTGCAAGCTGGTGGTTTCATCGCAGCACGCGCCGGCTCCGCGCCGGAAGCGAATTCCATTCCGGTCCCAAAACATAACGCGGATCTGGCGATAGAAGCGGCCGCGTGCATCGGTTGCGGAGCCTGCGCCGCGGCCTGCCCGAATGCTTCGGCGATGCTTTTCACCGCGGCAAAAGTGTCGCATCTCGCATTTTTACCGCAAGGCGCGCCCGAACGGACCTTGCGGGTGACAAAAATGGTGCGGCAAATGGACGCAGAAGGTTTCGGCAATTGCACGAACACTTACGAATGCGAAGCAGTGTGCCCGGCGGAAATCAGCGCCAGTTTCATCGCCAAACTCAATCGCGAATACGCGCGAGCCGTTTTGCAGAGAAGCGTGGGCGAATAAGAATAATCGTCGCAGCAAATTGATTTGGGTAGCGCACGCGTCTCGCGTGTTGGCGATCCCGTCCTCGGATCGCGGACTTTACGCCAAAGATTGTTCAACGCGGCCAGCCACCGGGCACCTACGACACTGCGTTGCCGGATAGCTCATTTCGGGGGAGCACAGGCTGCCAGCCTGTAAGTTTCGGCAGCTTGCCGAAACTGTTGCAAGATTCAACCGATCCCTCGGCACGTACAGGAGTTCTCGGCAGGCTGCCGGCAACTGCGGGCTAGCAGCCCGCGCTCCCCAGAGAGAAGAACTAAAGTCCGTTTCGGCGAGACGCCGAAACCAACGCGCGAGACGCGTGCACTACCGGGATTCAGATTGTCTGGCACACGCAGGTCCACAATCTGGGATCGAGCTCGGACTTCGCGCGCTCCGCAACTAAATCGCCAGCTACATTGGACCGCAAAACCGCGAAAATCGTCGAACCTGAGCCGGACATTAGTGCCACGCTGACCTCAGTTTGCTTGAGCAACCACGTTTTCAACTGTGCGAGAAAAACAAACTTCTCGAAAACAGGCCGTTCCAGATCGTTGACGAAAGCGATATCGCCGAATTTTTGCGGTCGATAGATCTCGCCCGCAACTTCGCGCGTAGCCTGCCAACGTGAATAGGCCCATGAACTCGGGACCCCAAATTCGGGCTTCAGCAGCAACAAACTCAATGGTTCCGGCAAAGCGGCCGGCGTCACGATCTCGCCTCGCCCACGGCATATTGCAGCAGTTTCATTCAAGAAAAACGAAATGTCCGAACCCAATTGCGCTCCCAAGGTGCTTAGCCGTTCACGCGAAAGCCCGGCATCAAAGAAACGATTGAGCCCGCGCAAGGCTGCAGCCGCGTCACTACTTCCGCCGCCCAGCCCAGCGCCGTGTGGAATTTCTTTGCGAAGCGTAAGCCGAACCTTCGGCTCGCGATTTGTCTCGGAAAAGAACAGGCGTGTTGCGCGCACTACCAAATTGTCCTCGCCGGCCAGGTTCGGCTCATCGCAGTGAAATTCGAACTTGTTCGCAGGTTCGATCTCGAGCCAATCGCAGAGCGTGACTGGGGCGATAGAAGTTTCGATTTCGTGAAAGCCATCCTCGCGGGGCCGTAGCACGTGCAGAAAAAGGTTCACCTTCGCGTGCGCCAGTTCTTCCATACCTTGCATTCTGTTCACAAGTTAGCCGAGATTGACGAGATGAAAGCTTCCGCTCGCGACCGCCTGATTATCGCACTCGATGTCGGCACCCGCGCGGAAGCGATTTCCCTAGCGCTGACTCTGGCGCCATTCGCTGGGTGGATGAAAATTGGATTACAACTTTTCACCGCTGAGGGACCAGATCTCGTGCGCGCGATTCGCGAAACGGGTGCGAACGTCTTTCTGGACCTCAAACTGTACGACATTCCGAACACGGTCGCGCGAGTGGTTGAATCCGTTGCAGGGTTGGATGCGCAAATGTTGAGCCTGCATCTGAGCGGCGGTGGCGAGATGGTACGAGCCGCTGTGGCGGCCGCGCCTGAGCATTTGTTACTTCTGGGCGTAACGGTGTTGACCAGCGCAAAGAGCGAAACATTGCGTGAAATCGGAATGGTTGAGGACGTTTTGCGGCAGGTCGTTCGATTGGCGGAAATCGGCGCGGACTGCGGCATCGGGGGGATTGTTGCCAGCGCACGGGAAATTGCCGCGTTGCGAAAAGCAGTTGGCCAAGGCTTGAAACTGGTTACACCCGGAATTCGCCCGCGCGGGAGCGAGGAGCATGATCAGAAACGGATCATGACGCCTGCGGAGGCCATCGCTGCCGGCGCGGACTATCTTGTGATTGGGCGACCGATCACCGCCGCGCCCGATCCGACCATGGCAGCCAGGAAAATTCTTGAGGAAATCGAAAGCTGTGTTTTCCGAATTGACCGTCATTGATGATCCGACGCCGCGTCCCGGACCGCTCAACATGGCGATCGACGAAGTCCTCCTCGGCACGAAACGATCTGCGATTCTGCGATTTTATCGCTGGAAGGCACCGTCGGTTTCCTTCGGTTACTTCGTATGTTTTGCCGAGGCGTGCGAGATTGCGGGGAATCGCGCAACCGTTCGCCGCTGGACGGGCGGCGGCATCGTGCCGCACGGGGAGGATCTGACTTATTCGATCATGATCGGATCGAAGGACGCCGCTTTCGCATTGGCATCGAAAATAATTTATCAGCGTGTGCATTTGGCTCTAGGTAGCGCCCTGCGTGAAATCGGAATCGTTTCTGCCCTCGTCCAGACGGAAGCGACGAAAATTTCTGACGCTTGTTTTTCCAATCCTGTCGTGTCGGACGTAATCGAAAACGGCTGCAAAATTGCGGGAGCAGCGCAGCGCAAAACACGCAACGGTTTGCTCCATCAGGGAAGCATCCAGCGTGAAAATTTGGATGAGCGGTTTCGAAACGCATTCGCGAGATTGTTGGGGGACCGAATTATCGCCAGCAGTATTGGAACGGATGTTATGCGCGCGGCCGAAGAGCTAGCGGCAACAAAATATGCGACCGTCGATTGGCTGCAGCGGCGGTAGAGTCTTCGGCAAGCTATCGAAATGAGGGCCTGTCAGGCTGGGCTGCCCGAATTGACAGAAATACGCTTGGAGCTTTGACATTAAAAACCGGTCTTCTATTCTGAGATGGTGGAAGTTTCCCTGCGCTCGACCGCGGCACCGCTAAAAATTAGTCCGTTGACGCGAGTGGCGTCAGTGGTGCAGGCACAATTGGACGAAGTTTCGGCTCGCATTGCCCGGCAGACCGAAGCGTTCGATCCTGCGATTGAAGGTTATATCAGCTACGCACTGGACAGCGGCGGCAAACGAATGCGACCGCTCGTCGCTCTCCTGGCCGGCGCCGCTACGGGTGCGGTTACAAAAGCGCACATCGATCTGGCAGTAATTGTGGAACTGATTCATCTCGCTACACTGGTGCACGACGATGTCATGGATGAAGCCGAGCGCCGTCGTAGTCAGCCAACCTTGAATGCCCGCTGGGGCAATGCCCTGAGCGTGCTCCTGGGCGATTCCCTTTTCGCGCACGCGCTTGATCTTTCGACAAAATTCGATGACGCCGGGATTAGTCGTGCGATCGCGCGGGCGACCCGCGACGTCTGCACCGGAGAAATCATTCAAACGCAGCGACGCTTCGACCTACATTTGGCGGTGGAGGAATACTTTCGAATCATTGAACTAAAAACCGCGACCCTGTTTGCGATTGCAGCCGAACTAGGCGCGAAACTGAACAATGCTGCTGCTCCGCAGGTCGAAGCGCTGGCAAATTTCGGACGTGACCTCGGCGCCGCCTATCAGATTTACGATGACTGCATTGATTTGGCGGGACGTGAGAGCGCAACGGGCAAAACGCTCGGAACCGATTTGCGCAAGGGCAAGATGACGCTCCCAATGTTGCGGCTATTGCATCATGCTTCAGCGATCGAGAAGGAGCGCTATTGCCAGCTTATTCTCGAAGGCGATTACGCTTCGGTTAGTCTTTTGTTAAAAACGACGGCGGCAGCCGC
>QHRO01000257.1 GCA_003220155.1 Verrucomicrobiota bacterium
TCTTTTTTGTGTACGAACGTGCGCTTGCGCGACTCCCAGACGCGGTCCGCCACCATGTCCATCGCGCGATCGAGCGGAATTTCCGTCCATTCCTTCGCGCACGGGGCGCGATATTTCGTTTTCGTTACGCGGCGATCGTGCGTGAGCAGCTGATAGGAAGCGGCACCTTTCGGGCAAAGGTTGCCCTGACTGATCGGGCTCTCCGGGTCGCCTTCGATCGAAATCAGTTTGCCGTTCTTGTGATAAATGAGCTGGCCGCAACCGACTCCGCAGTACGGGCAAACCGATCGCGCCACTTCCGCGCCGTCAATTCGCGCGTGCATCGCGCGCGTTTTGTCCGACATCGCTTCCAATCCCGTGCCGTCGGCGTACTCACGAATTTGACGAGTAAGGGGCCATTTGCCGAGCAAGCCAGTGAGCGACGCCATATCGTTTCAACCGCCTAAACTCTTTGCTACTCGTTTTATCTGCACTGGTAAAGGGCAATGATTTTCGGAGGTCATGAAGACCTTCGCATACCCCTATTTCTTCCGGTGGAACCGCGTGGCGGCCAGTCTGCACTGGTGAGTCCACCGCTGGCCTCTCGGTTAGCTTTCAACATGGCCACTCGTTAGGCGACAGCGGGACGGTTGCTAGAAAGAAATACTGAATAGGTTGATTCCGTTCCCTTTTCCGGGGACCTCGGGATCGAGCGAGACGTTCTCTTCCGCCGTTCCGTATTTCGCCGGCGCGAACGGATTGAGCATCTGTAGTGGATTGCCACCACGGATCGCACGCGGAATCACGCCGGAAATATTCTGCTCGGAAAGGGTCGTGGGCCGATGAGTTTGGCGGGCATGATGCCTGGACTCGAAAGAAACCGCATGCGAGCGAGCGGTGGCGGGATTAGCGGCAGCTCGCGCTGCTTGACCTAAGGTGAGAAGTCCGCTGGCCAAGCAAGCGATCAGTATCTTTGTTTTCATACCAAAGGCTCATCCCATTCCAATCTCCTGCCACGTCGCGGTTGGAGGATTTTCCCATCCCTCTTTCGAAATAAAATAGCGCTCTTTCAACCGCCTATGGATCAAAGGGTGGCACGGGCCGGCAGGTGTTCTTCGATGCCTTCGATCAACTCAGGAAGACTGATTGGCTTAGCCAAAAATGGATGTCCGTGGATCCGCAAGCCCGGCTCTCCTTCGGCCTTCGTCACAAGAGCCGTCAGAAAGACAATCGGTATTCTATGCAGTGCCGGATCGGATTGAATGCGGGCGGCGACCTCGCCGCCATCCGTTTCTGGCATTGCGATATCGAGGAGGATAAGGTCCGGCTTAAGGTTCTGGGCTGTTTGATGAGCTTTGCTCGCGTCGTTCTCTTCACGGACGAAATAGCGGCCAGTCGTTTCCAGAGCGCGCTTGGCTGAATAGGTAAAGTCGCGGTTGTTATCGATTATCAAGATGCATGGCTTTTTGAGCGATTCCGCGGCCTCTGGGAAAAAATTTGCTTCGATCGTTCTGTTCATGATTTTTTCCGACGGGTTGTCGCACCGCCTGTCTAACCTGTTAGCTGACTGAAAAACCACGCGCCCAGAAGTCCGAGGATCACGCCGATCAACGGACTGAGCATGGCGAACCAGACGGCGATGTGAGTAACTAGAGGGCCATGTGTTTTCACATCTGTTCTCATTTATTTTCCTAAGCTGCGACCAGGACTTCCGCAGGATCTTCTTTCTTGCTGAGGGCGCGGCGCAGCTTCGCCAGCGCAATGTTCTGCAATTGGCGAATTCGCTCGCGCGTCACCCCGAAATCCTTGCCCACGTCTTCCAGCGTTTTCGGCTTTCCACCGTTGAGACCGAAACGTTGAGCGATGATTTTTTTCTCGCGTTTGTCGAGCACCTCGAGAAGCCCGTCCATCTCGTGGAGCAAATTCTTGTCGCGCAGCAATTCGAACGGTGTTTCCGCATCCTCGTCGCCAATCATTTCGCTAAACTCCGCCGAATCATCGTCCCCAATTGTCGCGTCGAGCGAAGTCGGGCGGATACCGAGACTTTTTAATTGTGCAACCTTTCCGCTGGCGATGCCGATGTCTTCGCCAAGTTCCTCATCGGTCGGTTCGCGGCCGAGTTCATCACTCATCTGCAGCGAGACGCGACGCACCTTCGCGATCTTATCGACGAGATGCACCGGCAATCGGATCGTCTTGCTCTGATTGGCCAGAGCGCGCTTGATTGATTGTTTGATCCACCACGCCGCATACGTGCTTAGCTTCGCTCCTTTTGTCGGATCGAACCTCTCGACCGCCTTGGTCAGTCCGATGTTTCCTTCGGAGATCAGGTCGAGCAGCGACAGACCGAGATTGGCGTAATCGTGCGCGATGGTGACAACAAGCCGTAAATTCGCGAGAATCATTCGCTCGCGCGCTGCCACGTCGCCCTTCTTAATTTTTCCTGCGAGCTCGATCTCTTGTTCCGGGGTCAAGAGAGGAATCCGCCCGATCTCTTTCAGGTATCTTTCGAGTCCGGTATCGCGTTCATTCATGATCAGAACGTATTCGACGGAGCGAATCCGCTGCCATTGCGCAAGCGTGGGATTTTGCGGTCCCACCTACGAGTTGGCGGCGGCTACCTCTTTGGAGATAGGATCAAGTCTGCTTATTTGCGCGCTTCTGCCAGCGTTTATATCAATCACCCAGACGGCAACGTGTCACACGCCCATGGTGAGAACGACGCGGAAGCGCACCTTGCCGCTGTGCATTTGTTCGTAGGCTTCGGCCACGCGGCTCAGAGGATATTTCTCGATCATCGGGTGCACGCCGCTAAGCGCGCTGAATTCCAATGTGTCCTGCGAATCTCGCGCTGTGCCTGAATACCAGCCAGACACGGCTCGCCTCCCCATAATCAACGGCATCACACTAATTGTAAGCGGATCATTCGGCGCTGCCGGAACGAGCAGATTGCCATTCACTCCTAATCCCTCCACGACCGAGGAAATCGCTTTTGCGCTTGGCGCCGTCGCCAGAATCACGCGCGCGCCGCCAAGTTTTTGCAGCTCCGACACCGTATCGACGGCACTTGAATCAATGTAATGATGCGCGCCCAATTCTTTCGCTAGCGGTTCCTTGTCTTTCCCGCGACCAAGCGCCACGGTTTCGAATCCCATTCGCCGCGCGTACTGGACACCGAGATGTCCGAGTCCGCCGATTCCTTGGACCGCAACAACGTCACCGGCCCGCGCCCCCGAATTGCGCAGCGCGTTGAACACCGTCACCCCTGCGCACATGAACGGTCCCGCTTCTTCCGCTGGCAATTCGTCGGGAATTACGGCCAATGCTTCCGCCGGCGCGATCATGTATTCTGCATAACCACCATCAAAATCGATGCCGGTGACTTTGCGATTAATGCACATTCCAAAATCGCCGCGCCGGCATTGCTCGCAGACGAAATCGTGTCCGCCATGCCAGCCGACACCGACGCGTTCCCCCTTTTTCCAATTCGTGACACGATCGCCGACCGCATCAACCCGTCCGGCGATTTCGTGACCCGGCACGCGCGGATACTGAAGGCCAGGCCATAAACCGTCTTTGACGAGAACATCGCTGTGGCAAATGCCGCACGCCTCCACTTTCACGCAGACCTGATCAGGGCCCGGCTCTGGAATGTCGCGTTCCACTAATTCCCAATTCCCGCCGGGTTTGCTGATCTGTGCTGCCTTCATTTTTTTGTTCATAAGATGCTCCGCAGTTTACGAGATTGTCGTTGCGCGCGCTGGCAGGCAACTATTTCGCGTCAATAGAATTTTCCAATATCGCTTGCGAGGTGATTCGCACTCCCTCTTTCGAGAGAGGTATCGATGCGGGATTATGAGTTATCAAACTGCCGGAGGCTCGCTGCTCGCTTCGTACTTTCGCTTCCTTCTGATTGATTCGCCTGAAGATTTTTACAAAAGACAACGAAGAGAACGAAGGGTTCCCCTCGAAGCCGATGCCGTTGGCGGTCGGCTGGCCGCGGTCAGTCGCGACGAATCTTGCCAAACCCAGTTCGCTGGAAAGATCATGTTCGGATGAAACTCTGGGCTTGGGACGAAAAGAACCTTCCTTCGATCACGCATGCCACTCGCACCGCCCTCGCTGCGACTGCGTCCGTGCTGATCGCGCGGCTCGTGCAAATGCCCGAGGCCTATTGGGCTGCGATTGCAACATTAGTCGTGATGCAATCCACTCTCGGCGCGACCCTGACGCTCTCGATCGAGCGGATCGTCGCTACCGCGGTAGGCGCGTCAGTAGGAGCGCTTGAGGCAAATTTTTTCGGCGCAAACCTCGTTGCGTTCGCGGTTGCGATCGTTCTCATCGGCTTGCTCTCGATCGCATTTCGTTTGGAGAAGACTGCGTATCGTTACGCCAGCATTACCCTCGCCATCATCGTTCTGATCCCGCGTTCGGCTCCGGCGTGGATTATCGCGTTACACAGGTTTCTTGAAGTCTCAGTCGGAATCATCGTTGCTCTAGCCGTCGTCGCCCTATGGCCGGAACATCAACCGAGTGCGGCCCAGAGCGCGGAAGAGAGGAGAAATTAGACAGAAGGTAACGAAGGTAGCTAAGGTCTCAGAGTCGGCCCGGGATTGTTTCGAAAGATCTTCGTTTCCTTTGTTATCTTCTGTTAAAGATCTCTTTCAATGCACCGCCTGTATCAAAAGGCAGACAGAATGAGTCACGAGGTAATCGGAGCGGCTATTGAAGTTCATCGGCAGATGGGATCGGAATTGATCGAATCGATTTATGAGCGATGTATGCTGCGCGAACTTGAGGAGCGGTCGATCCCCGCAACCACAGCAGCTAGTTCGGATCGAATATAAGGGCGTTGTCTTCGATGAACCATTGCGTTTTGATATCATGGTGGACAGCTGCTTGCTCCTGGAACTAAAGGCTGTCGAAGCTTTGCATCCATCCAGCAAAGCACAGCTCTTCAGTTACATGAAGCTGTTAGACGTGCCGGTCGGGTTGCTCATCAATTTCCATGAGCCTGTGCTCAAGAACGGCATCTCCCGGATGATCCTTCCGGGAGCGAATCAAACAGAAGTAACGAAGTTTCTTTTTGAATCATCCGCGAATTGCGCCGCACCCACCAAGCACCAATTCTCCAGCAGTTTCTTGTCTAACAGCCCCTTCGTTTTCTTCGTTATCTTCTGTTAAAATCTTGACCAATCAAACGGGAGGAAACGAAAGTTTTCGCGCTACAGTTGAATCAGACTGTGCCGTGTTGCCCTTCACGCGGCCGCTTTCGCGGTTTCCATGTCTTCGGTGTATTTACCAAAGCGGGCTTTGCTGTTGCACCAAGCGCGATGGTGGAACGCCTGTTGCGCTTCAGCCACGTTCGCCGAATCACCTTTCCAGGCTTTGAGTACGGGAGCTTGTAAAGCGCGTCCGAAGGAAAAACTCAACTGCCATGGCAGGTCGCTCAGACGATTCATCGCGTTGAGATGTTCGGTGGCTTGTGAATCAGTTTGCCCGCCTGAGAGAAAGACCAGACCGGGCACGGCGGCGGGAACCACGCGCTTCATGCAACGCACGGTGGCGTCCGCCACTTCCTGCACCGAGGCTTGTTGCGGACAATCTTTTCCTGAAAGAACCATATTCGGTTTCAGCAGCATCCCTTCCAACTCGACCCGATGCTCGAACAAAGCATGGAAAACGCTTTCCAGTGTTTGCTGCGTGACTTCGAAATGCCTGTGAATCGTATGTGCGCCATCCATGAGCACTTCCGGTTCGACGATCGGCACCACATCAGCTTCCTGACAAAGCGCTGCATAGCGCGCCAACAATTCGGCGTTTGTCGCAATGCATCTGTGCGTAGGAATTTTGTCACCGATGCTGATCACGGCGCGCCATTTGGCGAATCGCGCTCCCAGTTGCCGGTACTCCGCCAGCCGCTCACGCAGTCCGTCTAGACCCTCGGTGACTTTTTCACCCGGGAAATTCGCCATTGCCTTGGCGCCTTTATCGACCTTGATCCCAGGGATGATCCCCTGCTCTTCCAGCGCTTCAACAAAAGTGCGACCGTCGCGAGTCTTCTGTCGAATCGTCTCGTCGAAGAGAATCACGCCGCTGATAAATTCGCCCGTCCCGGCTGTGGTAAATAAAATTTCACGATATGCCCGCCGGTTCTCTTCGGTCGACGGAACGCTGATGCTCTTTAATCGCTTCTCGATCGTCCCTGAGCTCTCATCGGCTGCCAGGATCCCCTTGCCCGGGGCGACCAACTTTCTCGCTATGGATTCCAAATTTTCAATTTTCATACGCTCTCTCCTTACAAATGATTTCGCTCCCTCCTTAATGACAACTAGCATATTGGTCACAATTCGAAGACTTTCGCAATTGACTAAAGGCCCTTTGCAAAGATCGACTTAAAACATCTCGTACTCGGATCATGAATTTGGTTCGCCATCGTCGCGGTCATTCGGCGCGGAGCACGATCATCGGATCGACCGACGACGACCGGTTTGCCCAACCGGAGACAACGTTTGACGATCCGGCGTTGAATGATCGGCAACTCTTCCATCGGACATTCGATCCCGAGATCGCCGCGCGCGATCAGGATGATGTCGGCCGCGGCGATCATGTCGTCGATCTCGCGCACGGCGCTTTGGCTTTCAATTTTCGCCACGACCTGCGCGGTGCTCCCGGATTTTTGCAGGACCTGCCGCAACTCTTCGAGGTCTTCCTTTTTGCGCGCGAAACTGAGCGCAACGAAATCGACGCCCAGCTCGACTCCGAGGGCCACGTCGGCCAGATCCTTTTCGGTCAGCGCGGGCAAATTCACATGGACACCGGGGAGATTGATGTGCCGGCGCGAACCGAGTGTGCCCGCAGTCAGGACAACGGTGCGAATCCGGTTGTCCTCTTTCGCCAGCACGCGCACCTGCATGAGCCCGTTATCGAGGAGAACAACGTCGTCGACCGCGACGTCATCGATCAAACCGTCATAGTTGACGGTGATTGAATTCCGCTCGGAGCTGGGTGCTCCGCGCACGGTGATCTCCAACACACGATCGGATAGAGGTCCAGGACGGGCTTGGCCGGCTGGTTTATGGAGCGGAAAGTGCAGCGGCCTTCGAGTCGATTGGATTGTTAGACGATTGCCGCCTTCGCTCGCTCGATCCTTTCCGCATCGAGGTCACTGGCGTCGATCCGCAGTTGCATCTCCCGCCTTTCGCTCCGGCGACGAATGTTCAAGCGGTGCATATCCGCTTGCGCGTGACGCCGACGCTGCCGGCGGCGTCGGCCTAACGAAGTTTCATCATGGCGCTTGCCGCACGGCCGGCGCTTGTTATCGCGATCGCAAAACGACACGGCTTTCCATTGCAATTCGGAGGCAGTCAACGTTTCATGGCGGCACGCACATCAACCGGCATGAGTGATGAACCAGTTCCTCTGATTCACTTCGACGGTCGCCATCGTGGTCTCGTGCTTATCCTACTCCTTCTTTTTGTCTTCTGCCTTGCGTTGCGCTTGCATGGTTTTTCGCTGCCGCAATGGCACGCCCAACTTGATGGCTCGCCGGCCAATGAGGTCCTGCTCGGGCATCCACGCGAGATTCGCGCGGACGATTGGGCCGCGGCGTTGTGCACCATCTTTGCACAGCGCGAGCACGACCCTGCCTTTGCGGTGTTTAACGAAAACATTGGCCTGGGAGCGGACATGATTGTGAGCCCGATCAAAACGCCCGTTCGTCACTATGTGACGCTGTTTCGGCCACATTTGTGGGGGTACTTTTTCGGGAGAGACCTGGGCCTCGCCTGGCATTGGTGGTTCCTGATCCTGGGATTGTTCTACAGTTATTTCCTCTGTTTTTTTCTGGTTAGCGGTGGCCGTTTCTTCGTGGCGCTCTCTGGTGCGCTTCTTATCGCCTACTCGCCTTTCTTCCAGTTCAAGAGTGCGGAATACGCTGAGATCACAATTTTCGCGGCGCTCGTCTTCGTCGCCCTGGTACACGTTCTCTTCACTCGCTCGCGACGGCAGCGGGTGGCCGGTGCGTTAATCCTCGCCTGGAGCGTGGCCGGACTCGCGTTGAATTTTTATCCTCCCTCACAGCTTGCCCTCGGATATTTGCTGATCTTTCTCAGCGCAGGTTTCCTGCTCCGTCACCGTGCCGAGCTGCGCGCGCGGGGCCAATGGAGACACCGCCTCATTTGCCTGGCCTGCGGCCTTGGCTTGGCCGCAGTGGTGGTAGGGACATTCGTGGCGCAGGGATGGCCGATTCTGCAAATCATCAACCACACCGTGTTTCCAGGCCAACGCTTCGTCACAGGTGGCGATTATCCCTGCTGGCGTGTCTTCGCGAACAACTTTTTCCTCCAGTTCTTCATACCCGAAAACCTGCCTGGCACGAACATCACCGAGTACGGCTCGTTTTTCTTTTTCTTTCCGGTCCTCGCAGCATGGGCGGCTTATCGGATGTGGAGTTGTCGGCAAGTCGATTGGCTGGTCGGGAGCACCCTGCTTTTTTGTTGTGCTCTGATGCTGTTTGCTGTGGTTGGTTTCCCTTCTTGGCTCAGCGCCGTCACGTTAATGAGCAAAGTGCCACCGAACCGCAGCATGGTTGCGCTTGGAGTGGCCAAACCAGCAGATGTCGTCCTGCTCGTCATCATTGGAGGTTGGGGAGTTTTTCTCCTCATCATGGCGAGGTCGGTCGCCGAAAACGTCAAGAGCCTTGCCTTTTGGGAACTCGTCTTATCCGCAGCCGCACTTACCATCCTCGCGTACGGCCTGCTTCAGGAACGTTTTAAAGAAGGAAGCATCTTCGCGATCGCTGTCATTTCGATCGGTGCAACTTGTTGGTTTAATCCGCTCGTGCGCGGTGGCTCTGTCTTTCTCTACAGAAATTCACTCGCCGTCAGGATGCGCGCCCTGTCCGCCCGCGACCAGAAAGCCCGCTGGGTCACGTTTGGCACGATGTTTTACGCAGATTATCCGCGCCTTCTGGGATTGCCCGCGCTCAATGGAACCCATCCTTATCCGCAGTTCGCATTGTGGTCGCGGTTCGACCCAGAGCGACGTTTTGTCGATCAGTACAATCGCTACGCCCATGTCTGGTTTACGGCCGTCGCTTCGGACCGGATCACGATCGACTCTCCCTTCCTTGATCAAGTAAGAGTGTCCCTGCCGCCCACCTCCCCGGTACTGGATGAGTTCCGCGTCAGATTTTTTCTCGTAATCTCGCCAGAGGACCAATTCTTTGATCGCTTACCGCAGTTCTCGAAAATATTCAGTCAAGGCCGGGTCCATATTTACCAGAAGCGTTGAAAGTAACGGCCACTCTCACTTCTGATTCTGCTGGCGTGTAGTGGAAGGTGCCGCCGCCTCGCGGAGCGGCCGGGCAAAGAGCCGGACGTTATTTTTCGCCGGGCAGAGCTATTCGATCGTTTCCGGCCCGGCGCCATGGTGGAGATCGCGCCAGAAATGATATTGGAGCGCGGCCCGGCGCGCGGCGCGACGTTTGCCCATGTTACTTGCGCAGCTCCGCGAGGAGGTTCGCCATTTCGAAGGCCGTGCGCCCGGCCGCCGTGCCGCGATTCATTTCATCTTCGAGACATCGCTTCCGGGCCTGTTCTTCGTCTTTCAAACTCAGCACCGTATGAATCACCGGGACACCGTGCTCGAGCGAGACTTGTTGCAATGCCTGAGTCACGATTTACGAGCGATGTATGCTGCGTGAGCTAGAGCTGCGCTCAATCCCTTCGATCACACAGCAATTGGTTCAGATCGAATATAAAGGGCTCGTCTTCGATCAACCATTGCGTTTTGACATCATGGTGGAGAGCTGCTTGCTCCTGGAATTAAAAGCTGTCGAAGCTTTGCATCCATTCAGCAAGGCGCAGCTTTTCAGTTATATGAAGCTGTTGGATATCCCGATTGGATTGCTCATCAACTTCCATGAGCCTGTCCTCAAGAACGGCATCTCCCGGATGATCCTCCCGGGAGCAAATCGAACAGAAGAAAACGAAGATAGCGACGTTTCTTTTTGAATCCTCCTTGGACGCAGCCCGCTACATGCGCCAAGCACCCAGTCTCGAACCGTTTCTTGCCTAAGAACCCTTCGTTTTCTTCGTTATCTTCCGTTAAAATCTTCGGACGAATCAAACACGAGGAAACGAAGGTCTTTTTTGCGTTAAAGCTGAATCAGACCGCGACGTGTTGCGTTAGCGACCGCTTCTGTTCGGCTAATGACGTTCATCTTAGCGAAGATGGCTTTGACGTGCGATTTCACTGTGCCCTCACTAATAAAGAGAGCCGAGCCGATCTCCTTATTACTTTTGCCCTGGGCCATTAGTTTGAGCACATCGATCTCGCGTTCGCTCAAGGCTTCTCCGCTGACGCGTTGCGCGAGTTTGGCCGCGAGATGCACTGGCACGCAAGTTTCGCCGGCGTGCACTCGGCGAATGCAATCCATTAGCGCTTCGCGCGGTGCGTCCTTGAGCAGGTAACCCTTCGCGCCGGCTTGAATGGCGCGGTAGATATCTTCATCGCCGTCGAACGTTGTTAGGACGATGATCCGCGCTTTCTCATCTCCGCAACGAATTTCCTTTAGCGCGCCAACGCCATCGAGCTCAGGCATACGCAAATCGAGCAGCGTCACATCGGGGTGATGCTGCTTCCAAAGGTCGACCGCTTCGCGTCCATTGCCCGCCTCGCCGATTACGGTCATGTCTGCTTTCCGAGTGATGAGTGAAACCAAGCCTTCGCGGACGACGCTGTGATCATCAGCAATAAGCACACTAATGTGAGGGCGTTTTGTATCTCCGGTCTTCGACGCTTTCTTCGCGGGAGACTGTGTTCTTCTTGGAGCCTTCTCAGAAACTGCTTTTGTTTTCTTTTTGGATCTCATGACATCGATTCTCCGTTGCATGGTAGCAGCACAGTGATCTTCGTGCCCTTGCCGCGTGAGCTGGTGATTTCCAATTCGCCGCCCATTTGTTCGACCCGCTCGCGCATTCCGCGAAGGCCTACCCCGTCATGTCGATCTTTGGCCTTGAATCCATCGCCGTCGTCACGCAGCTCCAGACGAAGTTTTTTTGCCTTGTAGGTTAGTCGCGTTTTGAAGTTGCGAGCGTGAGCGTACTTGAGGGTATTGGTCAAAGCTTCTTGTCCGATATGCAGTAGATTTTCCTGCCAGGGTTGAGGAAGCTCCGGCAATTTGCCTTTCGCTTCAAACGTTGTGTGAAGCGCTGTCCCGGCGGTCGTGTTCTTAATAGTACCTTTGAGTGCGCCCCAAAAATTCTGTTCCTGCAATGCCTGCGGGCGCAACGCGTGAACTGACCGGC
>QHRO01000258.1 GCA_003220155.1 Verrucomicrobiota bacterium
GCGTAACGACACTCAGCGTGAGCAACTGCGTCTTTTCTGTGGCACGGATTTCCTGCACGATCTCCGAGAGGGCGATCTTGGCCATGCGCTGTTCATCGGCAGTGAGCAACTGCCATTGTGCGAAATCGATCCGGTAAAAAAGGTGGAGACAATGCCAGCCTTGTTCGGGAATGAGGGGGGCGCTCTTGTCGGCCATTTGTGTAGTTTCCACACGGTGGGGCAGACTGGTCAAGGCGTACACGCGTCTTGCGTGTTGTAGCTGCCCCGAACGCTTTCGGGGCAGAATTCATTTTTCTCGGCTCCTGCCGCCAACGACTCACTCCGCTAGGTGGTCGCTTTCGCCTGGCTCAGATGCGGCAGACAATATTCTTCGCCGTTGCGCGCCACCCGAAATTCGAGATTTGGATCGGTCACTTCCGTCGCTCCACAAATCGCGCAACGATGCAATGCCTCTGCTTCCGCTTCGCGTGTTTGCGTTTCGAAACGACGACGTCGTGCGGTTACTTCACGGCGGTGGCGGGCATCATGGATGATCGCGGGGCCGAAAAAGATCAAATAATTCGCCAGCGCGCAAATAGCGGCAACGCGAAATTGCATCGAGCCAACGACGATTTGCAGAAGCAAAACCGCAGCCGAAAACCAGGCGATCCATTTCACCTTTAACGGCAGGATGTAGGCGAAATAGATAACGAGATCGGGGTAAAAACGGGCGAAAGCGAAAAAAAGCGAAGTGGTCAGCATCAAATTCGAAAAAGCGGCACCAAAGAAAAAGGCTGCGACAGTGGTGCCGACCATCCCGAGCAAATAGAAAATGGTAAGTTTAAAAGCGCCCCAGGCCGATTCGAGCCCGTTACCCATCCACCAGAGAAAGAGAATGTAAAAAGCGACATTCACCCAATCGGGTAATGGCAGCATACTCGCCATTTGCGGAATGAAAATATAGGTAACCAGCCGCCAGACTTCGCCGTGCATGACTGCAACGGGATCGAGGTCGAGCAATCGGAGGTAACCCGGATTCACTTTCTCGAGCACGAAGACGAGCGCGGTAAGAAAGCCGACGTAACGGAGCAAACCGGGAATGGCGAGAAAACCGATGCGCCGTTCGAGTTTGTCGAGCCACGTCATGATGCGCGGAATGCTAGCGAAAGCGTCGCTTCCCTTCAAATAGTTCGGGTTCGCCAGGAGTGATGGTTGCGTGTACCACCCCGGCATCTAGCTTGGCCGCGTGAGCAGCGCTGCCGAAAAAAAAACGCCGCTTTACCAGGAACATGTGCGGCTCGGTGCGCGAATGGTCCCATTCGGCGGCTGGCTCATGCCGGTGCAATACACCAGCATTGTCGACGAACATCTGACCGTCCGAAACGCCGTCGGAATGTTCGATATTTCGCATATGGGGCAGTTCATCGTCTTGGGAAATGGCGCGCGCGACTGGCTCAATGCCATGTTGACCAATAATGTAGCGAAGTTGGACGTTGGTCAGGGGCAATACACTTTTCTCCTCAATGATAACGCCGGCGTCATCGATGATTTGATTCTTTATCGAATCGGCGAGGCGGAATTTTTGCTCGTCGTCAATGCCTCGAAGATTGAGGAAGATTTTGCGTCGTTGGAAACTCACCGGCAGGACGCCGATGCCACAGTGCTGAAAAATCGCAGCGCGGATTTTGGTGGCGTCGCCATTCAGGGACCGCGCGTGGTCGATCTTTTCCACGCCTTGCTGGGCCCGGATGTCGAGCTTCCGGGGCGAAATTACATCCGCGATTTTGCGATTGCCGAAATGCCGGTTTCGATCGCGCGCACCGGGTACACCGGCGAAGATGGTGTGGAAGTTTTTTTCCGCGCGAGCGACGCGGCGAAGTTTTGGAATCTTGTTTTGGAGCGCGGCGCTAGATTCGGCGTAAAACCGTGCGGTTTGGGAGCGCGCGATACTTTGCGACTGGAAATGTGTTATCCGCTCAACGGCTCCGATCTCTCAGCCGATCACAATCCGATCGAGGCCGGACTCGGATTTTTCGTCGATCTGGAGAAACCAAATTTTACTGGACGCGAAAAATTGCTTGAGACCAAAGCCAACAGTGCGCGCGAACGGCTCATCGCATTCAAGATGAACGGGAAGGGTCCGCCGCCGCGCCCGCACTATTCCCTTCTTAACAACGGCACACGCGTTGGCGAGATTAGCAGCGGCACGCTGTCGCCGAGCTTGAACATTGGCATCGGAATGGGGTATGTCTCGTCTGCGTCCGCGAAGATCGGGACGCCGCTGGAAGTCGAAATCCGCGGACAGAAATTTCCGGCGACGATCGAGAAAAAGCCGCTTTACAAAAAACAATCATGAACGTCCCCGACGACCTGCTTTACACGAAAAGTCACGAATGGATTCGGCGCGAAGGCGACAATATCCGGGTCGGGATCACCGACCATGCCCAGGCCGAGTTGACCGATGTTGTTTTTGTCGAACTACCCAAAGTGGGCGCGAACGTGGAAGCAAAGACACCGGTAGCAGTGGTGGAATCGGTCAAGGCTGCGAGCGACATTTACGCGCCGGTTAAAGGCACGGTAGTGGAAGCAAACAATGCGCTGACCAATAACCCTGCTCTGATCAACAGTGATCCATTCGGCGAAGGCTGGATTTTCGCGCTCAAAATCGACAACGCCGACGATCTAAAAAACCTACAGAGCGCAGCGGCCTACAAAGACCAGATCAAGTCGTAATCGTATCGGCTGTGTTATTAAGACCGCCCTTCAGGCCGGTTTCACGGAGAAGGGGCTGGCGCGAACCGAATCAATCCTAGCCGTAAAGCAGTTGCTCAACGCCGCGGAGGAGTTGCTCGATTTTCACCGGCACGGCCAGGAAGCTATAGCCGCGTAAGATTCCGGCAGACATGAATTGGCGTTCCGAGACAGAGTTGCTCAGGCAAAGCAACGGGACATGGCAAAGATCGCGATCTTTCTGAAGTTGCCGGGCAATGATCTCTCCGTCAGTGGCGGCACTGATGAAATCGACCACGATCAGGTCGGGTCGAAACCAATGCGCGGCGTGAAGAGCAAATGCGGCATCGTGTTCTTGGCGGATGGAATACTTGCCGACGCTTTCGAGAGCCCGGCGAACCGTGCGAGTAACGTGCGGCTCGTGATCGATGAGAAGAATTTTTTTAAGGACCTTCACGAAATTGCCTCTTATTCCGAGCATCGGTTATGCCAGCAGCTGGTGCTCGCCGGTGCATTGCACGCATGGGGCTTCTCGCGCGCGGGGTTGAATCAAAGAAAACTCGATACCGTATTGATGGTGAGCGCCAGGATCACGGTGTTGAAGCCGAACGACAAAATCCCGTGCAGCAGCACCAACCGCCGCATTTCTCGCGACGTAACATTTACATCGGAAACCTGGCAGGTCATGCCGATGACAAACGAGAAATAGGCGAAATCACGATAGTCGGGCAGATCGTCCTCGGGAAACTTGAGGCCACCGGCGTGTTTCTCTACGCTATTGACGCTGTCGTCATAGAATTTGTGGGCGTAACGCAATCCGAAGACGGAGTGCATGAGTAGCCATGAGAGCACCACCGTGGCGAGAGCAAGCAACAAGCGAATCGACAGGTGCCGCTCCTCCGGTTTTCCGCTTCGGATCAGAAATGCAACCGCAAAAAGAGCGGCGCACGCCACAAAGATAACAAAGATGAAAATGACTGTGCGCCCCACATCCTGTCGTTGCGCCACCGCTCGAATCCGCTCTCGGGGAGTGAGCGTGACCGTCACCCAAATCAAACCGAGAATGGCAAAGGCAAATGCATCATAAGTAGCGAGCGACGCCGTCCAAAGCGCGTGGGTGTGCAGAGCAAGCCCGACAACCGCGGCCACGATAAATCCAAGGAGCATCCGATGGTGCGCGTCCATCTTCGCAATCGCGTCCAGTGTCCGCTCCATGCCATGGAGAAAACGAAAAGCCGCGAGGATAGGCAAGCGAAAGTCAGTGATGATGGAGCCATCAATTCTTGCTACTCATGCCCCAATGATCGGTCTTTCTTGCCTTGAACATTTGCGGCGACAAAGGAAATAAAACCGATACGATGAAAACACCGGCGTTACAGCAATTCTCGAAAATGAAACATGTTTGCGTTGCCGCCCTCGTCCTAATTACGTCTATCACACCGAGCCGAGCGATCTGGCCGGAAAAAAATCCGGCGGACGCGCTCCGTAGTTTCTACGGCTGGTATGTGCATGAGGTCGCGAATGGCAGCCGGCCACTGGAAAAAGAACGGGACCAAATGCGGAAGTTTGTCACGGACCGCCTGCTCGACCGCATCGACAAAATGCCCAAGGGTCCGGGTGGCTTGGACGGCGATTTTTTTCTCAACGCCCAGGAGGTTGATCCGGAATGGGGAAAAAATATTGCCGTTGCTAACAATTCTATCGGAAGAACAATGTCGACGCTGGGCGTGATTCTCACTGGCCGAAAACTCGGTGACCGCCAATTTGATGTGAAAATGCTTTTCCAGCAAGGCGCATGGAAGGTTGATGAGGTAAAATTCAGCGACTGAGAAAAAAGCTTTGACGGTATCCTGCGCAAGCACCTAGCCTTCGCTAGCAGTAGGCCAGTAGGCTTACTTGAATATGGCCGGCCGCATTGGTGTTTGAATCCGGACGCGCCTTTCCTAAACCTCAACTGAAAGACAATTCGAGATGAAATTAAGTATTCGTTTCCTGACTATCGGATTAGCTGCTCTGTCCCCACTTGCGCTGGTCTGGGCGCAAAGTTCGCCCAGTGAAAAGCCGGCGGCGACTTCTTCGTCTCCGGCGCGCAATGATGTTTATCACGTTTACTTTGGCAAGGCTGCCCCTGGCAAAGCCGTCCAGTTGGCGGAACTGCTGAAAACACCAAATCCGAGAGACCCGATGCCGGGGCATTTCATTGTTCTGCGCCATCAGGAAGGCGATGCGTGGGATTATTGCGTAATCACCCATATCGGCGCCAAGGCAACGGTTGAGGCCGCGCCCTTTCAGGTCCCGCCGGCAATGCGCGATGTGAGTGATTGGCATAACGATACGTTCGTGAACGGACCGTCCTGGGAAGAGTTTACCAAGGCGATGGCTATTTCCGATGACGCCAAGAGCAAGAGTGGAGGATCTGTTTACGTGGTCTCAGTCTTTCGGCCCACACCGGGGCACCGTGAGGACTTGGAGAAGATACTGTCGGCGCCGCCGAATCGTCCCAGCGACACTTCTGCCGGAACGGTGCTGATGCAGCATCTCGAAGGTGCCCCGTGGACTCTTCTGACCGTTGTTCGGTACAACTCGTGGCAGGACTTTGCCACCAACGATCTGAACAACGTGACAGAATCTAACAAGAACGAGGGCGGTTGGTTTGCTTTTCGAGCGTACAGCGCTTTCCATACGGATACTCTGGCCAATCGCATTGCGCCGTAATGTTCTGATAGCACCAAAGGAACATAGGCATTCCTCCCTCTGCACAGAGACTTGAAAGTCTGCCTTCCGCAGTACTTTGGGCCGAAGTATCCGGACAATTGGATGCGTTCGATTATAATAACATCATCGCTAATTGTCGTGACGTGCGCGCTAGTCGCGGGTTGCCAGCACGGGCCGAATCCAGCCGACACCGTTCGCAATGCCTATAGCTGGTATTTGCGCGAGCTGAAGAGCGGGGTTAACCCACTGGAGCAAAAGCGAACTGAGCTCAAGCAATTCGTAACCGACAATTTTTTGGCAAGCATCGATAACATGCACCCTGAGCCGGAGGACAGCCCGTTTATGGATGCTCAGAGCTTCGATGCCAAGCTTTCAATTGAAAAGATTACGAGCGATCGCCGGGCCGCGACCGTGCGAATCGGACTAAGCGGTCGTCTCTTTGGTCAACACGCGCTGAATGTTTACTTGGTAAAAGTAGATGGCAGATGGAAAGTGGATGACATAAAGCTACTTGAACAATTGTCGTTAGGCGAAAAATCGGAGCGAGCCGGCTGAAACTGAAAAGCTATTGAAGCGTAACAACCGCTGACGGGCTGCGGGTTTTACTGTGCGGCAGTCTGCGACCGCCAACGTTTTTTAGCACACCGGCGCGGTCAGCAATGGAACACAGATCACAGACCTGTGGGGCGCACCGACCCAAGGTCTGTGTTCCGTAGATCCGCAAGCCGTGACTTCTTGGTCGCTGAGAATTTACTGCGCACGACGGTGGCATAATTGCGGTCTTCGATCCATGGATAATGGTCAGTGACAAGCGGCGACCAGAACAAATGGCCGGAGTGTCGCCAGCAATCGAGAATGATTCCTTCTCGAAACCGCTGACCCTTGGCTGTGACAACGACGCAATTATGTTCTCGCCAGCTTCCGGCACGGGCTTCCGCCCAATGCAGCTCGAGAGTCCTGAGTTTCAACGCATCGAGTTGGACGAGCAAATCCTCCGCCCACTGGAAACAGAGTCCGCGTTTACGGATGCCGAGGTTAACGAGAAAGTTGTGGAAACTGGGCGGACCCCCAATTACACCATAATCGCGCCGGAGTTGTGCGGAGGTAGCGTAGGCACTTTCTGCCACGCGTTGCGCCTCGTCTGCGCGGATGCTCGGTGAAAGCGCGGCAATCCGGTCGCGTAAAGCTTGGGCCGCGGGTAAGTCGGACGGCGCGACTCGTGCCTGCAAGTCGCAACAAAAGTTCACTAAAACGATCAGGGTGACGCCCGCGAATAGCTGACGAAATTGCATGGCCAAAGTTATTGCTTACGACAAAAAAGTCACGGCGACGCTTGCCTTATGAGTTATGAACAAATCATGAGCTTAAATACTGTATGCTGGGCCGATATTCCGGTGAAAAATCTCGACCGCGCGATTGCCTTTTACACGGCCGTGCTGGGGAGCGCGGTGAGCAAGGAAGGCGACGGCGGTTTCACCTTTGGCCTCCTGCCGCACAGCGAGCAAAACGCTTCCGGTTGCTTGGTGGAGATAGAGGATAACGAACCATCGCAGAAGGGGCCTCTGGTCTATCTTTCGGTCGAAGGCCGAATGGATGCCGCCCTGGTGGAAGTGGAACGAAATAATGGCAAAGTGATTTCACCGAAACATGCGATCGGACCGCACGGATTTCGCGCCATCATTATTGATTCGGAAGGGAACAAGATCGCGCTCCATTCTCACGCCGAGTAACCCTTTTGGCGTGCGTAGCGGGAAGCTTTTTCGAGACAGCACGGCACGATAATCGTATTAGATTGATTCGTGGTTCACGAAACCGCCATGATCGGGGACCTGGATCGCGTCCTGCACACGCGTGCCGGTCGCCGGGTGGAATATTTCAGCATCGCCTGGACCTCCCTCGAGGCGGTCATCGGAGTTACCGTCGGAATAGTCGCCGGCAGCGTTGCCTTGATTGGATTCGGAGCTGATTCAATTATCGAAGTAGCATCGAGCTGTGTCTTACTATGGTGGCTGGCAGAGGGCTCGATTGATCGCGATCGGGTGGCGCATCGATTGGTCGGCGGCTGTTTTTTCGCGCTTGCCGGCTACATCGCACTCGACGCCTCGGTGGACTTGCTGAAACACGAAGCGTCGCGCGTCACTTACTTCGGCATCATCTATGCGGCAGCCTGTGTAATTGTCATGCCTCTACTAGCGCGAGCTAAACGCCGCGTCGCCGCGCGGCTTAACAGCCATGCTCTTCATGCTGACTCTCATCAGAGTGATATCTGCGCTTATCTCTCGGTCATATTACTTCTCGGTCTCGCGCTCAACGCCCTTCTCGGGTGGTGGTGGGCCGATCCAGTTGCCGCCCTTTGCATGCTGCCCATCATCGTCCGGGAAGGAGTTGCCGGATTGCGTGGCAAAATCTGTTCGCACGCGCATTTTTGAGATGGAGTCAGGTTGCCCAGCAACCCTTCCCGGGCAACTGTGAACGCCCATGCCGGATCGACTAACCACCGACATCATCGACGCCGAATTAGCCCCGGGCGCGCGTAATGCCATTCGCGTTTGTCTCCGGCTGCAATCCACCGAGCGCATCACCATTATTACCGACGAGGCGACGGCGGAAATCGCGGCGGCGTTGCAGGCGGAGGTGGAAGAAGTGGGCGCTGCTCACGCTGTTTTCGTTTTGGAAAATTACGCGGAGCGCCCACTCACTGGCATGCCCAAAATCATTCTGGATGATCTGGCACAATCGCAGGTCTCAATCTTCGCGGCGCGAACTTTGACCGGTGAACTCGCCTCACGCATCGAGATGACCGCGGTGATAAACAAAAATCGCATCCGTCATGGCCACATGGTCAACATCAACCGTCAGATCATGGTGGAAGGAATGCGTGCCGATTTCATCGCGGTTGACGCGCTGAGCCAGCGTCTGATCGAGCGCGCCCGTAGGGCTGAACGCATCCGCTGCCAAACACCACACGAAACGGATTTCGAAGCGGAGTTTTCTCCAAAACTAAAATGGTTGAAGACCAGTGGGCTGATCACGCCTGAAAAATGGGGCAACCTGCCGGGAGGCGAAATTTTCACTTCCCCGAAAAACTGCAGCGGTACGTTCGTGATAGATGGCGTCGTGGGCGATTATCTTTGCGCGAAATATGGTGATCTGGCGGCCGCGCCCCTCACTGTCGAAGTGGAGGACAGTCGCATTCGCGCAATGCGATCGGAAAACAAAAAATTGCTTGAGGAATTTCGCGCCTACACCAGCACCGATGAGAACAGCAACCGAGTGGGTGAATTTGCCATCGGCACCAACACGGCATGCACCCATGTAATTGGCAACATTTTGCAGGACGAAAAAATTCCCGGCGTTCATCTCGCCTTTGGTCATCCTTATGCCGAGCACACCGGCGCCGATTGGATTTCGAAAACGCACATCGATTGTGTGGGACGCGATTTCGACATCTGGTTCGATGGCGAACAAGTGATGCGAAACGGGAAGTTTTTGGTGTGATTTTTGCCGGAACTGGCCTCGCGTCTGATCTGGCGGAGACCTCCTGGCGCCAATGACGAAGCACGAATGACGAAAGAAATCCGAATTCATCAATGACGAACGAGCAGCAGATGCAACGCTTTTACATTATTCGGATTTTATCATTCCTTCGTCATTCAACGCCAGTCCGGCTCGGACCATTCGTCATTCGTAATTTTAACAACCACTAGTGCATCCGGAACTTCGCGCACGCTTCAACTCCGACTTCAGCCCGGAGAAATATGCGGCGCTCTTGCGTTGCGTGAATGAAACCGAGAAATGGCCGGCCGATTTCCGGATTTCGGAAACACCGATTTTTCTGACGCGCGAATTTTGCGATGAAGTGGTAGGCGCGGCTAACGAGATTGTGGCAAAAACGCGGTCACCGGAATTCGCGCGCCACGCCGCCGGCGCCATTCCGTCCGGGCTGGAGGTGCCCAATGAAACAGCCCATCCGAACTTTCTGGTGGTGGATTTCGGAATTTGCACCGAAGGCGGTCGTCTGACGCCGCGCTTGATTGAATTGCAGGCGTTTCCCAGCCTGTTCGGTTTTCAATTGCTCCTCCTTGGCTGCATGCGCAAAGCTTATCCGGCGATCCCGCGACATTGGACCTCATCCTTCGGCGGAATCCAGGATGACGACTATCTCAAACTCTTGCGCAGAACCATTCTCGGCGACTCCCGAGCGGAAAATGTCGTTTTGCTCGAGATCGAACCCGCGAAACAGAAAACCCGGGTAGACTTCGCCTGCACTGAGTCGCTTCTCGGCATTCCGCCCGTTTCGCTCACCGATATTACAAAACGTGGGCGGCAATTGTTCTACGAACGCGGCGGACGCGAAGTGCGGATTGAACGCATCTACAATCGCGTGATTTTTGATGAGCTGCTAAGACGATCGGATTTGGACCTACCATTCAGCTTTCAAGAAGAGCTCGACGTAGTCTGGGTTGGTCATCCAAACTGGTATTTCCGGATCAGCAAACATTCGTTGCCGTTCCTCAAGACTGCGCATACCGCGCGGGCATTCTTTGCCGATCAATTTCCGGCTGCCGAATCGACCGGCGATTTCGTGCTGAAGCCACTCTACTCCTTTGCCGGCTTGGGTGTCGATATGGAACCTACTCGGGAAAAGCTGGCGGCATTGACAAATCCGCAGGAGTGGATTCTGCAACAGAAAGTTCACTACGCGGAATTTGTCCCGACTTCGGAGGGGCCTAAATCCAAGGCGGAAATCCGGATGATGTTTGTCTGGCCGGATAACGAGCCTGACCCCATACTCGTTAATAATCTGGTGCGGATGAGCCAGGGCAAAATGATGGGGGTCGATTTCAACAAAGATAAGACGTGGGTAGGATCGAGCATCGCGCTACACGAACGCGGGAGTTAAATACATTATGAAAACCGAAAATCCGTGGATCGAAATTTGCCCTGGCATTAGGCGACGCACGCACGCGCACGGCCGCACCATGTATCAAATGGTCGCCGAGCTGACTGCGGGAAGTCGCATGCCTGAGCATCGGCACTCGCAGGAACAGATCGTCCATATTCTTTCTGGGCGAATGCGGCTGATTGTGGAAGGCACACCGCACGAACTCGCCACCGGGGACGCCTTTTACCTCGCGAGTAACATTCCTCATGGCGTCGAAACGATCGAGGACACGCGCGTGCTCGATACGTTCAGCCCGCCGCGAGACGAATACCTTGCCATCGACGAAAAAGCGCGGACGGAATTGAGAAAAGCTTAAAATAGTTACATTGTTAAATCGTTAAAAGGGACGCTTGCTTTTTTAACCCTGTCACTCTTTTGACTTTCTTAACCTGTCTGGGTTTGCTCAAGAATCGCTGCTGTTTCGGCGGATGTCCGTACCGGCACAATCTTGAATTCCATCAGATCGTCCCAGTTTTCCGTCCAGCGCTGGAAGAGCGCCACATCTTCGGTTTCCATGAGCTGATAGCAGACTTTCAAGTCGGTATCGATCCAGCTCGAGATGTAGCTGAGGCCATCGGGCATCATCCGGCCTTTCTCGCGAAATCGGCGATAGATGGCGGGAGCATCTTTGAATTGCTCGATGACCATGTACAACATGGGTCGATCTTACCGTCAGGGCAGCTCCTCGTTTGTTTCAGCGAAGGCGTTGACGGCGAACTCCAAATCCTCGCGGGAATGCGCCGCGCTCACCTGCGTCCGAACGCGCGCTGTACCATGTGGCACTACGGGATAGAAGAAGCCAATGACGTAAACGCCTTTCTCCAGCATGCGGGCGGCAAACTTTTGCGACTTGGCGGCGTCGCCAATCATAATTGGAACGATTGGATGGACTCCAGCTTTGATCGTGAGTCCACGTTCCGTTAGGGCGGTGCGAAAATATTTCGTGTTCGCTTCGAGCTTGTCGCGCAACTCGGTTGAACCGGTCAGAAGCTCGAGCGCCTTAAGAGTCGCCGCGACAATATGTGGCGCGACGCTGTTAGAGAAAAGATACGGACGCGATCGTTGCCTCAAGAGCTCGACGATGTGCTGACGCGCGCTGGTAAATCCGCCACTGGCGCCACCGAGAGCCTTCCCCAGAGTGCCAGTAATGATGTCGATTCTGCCCATCACTTCCCGATATTCATGCGTACCGCGTCCTGTCTTGCCCAGAAAACCGGTTGCGTGCGCATCATCAATCATCACCAGCGCGCCATATTTTTCGGCCAGATCACAGATAGATTTGAGATCGGCGATCGTTCCGTCCATCGAAAAGCAACCATCGGTCGCAATCAGTTTTACCTTGGCGTTGCTAGCCTCGCGCAACTTCGCTTCCAGATCGGCCATGTCGTTATGCTTGTAACGAAAGCGTTGCGCTTTGCAGAGACGGATGCCGTCAATGATGGAAGCATGATTCAGTTCATCGGAGATCACCGCATCCTTATCTGTCAGCAGGGTTTCGAATAGCCCACCGTTGGCGTCGAAGGCGCTTGGGTACAGAATCGTTTCTTCGGTGCCGAGAAATTTTGTCAGCGCGTTTTCCAGTTCCTTGTGAATGTCCTGCGTGCCGCAAATGAAACGTACGCTCGCCATGCCGAAGCCGTGAGTATCGAGCGCTTCCTTGGCCGCGGCGATGAGGGTCGGGTGATCAGCCAGGCCGAGGTAATTGTTCGCGCATAAATTGAGAACGCGCTTCCCGCCCGCGACGGCAATGTGTGCGTCCTGCGGCGTGGTGATAACCCGCTCAGTTTTGTAAAGACCTTGCGCTTTGATTTCATCAAGCGTCTTCGTGAGTTGCTGATCAAATTCGGCGAGCATGCGGCAATCTTGCGCGAACCTGGCAGAGTGCAAAGCTGCCCGGCATTGGTTTGCCACGGAAATTTCGGTTGCGCAGTTTGTGAATAATCTGTTAATAACTGCGCCTATCCTTGAAATACGCTCGGATTTTCCTCTTTATCGCACTCGCGGGAATTAGCGCGATCCTGCTCTCTTCCTGCGGCACGACGGGTTCGCGCGCGCTCCCGGCCTACGAGCCCCCGCTGGCAAAGTCAGACTTCCAAACCGTGCGCACCACGGCCTACACCCATACCGAGTCAGATCATGTGCAATTTACAAATCACAATGCGCTGGGGGGGGAGTTACAGGCAGCAGGGCGGCCGATTCACCGCGCTGAAAATACTCGTCTTCCATTAGAGATTGAAGGTGACTTAAGGATTGCTTCCTATACGCCGCCTTCGCAGCCCTTCTCGATCAAGGATGACGAACCAAAACCCGCCGTGCGGAAGGCAACCCGTGCGACGACCACAATAACTACGACAACAACGCGAACGGTAAAAGTTGTGGGTGGGAAACGTGTGGTGGTAAAGGGTAAACTGCAGCCTCCAAAGATTGGAAGCGCGGCCGCGGATTGGTCGCGCTGGCCGATGGGCACGACTTTCCGGTTGCTTTCGACCGGGCAGATTTATCGAGTTGATGACTACGGCTGGGCGCTGGCTGGACGCAACACCGTCGACCTTTATATGGCTACCCAGGCGGAGATGAACGCGTGGGGCGCGCGGGAAGAGCCGATTCAGATTCTGAAATGGGGCGACTCAGAGGAAAGTTTACGCTTTTTGCAGCGACACCAGGATTACAAACACATCCGCCGCATGGTGCTCGAGCTTCAAGGCAACGAAGAAGCCGCCGCGCAGCTGCAGTAATAGCGTCTTGTTCTGTAGCGGCGGTCTATGACCGCCGATTGACCGCCCCAATGTGCAAGCAACATTTTCGGCGCTCATAGAGCGCCGCTACAGAAAGTCTGTGCGGCTGGCACTGCACCAAATCAGCAGTGCAATTGCAATAGACTTTGCAGCAAACATGAATCTGTAGTGGCGGGCGTGTCGCCTGCACCCATCAAACAAATGCAGCCGACACGGCTGCCTCTACAGAACGGAAGTACCTTGAGCTAGGTAGTCTCGCTGAAGTCCAGCACGATTTTTCCGGAGTTACCAGACCTGGCGAGTTCGATCGCTTCTTTGAATTGTTGAAACGGGAAGCGATGGGTGATGACCGGTGAAATATCTACCCCGCTCTGGATGAGCGAGGTCATTTTGTACCAAGTCTCGAACATTTCGCGTCCATAGATTCCTTGCAGCGTCAGACTATGAAAGACGACGACATTCCAATCGATCGGCGCGGTTGACGGCATGATTCCGAGGAGCGCGATTTTGCCGCCGTAAAACATGTTCGGCAAAATATCCGCGAAGGCTTCCGGGTTCCCCGACATCTCCAGGCAAACATCGAAACCTTCCTTCATTCCGAGTTGCTTCATCGCGTCGGCTAGTTTCTCGGTGCGGACGTCAAGCGCCAACGTCGCCCCCATTTTGCGGGCGAGATCGAGACGATAAGGATTGACGTCGGTGATGACGACGTGACGCGCGCCGGCGTGCTGGCAAATTGGAATGGCCATGCAACCGATCGGGCCTGCACCGGTGATGAGGACGTCCTCGCCGACGAGATCGAAAGTCAGAGCGGTGTGGACGGCATTGCCAAGCGGATCGAAGCAGGAAAGGACATCCAGCGAAATGGAAGGATCGGCGTGCCATGCATTAGTCGCGGGAATGGCGACGAATTCGGCCCAGGCACCGGGGCGATTAACGCCGACGCCTTGCGTGTTCGGACAAAGATGACGACGGCCGGCGAGACAATTCCGGCAATGTCCGCAGGTGATGTGGCCTTCCCCGACGACGAGGTCGCCTTCGGCAAATCCGCGCACATTTGTTCCCACCGATGCGATCTCACCGACAAATTCGTGGCCGATTGTCATCGGCACGGGAATGGTCTTCTGCGCCCAATCATCCCAATTATAAATGTGAATATCAGTGCCGCAGATTGAGGCCTTCTTCGTTCGAATGAGCACGTCGTCCGGGCCGACTTCAGGCACGGGGACTTGTTCCAGCCACAAGCCCGGGTCCGCTTTGGCCTTCACTATCGCCGGCATCATTTTTTGCATCGCGATCTAAACCTAGGCGAAATCAGGAAATGAGGAAAACAGGAATCGATGAGTGATTGCCGAACCGAGCTTGAGATGTCGCAACGGGATCCTTTCGCTCCAGATGACGAGGCTCGAATGGCTATGGACAATTTCCTTCATCATTCGGATGATGCAGTTCCATGTCCGCAACAGCCGAGACGCAAGAAATCCGAAACAAACCGGCAACGCCGCGCGCTGTTTTTATTCTGCGATTCAGCAGCACGATCGTTCTCTGGACGGTTGCGTTGCTGATTGCGTTCTCCGGATTCGAACTGGCATTCTGGGGTTTGATCAGCGCGTTCGGTTTGATCTCACTCTGGGAATTCTACGGCATGCTCGATCAGCACGAGCTACCGAATTTCAAGCTTACGGCCATGATCTGCGGGGCTGCGATGCTGTGTGGAAGTTTTTATTATTTTTCCCACTTCGGATTGGCGAATTCCTATGAGTTCGAGACGGCAGTCCTGTTGCTGTTTTTACTGACCGTGATCACGCGCCAGATGTTTGCACGTTTACGCGAGGACGAACCGCTGCAGGCGATGGCCTACACCCTCTTCGGACTTCTCTATGTCCTGTGGCTTTTCAATTTCATGACCAAAATTCTTTATGTGGTGCCGCGATCGGAAACGGGCGCAGTCATGGGACAATTTTACTGCCTTTATTTAATCGCGATCACGAAGTTCAGCGACATGGGCGCTTATCTTACCGGCAGCGTCATTGGGCGGCATCCGCTGATTCCGCACATTAGCCCAAAGAAAACATGGGAAGGATTCTTTGGCGCGTTGGGATTTTCGCTGCTGGCGAGTCTGGCGCTTTTCAAACTGATGCCTGGACATCTCGCGGCGTTGAACTGGACCCATGCCACGATCCTAGGATTGCTGCTGGGTTTCGCGGCGGTAATCGGCGATCTGGCGGAATCGATCATCAAACGAAGCACCGGGGTGAAGGATTCCGGAAGATTGTTACCGGGCATTGGCGGAGCCCTCGACCTGGTCGATAGTTTACTCTTCACCGCCCCGCTGTTGTTTTTCTATCTGCGGTTGGTGGTGCGAGTTCCGTAAGATGCGCGTGGCAGCCGAACTTCTTGGGAGCGCACGCGCCCTCGCGTGCGCTCCCAGGAATTCCCCCTGCGAAAGTTTCGTATGAAACGTAAACGGGTTGTCGTTCTTGGTGCGACCGGTTCCATCGGCGAAAGCGCCGCGAAAGTTGCGCGCGACATTCCCGAGCGCGTTGAAATTGTCGGAATCGCGGCGAACTCGAAGGCGCGCGAGCTTGCGGCACAAGCCAATGAATTGCGCCCGCCCGCGGTTTGTATCGTCGATGAGACAAAGGTCAGTGAGTTGCGCAAGAACTTAAGCTACCAGCCGCAGATTTTTTCCGGCGAAACGGGCCTGCGTGAGATTGCATCGGGAGTCGCGAGCGACATGGTTTTGGTCGCAATTGTTGGGACCGGTGGTTTGCGTCCGGCGCTGGCAGCAATCGAAGCGGGGAAAGATCTGGCCGTTGCGAGCAAGGAAATTTTGGTGATGGCCGGCGAGATTGTGATGCGGGAAGCGCGCGAAAAAGGAGTGCATGTGCTCCCGGTTGATAGCGAGCACAACGCGATTTTTCAGTGCCTACAAAGTGGGAGGGGCCTTAGTGCCCCGAACGGTCGCGGTGCTGAGGCCGCTCCCACATTTCAGTCGGCCGATGTCCGCCGCATCATCCTTACGGCATCGGGTGGGCCGTTTCGGGAAACACCAGCCGAGAAGTTTTCGGGAATTACGGTGGAAGAAGCGTTGAAACATCCCACTTGGAACATGGGCCCCAAGATCACGATCGATTCGGCCACGCTATTTAATAAGGGACTCGAAATGATTGAGGCCCATTGGTTATTCGGGGTGGGAATGGCGCAGGTGGAAGTGGTGATCCATCCGCAAAGCATTGTGCATTCGATGGTCGAGTTCGCCGATGGATCGGTGCTGGCGCAATTGTCGCACTCCAACATGTGTTTCCCGATTCAATACGCCATCACCTGGCCGGATCGTGTGCCAAATTCGCTGCCACCGCTGGACTTCGGAAAACTGACGGAACTGAAGTTTGCGCGGCCGCGTTACGATGATTTCCCGGCGCTCAGCCTGGCTCGGCGCGCCGGTGAAACCGGCGGTACACTTCCCGCTGTTTTGAACGCGGCTTGAGCGGGTGATGGACGCGCACGAGGCGATTGCGCACCCCAATCTCGATGAGATATTGCGGGCTGACCAATGGGCGCGCGCGGAAGCAGGGAGGCGCGTTAAGGCGTTAAAGGGTTGAAGCGTTGAAGGGGCGCTGGCGCACTAATCACCTATCACTAATCACCATCCATGATTCTCCACGTCGCGCGCGTCATTCTCATCGTTTTCGAGGTCCTGGCTCTTTTCAATTTGCTCATCGTTGTGCACGAGCTTGGCCATTTTTTAGCGGCGCGCTGGCGCGGCCTCTATATCGAAAAATTTGGGGTCTGGTTCGGCAAACCGATTTGGAAAAAAACGATCAATGGCGTGGAATACTCGCTTGGTTCTCTGCCTTTCGGCGGGTTTGTAGCCTTACCGCAACTCGCCCCCATGGATATCATCGAGGGCAAGGCGGACGTCGATCGCGCGCAATTGCCGAAGATTTCAGCGTTCGACAAGATCATCGTCGCCTTCGCCGGCCCGCTTTTCAGTTTCCTGCTCGCTGTCGTTTTTGCAGTCTTTATCTGGATCGAAGGGCGACCGGTCAGCGAATCGGAAGCAACCACGAATATCGGTTATGTCGTGCCCGATTCGCCCGCGGTGCAAGCTGGTCTTAAAGCAGGCGACAAGATTCTTTCGGTGGATGGACACGCAGTCACTCGTTTCGGTGGCATGAGCGAAGACTCAATCAGCTGGCGCATTGTCCGGAGTGAAGGCGAAACCATTCCGATCACGGTCGCGCGAAACGAGGACGGGGCGGTGCGAGTAATCACAGTGGAAGCAAAACCAATAATCCCGCCAACGCGCGCGTGGATGCGCAGGGGGCTGCGCCAGATCGAAATTTTCCCGGCGGAAACTCCGCTGGTTGCGCGGGTGCAACCGAACAGCCCGGCAGCGAAAGCTGGGTTACAAGCGAACGATTTGATGGTCGGGATCAACGGCAAGCCGCTTTATCACATTAACGGAATTGATGATTTTTTGCGCGAACACCCCTCGGTGCCTATTCAGTTGAACCTAAAGCGGAACGGCGCGGATGTGACGGTGCCTTTTGAACCAGGTCCGCTCGTTGTTGGGGAGGTGTCAAAGGATAGTCCCGCGTCGCGAGCGGGTTTGCAAAAGGGCGACGCTGTTCTCGCCATCGATCAGATTCCGATGAAGAGCACTGCTGCGGCCTCAGACTACATCCGACATCACGGCGGCCAGACGGTTCGCTTCTCCGTCGAGCGGGATGGGAAGAAGTTCGAATTGAATGTTACTCCGGAAGTGCCGCAAGGAGAACCCTACCCGCGCATTGGTATTTCTTGGGAGGACAATTATGGGATTGTCCTCGATACCTATGGAAGATTAACGCGCACACACCCGACACCGCTGGAACAAGTCCGCGCCGCGACCCTGGCGGTGGTCAATACCTTTGGCGCCATCGCTTCGCCCAAGTCGGACGTAAAACTCCAGCACATGAGCGGGCCAGTCATGATGTTACGGGTTTATTATTTAATGTTCGAAAATCGTGACGGCTGGCTGATGGCGCTCTGGTTCAGCGTTGTTCTCAATGTTAACCTCGCCCTGCTGAATTTGATTCCGATGCCGGTGCTGGACGGCGGGCACATCGCTCTCGCAATCGTGGAAGCATTGCGCCGGCGTCCGGTCAACGCACGTGTCCTGGAGATCGTGCAAACGGCGTGTGCCGTGGTCATCATCGGCTTCATGATTTACATCGCCTTTTTCGACGTGCAGGATTTGTTTGGGCGAGCCGGGCCTAAATTCGCGCCTAAAAACAACTCGAGCTCCGCGCGGTAAAATTTGGAAAGCCGGTGCAGCCAGGCTGAACCGTGCCTAAATTCCCGGTATGAACCCAGCGATGACAACCACGGCGTTTGAACTCGACGGTTACCGGATTGTGAAAAATTTCGGGGTTGTGCGCGGCATCATTGTGCGATCACGCTCAATTTTCGGGACAATTGGCGCAGGATTGCAGACCCTGGTCGGCGGCAACATCACCATTCTCACCGATCTGTGTGAGAAAACGCGCCAGCATGCGCTCGAGCTTTGCGTGCAACATGCACAGCAAGTTGGAGCTAACGCCATCATCGGTTTGCGCTATGACGCAACCGAGATCATGCAAGGCGTGACTGAGGTCCTTTGTTACGGAACCGCGGTCCAGGTCGAGCCCAAGCAATGACTTACTGCGCGAATCCATTTTCCTACCAACGGCGTGTCTCGCGGGAAGTCCGCGTCGGCAACGTCGGCATCGGCGGTGACAATCCGATCCGGGTGCAATCGATGATTACCTGCGACACGATGGACACGGAAGCCTCCGTCACGCAAACGATCGAACTGGCAGAGGCGGGCTGCGAGATCGTGCGCATCACGGCGCCGACAGTAAAAGACGCGGCCAACTTGCAACATATCGTGCGCGGCCTGCGTGAACGCGGCTGCGATGTGCCGATCGTGGCTGACATTCACTTCAAGCCGGAAGCCGCGATGGAAGCGGCCAAGTGGGTCGATAAAGTGCGCATCAATCCGGGTAACTACGCCGACTCGAAGAAGTTCAAGATCATCGAGTATAGTGACGAGCAGTATGCGGCCGAACTAACGAGAATTCGGCAACGTTTTGCGCCGTTGGTGGAACTTTGCAAAGAGCGCGGGATCGCGATGCGGATCGGGACGAACCACGGCTCGCTCTCCGATCGGATCATGAATCGTTACGGCGACACGCCGCTCGGGATGGTGGAAAGCGCGCTCGAGTTCGCCCGGATTGCACGCGATCTCGATTATCACGCCTTCATTTTCTCGATGAAATCGAGCAACCCCAAAGTGATGATCGCGGCCTATCGTTTGCTGGTAGCGCGATTAAATGAAGAAGGAGCGGATTGGAATTATCCGATTCATCTTGGCGTGACCGAAGCTGGTGAAGGCGAAGATGCGCGGATCAAGAGCGCGATCGGAATTGGCTCGCTCCTGGCCGATGGGATTGGCGACACCATCCGCGTCTCGTTAACGGAAGACAGCATTCATGAGATTCCAGTGGCGAAAGCGCTGATCGATTCTGTAGCGGCGGGCGTATCGCGCGCAAGTTCAACAAGTCCTGCAGCCGACACGGCTGCCACCACAGGAGAAGCGAAAACGGCTGTCCAGCTCTCATTCGATCCGTTCTCGTATCAGCGGCGCACGACGAAGAAGCTGGAGCGCGAAGGCGTGCAAGTCGGCGGCGATGAACTCGTGCGCGTTGTCATCCGCAAAGAGCAGCATGAGAAAATCGCGCACAAAATCGAACGGATGGGCGATTACAAGCCGGAGATCGTTTTTGAAAACGCTAGCGTGATCGAGGTGGATCCACGCGATGACGAAGCCATTGCCCGCGTTAACGATTCCGCGGAGACGGGACTTGTCACAGTCAAGGATGGAATCGATCTGCCGATGATCGCGGCGTTTCGTTTGCTTGCCGCGAAGTTGCAATCGCGGCATCCGATACTCCTCAAAGACACGCTGGACCGCCCTGCGGCAAATGACGAAGCACGAATGGTCCGAGCCGGACTGGCGTTGAATGACGAAGGAAATCCGGACGATCAAATGACGAAAAGCGGGCCGGATTTCGTCATTCCTTCGTCATTCCCTGCGAAGCAGGGCGACATTCGTCATTCGTCATTTCTCCACACCCTTCTGATTGCATCGACCAACATCGGTTCTCTGCTTTGCGACGGCATTGGCGACGCAATCCTGGTGCAAGGCGAAGAGGCGCCCGGACAATCGCTGCGTTTGAGCTACAACATTTTGCAGGCGGCCGGTGCGCGCATTTTCAAAACCGACTATGTCGCCTGCCCGAGTTGTGGCCGCACCCTGTTCAATCTGCAAACGACGACGGCCCGAATCAAAGCGGCGACGGTGCATTTAAAAGGAGTCAAAATCGCGATCATGGGCTGTATCGTAAACGGGCCGGGCGAAATGGCCGACGCAGATTTCGGCTATGTCGGAGGCGCACCGGGCAAGGTGAATCTTTATGTTGGGAAGCAGGCGGTAAAATTCAATATTCCTGAAGCCGAAGCAGTAGATCGACTAAAGGATTTGATTCGTGAGCACGGCAAGTGGGTGGAGCCGGCCACGCAACCGGCGTTGGCGGAAGCGAACGCCTAGCAAGCGAGTCTTCTTACAAACAGCGAGTTGAACAAATTCCGAGTTAACAATTCTGTGTTGCAGATGCAACACTCAAATGTTAGCTTGCCAGCGCCGCTGCGGCCTTCCGCGTTGCGGAAAGCAACGCCCTACAATTCGTAAGTCGTGATCTCGATTTGGTGACCGTCGGGGTCGCGAAAGTAGATCGAGTGCGAAATCTCGTGATCCTGAAAATCGAATGGGATCGCACGTTTGTTCAGCTCATCCTGTGCACGTAGAAAATTCTCGCGATCGGCGCGAAAAGCAAAATGAAGTGTTCGCACCGCGGCACGATCGTGGGACGTCGATCCGATTTCCTCGCACGCGGGAAATAATGCAATGGCGGCATCGCCGTTCCCAACAAAGATCGGGACTCCATCCCACATTCCTTCATGCTGTCGTTTAAATCCGAGGACATCAGCATACCATCGGGCCGAACGTTCGACGTCCCGGACGGACAACGCGACATGATCAAGGGCCTCAATCTTAAACATTGAAATAACGCTACACTAGAACCCATTGAGCTCTGTTGAAAAGCCCCACAAGTCAGCGGATTGAGAGCGCCGTTAGGCGCGACCTGTCTATAGACTTGGGCCAATAAATCAATGCAAGCTCCTGAGGAGCGGCATGGAAACGGGCCGCGATCATTCAACTGGCTTGAAAACAAAACGCTTGTCGTAAGGAACCTTATGGCGTTCCAGAAATTCGAGATATTCCTGCTGGAACGACTTGCGGCGATGGTGACTCTCCTGGTTGCGGATGTAACTAGTCACCGCGCCTAAATGGGAATGCGAAACTGAAAACGCACCGAACCCTTCCTGCCACGAAAAACGGCAACCAATCCATCGCTGCTCGTTGATATGATTGGTCGATCCGGTCTTTATCCGCCCGATCAGATCAGACGGCACCTCGCTAGGCTTCAATCCCAGAAGAATATGGATGTGATCCGGCATACAATTAATCGCGATCAGTTTCTGTTTACGCTGCGTCACGATTCCAGTAATGTATTTCTGCAATTCCTCCTTGCGATTCGAGCGAATAACGCAAGCGCGCCCACAGACCGCGAAAACAACGTGGAGATAGATTTGCGTATAGGTGTTGGCCATTGCTGCAAATTCACATGCCGCTCCCAACGGAGCTTACTACGTCATATGCCGCGGCGACTATAAACATGGCGCGCCTACGGCGTTCATTGGTGGACTGGATGCAATTTTCATGGGTGAGTCGTGTTCCAGGTTTATTGCGAATAGATCAATCCCGGAATCACGAATAAAGCCGTCCGGTGTTCGTCTTAATCCGATATAGAATTACGGGTATGAAACGAAAAATTAAAGTACTTCTGGCAGTTCTCGTAGCAATGGCGCCCATGGCAAATGCTGTCATTGTGAATGTCGAAGTCGGTGACCGGCCTTATTATATACATGGACCGGGCTATTACGTCGGTCGGGTCTACTGGGTTTGGATTCCGGGGCATTGGGGTTGGCGGCACCATCACAGAGTCTGGATCCACGGCCATTACGCACCACGCTAAAATTTCACTGCGGTAATTTTTGGCCGGATATTCGCGGGAATGTTCGGCCCAAATTTGCGTACGGGGCCAGCTTCCCACGGAAGTCACGTTGTCTCTGTGTAGCAAATAAAAATTCAGTTTCTGTGTAAAGAGCCCTATCCGACAGCGCCACGCAGTATTGCAGATCGCAAATTTTTTTCTTGGACCGGAAACAAAAGCAATCGCCGTAATCTCTTATTCAAGATCCGTTGTTGATTACTTCGCGATCAACCTGACGAAGAGGTCACGAGGACACAAGGAGAAACCATCTTGCTAAGACCCTGTCCACATATCCACGGCAAATCCAACAAACCATTCGGTAAGAGTGCCGGGCCCGAGTTTGTGCCACCTAACGGAATTTTATGGAACGCGACGCACAAGATTTACGCCCCGCGCAGCGAGGGAAATCGGCTCAGTTCGCGGAGAGCAAAAAGAGTCAACATTTTTTCCGAAAAAGATTGACACCGACCCATGCATGACAAGAATTATTAATTCCATTTGTTTCCCCCACGAATCCCATAATCCCCAGCAAATCCCATTAAATTCCATATGAACCGTTCATTCAAACCCGTTGACATTACAAAATCCACCGCGATCCGGCGACTTGGCGCAGCTTTGTTCGCTTCCCTTACTATCGCGATGCTGAGTGCTCCAAGTTCAACCAACGCGGACAAGCCGACCGCAAAGCATTTCAAGCAGACCGTCGATGATACGGCCCCACCGCAGGTTGAAGCGGGGGTTCAACCATCGAATGAAGCGCCAGAATCAACCAGCGGCACTGCGATTTCGCCATCCGTAATCAACGCCCCGGTCGGCCCGGCTTGGACGGCTCTCGGGCCGGCACCCATTCCAAACGGCCAGACTATACCCGCGGACGTTAACGGAATCTCTCTTACTCACACCCCCGTCAGCGGGCGCGTGACGTCAGTGGCAATAGATCCGGCCAATGCGAACGTTGTGTACGTCGGGGCGGCGCAGGGGGGTGTATACAAGAGCACTAATGGCGGGTCAACGTGGACACGTCTAATGGATAGCGCGATGACGCTGGCCGTCGGTTCTCTTGAACTCGATCCAACAGACGCGACCGGGAATACTCTCCTGATAGGCAGCGGCGAGGGCAACTTTTCCGGGGACAGTTACGCTGGCTTCGGTGTTTACAAAGTTACCGCGCTGAAAAGCAGCAGCCCGATCCTGAGCGGGCCATTCAGCTCCAGTCAGTTCATCCATCGCAGCATCCCCGGGTTGGCGATCGACCCGATTCATCATAACAACGTTTACGTCGGGAGTGCCACCGGCCAGCAAGGGATCGGGCCGCAAGCCCCTACCGGTGCTCCCCCGCGGGGTCTCTTTCGTTCCACGGATTTCTTTTCCAGCTCACCAACCTTCACAAAGCTTGCGGTGGCAAACATACCAGCAACGTTTGATTTCCGGGTCACCTCGATCGTCTACGAGCCGAGCAGCTCCGATCGCCTGTTTGTCGGCGTGGCCGATGTCGCCGGACTCGGGATTGGAGGGGTCTATTTCACAGAAAATGCGAGTGCTTCGTCTCCGACATTTACGCAAGTGTTGAAGACCGCAAAGAAAGACTTCGCGCCTGTTAAGCTTGCGATCAACAAGATCGGAACAATAGTCACGGCCGTAGCGGTCACTGGCGAAACTGCTCCCAACAACCAAGGCCAAGGCCAGGCTTACAAAACCGTTTACGATGCAAGCAAGCCCGTCAACGCGACGTTCTCTCTGTTACCGGCCGCGAATGGCTTCGCAGCTGGCCAAGGATTCTACAACCTTGGTGTGGCAATCGACCCGACGAATGCAAACAATATCTACGTGGTGGGCACGCTGAATGGGACATT
>QHRO01000259.1 GCA_003220155.1 Verrucomicrobiota bacterium
GGTCATTCCGACATCGGTGTTCACCTGCACCTGGTTGATCCCGGTCATTTGATATTCGACCGGTTCTTCCACCGTAATGATCTTGCGGTCCGGCTTGTTGATGTAGTTGAGGCAGGCGTAAAGGGTGCTGGTTTTTCCCGAACCGGTCGGCCCGGTCACGAGCAAAATTCCATCGGGCGAACGCAACAGCCGCTCGAATTTTTCCTGATCGTCGCTGAGGAAGCCGAGTTCGGGGAGGCCGAGGAGCAAACTCGATTTATCGAGCACCCGCATGACGATGCTTTCGCCATGGTTCGTGGGAATGGTGGAAACGCGCAGATCAATCGGTTTCTTTTTGATCTTCACCTGTATGCGTCCGTCCTGCGGCAAACGCTTTTCCGCGATACTCATCGAGCCGGTCATGATTTTCAGCCGGGAAATGATGGCGGATTGCAAACGCTTCGGCGGCGCCTGCATTTCCTGGAGAACGCCGTCGATGCGAAAACGGACGCGGAACTTTTTGTCGAGCGGCTCGAGATGAATATCGCTCGCGCCCAGCTTATGCGCTTCGATAATCAACATCGAAACCAGCCGGATGATGGGCGCGTCCGCTTCGTCAACCGCGACTGCTTCGGTGCCATCGCCGATCTCGAGGCCGAGATCGACCTCATCACCAATCTTATGCTGGAGGACGTCGGCCGCTTCCTCGGCCGTGCCGTAGTATTTGATCAGGGCCTGGCGAATTTTTTCGGGCGACGTGCAAACCAACTCGAGGTCGCGCTGGAGAAGGAAGTTGAGGCTGTCGATGGTATCGACGTCGAGCGGATCGCTGATGGCGAGGACCAGACCACTTTCGCCAAAGGTCACAGGGATGACCTTGAAGCGGCGCGCGTCGGCCGCGCTGATTTGCGAAATAATTTCGGGTGGAATGACGGCCGCTGAGAGATCGATCCAGTGCATCTGGGCCTGGGCCGCGAGGGAGCGCGAAATGTCGTCGGCCGAAACAACCCCATCACGGACCAGGACATCGACGACACCGGGAGCGCCATTAAGTTTCGCGCGTGCCTGAGCGATTTGCTTGCGCGAAACCAGCCCGATCTCTTCGAGCACCTTCAGCACATAATCGTCGTTAGCTTGCAAGGTGAATTAATCCCGGTGATGCCCTCAAGCGTACGAACCTGGCTCTCCAGTGTCAACGAGTCAGCCGATTTATTAGGCCGGCCCTTTGGCCAGTTCGCCCGATAAATATTAACCAGGCGGAGGGCAACTACTCCTTACCCTCTGTCTCGAATGGGATTACGAGCTAGCGTGGTCGGCGATGGCCTTGGCCACGTCGAGACTAGAATCTTTACCGCCCATATCGTAGGTGCGCAGCTTGCCTTCGGCAATAACGCGGGCAATGGCCGATTCCAGGCGGGTAGCCATTTCGGTTTCCTTGAGCCAATCGAGCATCAACTTGGCAGTCAAAAGCATCGCAATGGGATTGACCTTGTATTGCCCCGCATATTTCGGCGCCGATCCGTGCGTGGGTTCGAAGACCGCATAGTTATCGCCAAGGTTGGCACTGGGTGCGAACCCAAGACCGCCGACCAGTCCAGCGCATAAATCGCTGACGATGTCACCGAACATGTTTTCCGCTACCAACACGGAATAATCCTGCGGATTCTTGAACATCCACATACAGATCGCATCGATGTTCGCGTCATCTGCACGAATGTCAGGATAACCCTTGGCTACTTCTTTGAAGCAGCGCATCATCAAGCCGCCCGTTTCGCGCAGCACATTTGGTTTCTCGATCAGCGTGACGCGTTTCCGGGCGGTTTTCTTGGCGAATTCAAAGGCTTGTTTGCAAATATTGGTGCAGCCTTGCTTGCTCATGATCCGAGTGGAAAGCGCGATATTCTCAAGGCCGGCTTTGTCTTTCCAAGGCTTCATCTTCGGATTCGCGCACAATGCGGTGTAAACTGGCTCGGGTAGGGGAAAGAATTCGACCCCGCCGTACATCCCTTCGGTATTTTCGCGGAACACAACTTGATCGATCGGGACGTCTTCGCCGCTGGGATTGGTGATCTTGTTCCCGCGGTAGTTCAATGGGTTGCCCAGATAACTTTTACACGGCCGCATGTTGGTATGCAGATTGAACATCTGGCGCAGCCCAACGATGGGCGAGAAATAAACCAGCCCCTTGGCTTTCAATTCCGGAATCAACTCTTCCTTGGCTTCGCTTTGCGGTTTACTGGTGATCGCGCCGAATAGACCGCAGGTCGTCTCCTTCAAAGCTTTCACTGTGCGATCCGGCAGGGCGTTACCTTCTTTGCACCAAAAATTCCAGCCGATGTCGCAAGGAACGTACTCGGCGTCGAGTTTCAGACGATCTAACACGAGTCGCGCCGCCTCCATGACATCGTGCCCAACGCCGTCACCCGGCATCCACGCGATTTTGTATTTAGCCATAAGATGTCGAGTTTATCGGTGCCGGAAGCGAGTCGCAAGCTGGGGCAGCACGCGCGCCTCGCCGAATCCATTCTTTTGTTATTCGCAGAAGCGGAAGGCAATACCTCATGCGCCATGACAGAATCGAAAATACAAAGCTGAAAGTTCATCTCGGCGAGGACGCCGAGACCAGCACGCGAGATCCGAGCCGGACTGGCGTTGCGTGCGCTACCCAGATGAAGATTTCGCGTGAAGCCGGAAAGCCGCCAGATTTTCGGCACCGCCCGCCCGCGATTGCGAGGGATCGCGTTTTGTTTCTACACTTGCGCTATATCGCCGGAGAACTTCTCTATCTTATGAATATCATTACGTCTCGCAGAAAATTTCTCATGAAGGGCGGTGTTGTTGTTGCCGGCTCGGCATTCGCTCGGGCCGGCTTGTTTGGTGCCGAACCGAAGAGAGAGGAGGGGGACAAAGAAGAGGAGGTTTCACCCGCGGAAGATTTGATGCGAGAGCATGGCGTATTGAAGCGCGTGCTGCTTGTTTATGGCGAAGCCATCCGGCGGATCGAAGAGAATGAAGATTTGCCGCCAGAAACCGTCATGGATTCGGCGAAGATCATCCGCGATTTTATTGAGGATTACCACGAGAAGCTCGAAGAAGATTTTCTTTTCCCGCGGTTCAAGAAAGCGGGCAAACTTGTCAATCTCGTCGATATTTTGTTACAGCAACATCAAGGCGGCCGCAAAGTGACCGACATCACGATGCAGTTCGCGACCAGCCAGGCGAACAAGAATTCAGATGACCGTCGCAAACTTGCCGATTCGTTGCGCCAATTCATCCGCATGTACAACCCGCATGAGGCGCGTGAGGACACGATTCTTTTTCCCGAGTTCCGCAAGATCGTGAGCAAGAACGAGTACGATTCGCTCGGAGAAGATTTTGAAAAGAAAGAGCACGAACTTTTCGGCGAAGATGGTTTTGAGCAAATAGTCGATAAGGTAGCCGGTATCGAAAAGAAGCTCGGCATTTACGATTTGGCGCAGTTCACTCCGAAAGTCTGAACATGCGCCGTCTACTCGCTACCCAAGCTCCGGCTGCCACGATCTTAATTCGGATCGTTGTCGGCGGAATTTTTCTGACAGAAGGAATCCAGAAGTTTCTTTATCCAGGCGACCTCGGCGCGGGCCGTTTTGCCAAGATCGGTATTCCCGCGCCGGACGTCATGGGCCCGTTCATTGGAGGAATTGAAATAGTCTGCGGTGCGCTCCTGATTATCGGTTTACTCACGCGAATCGCAGCGATTCTGCTGCTTATTGATATAAGCGTGGCGATTGTTTCGACCAAGATTCCCATTTTGCTTGGCCACGGTTTCTGGGGTTTTTCTCTTACAAAACTTCCGCGCTACGGATTCCTGAGCATGATTCACGAGGCGCGCACCGATCTGGCAATGTGGTTCGGTTTGCTTTTTCTACTCATCGTCGGTGCGGGCAGAACATGGTCGCTGGATGCAAAGTTCGCCGCCGCTGTCACGAACTCGAACGCGACCGGATAACGGCCACCCAATTTTTGCTCTCGCGCTATGCCCGCGGACAAAGCGAAAGAATCTCTCACTGCCTCGACCGCATTCCG
Organism: Verrucomicrobiota bacterium; assembly: GCA_003220155.1. Lineage (GTDB taxonomy): Bacteria > Verrucomicrobiota > Verrucomicrobiia > Chthoniobacterales > UBA10450 > AV69. Next base: position 4,045 of record QHRO01000259.1, read on the forward strand.
CTTCGTCATTGTTGTTGGCATTGCCAATCTTTTTGCCGACATGACTTATGAAGGCGCTCGCAGTTCGACCGGGCAATTTCTCGGGTCGCTGGGCGCGAGCGCGGCTGTCGTCGGATTTACCGCGGGGCTGGGTGAACTTCTCGGTTACGCGTTGCGCTCCGTTTCGGGAGTGATCAGCGATAAGACCGGCAAGTATTGGATTGTCACCAGTGTTGGTTACATCATCAATATGCTGGCCGTGCCGGCCCTGGCATTGGCCGGAAGCTGGCCGCTCGCGACGGGATTGATCGTCGCGGAACGAACTGGCCGAGCGATCAGGAAACCATCCACCGAGGCGATGCTTTCCTTTGCCGGCAAACGCATAGGACAAGGCTGGGTGTTCGGCTTAAACGAAGCGCTCGATCAGGCGGGCGCGACTATCGGTCCTCTGGTCATGTCGTTTGTCTTGTTTCGCCACGGAAACTATCGGAACGGTTTTGCTCTACTTCTCATTCCAGCGCTGCTAACCGTCACAATTGTTTTGCTAGCGCGCTATTTCTTTCCCGATCCGAGAGGCCTCGAAGTCAGCGAGACGATCCGGAAAGAAAAATTTCCCGGGGCCTTCTGGTTCTATATGGCGGCTAACGCCTGCATCGGAGCCGGTTTCGCTGACTTTGCTCTAATTGCTTACCACTTTCAGAAAACTGCTTCGGTAACCGCTAATTTGATTCCAATCTATTATGCGATTGCAATGGCAACGGGAGCGATGGGAGCTCTCGTCTTTGGAAAGTTGTTCGATAAACTCGGTCTCGCCGTGGTTCTGGCAGTCTTCTTTCTTTCCTCTTTTTTTGCTCCGCTGGTTTTTCTTGGCAGCAGTTGGATTGCATTGATCGGAATGATTCTTTGGGGAATCGGCATGAGCGCACAAGGCTCGCTCCTCAACTCCCTCATCGTCGGGGTAATTCACACGAGTAAACGCAGCACCGCGTTCGGTGTATTCGATACCGGATTCGGCCTCGCCTGGTTCCTCGGCAGTTGGTTAACGGGCGCGCTCTACCAAAAATCAATTCCCGCGGTGATCATCTTTTCCGTTGCTCTCCAGCTCTTGGCCCTCCCGATTTTTCTTTTCGCAAAACGAATGGAGCGTCAATGAGCTTGAACCAATGAAAATCCACAGAATTTGGGCGTCAGTAATAGGGTTGGCGTCTCTTACCATAGGCATCTTAAGATTCATTGTTCCTACACTTAACTTAAGTATTCCACCCTTAGATGGGATAATACACATAGTCACCGGGGCTGGCTTTATTGCGGGGGCCTGCATTAATCGGGGAAAATATGTAAAGAACACGAACCTTTGGCTCGGAGTTTTTTATATCGTCTTTGGAGCAACCGGCTCGAACTGGCCTCACATAATAGTAGGCGTAATATCTTCGTTAATTGGCCTCACAATTAAGACTGCCGAAGCCGAACCGTAGCGAGTCGATGAACGTCAGCTAAGTAATACAGTCGCGCCGATTGGTGAAGCGGAGACTGACAGGTGGAAATTACGCGGATTGTGGCGACTTCGCGCGCAGCCGACTGGCCACCAGATTCTCGGCGCCGCCCGCCACGATCAATTCCTGCGCGGCGGGGCTTAGCGGCGGAAAAGTGAATGATTTTCCATCCGTAGTTAGGACAGATTTGCCGTAATCGATCATAATTTCCGATGCGACTGTGGTTGGCGCGCGACCTTTTAGCGTGGCGCGCAAGTGCGTCACGAGCTCGGGACACTCAAACACGACAAAGCCGTTGTTGAACGCGTTGCGCTTATAAGTTTCGGAAAAGCTGGCGGCGATCACACACGGAATGCCTTTGAACTTCAATGCTGTGGCCGCCTGCTCTCGACTAGAGCCGCTGCCAAAGTTTAAGCCGCCGACCACGATATCACCGCGGCGATAGAGGGTGTTGAAATTCGGATCGTAATTTTCAAACGTTACTGCCGCCATTTCTTCCGGAGTCATATCGTCGCGATAAGTGTGTTTGCTGCCGTAAATGCCGTCGGTGTTCAAATTGTCTTTATCCACGAAGAGAACGCGACCGCGCACACTTGGTGGAAAACCGGCGATGATCTCTACCGAGCCTACTGGCTGCGTTTTCTTTTCGGCGCGCCGAATCGCCGTGCCCGCGGGGCGCTCGGCGAAATCTTGTGGCGCACAAATAAATCCAGCCAGCGCGCTGGCGGCTACCACTGCGGGCGAACCCAAATATACGTAGGCGTCGCGATCGCCCATGCGACCCTTGAAGTTGCGATTGGTAGCGCTGATGGCAGTCTCGCCTTGTTGCACCAGACCGCGTCCCAGTCCGATGCAGGCTCCGCAACCCGGCGGCAGTGGAATGGCGCCGGCTCCCAGGAGCGTTTGCCAATCGCCATTTCTTTCGGACTTGGCTTGCACCTCGGCGCTGGCGGGGGCCAAATAAAATTCGACCCCATCGGCGACGTGTCCGCCGCCGGAGCGCACGACTTCCGCGGCGTCATGCAAATCCTCGAAGCGCGCGTTCACGCACGATAACAAATATGCCTTCTGAATGGGCACATGTTTCCGCTCCATTTCCGGAAGCGATACCATCGTCTTCACCTCGTTAGGTCCAGACACGTGGGGAACTACGGTGGCAAGATCAAGTTCGAGTTCGATGGCGTATTCGGCGTCCGGGTCAGTGCTGAATTCGTTTCGGTTCTTCCACCACCCATCAATGTCGGTGTTGGTGTAGCCAGAACGACTCGTGGGCCCTCGCCTTCCCGGTCGTTTCGGATTAGTGAACTCGCCCACGCGCGAGCGCAAATAATCCATCGTCACTTCATCAAACGGAAACACGCCGGCCAGCGCGCCCCACTCGGTTGTCATATTGGCAATGGTCATGCGCGCAGACATGGGAAGGTTTGCTACTCCATCGCCCACGAATTCCACGGCGTGATTGAGCACCTCATCCTTATTGAAGAGCCCGCATAAAGCGATGATGACGTCCTTGCCAGTGACGCCCGGTGAAAGGTTTCCTTTCAACAGCATCTTCGCCACCTTGGGAACCTGCCACCAGGTCACTCCGGTAGCCCAAATGCTCGCCGCGTCAGTCCGCACCACTGGCGTGCCCAGCGCTGCTGCCGCCCCGTACAAATTTGAGTGCGAATCGCTGGCCACCACCATCGCCCCGGGAACAACATAACCTTGCTCCACCATTACTTGATGCGAAATGCCGGTACCCGCCGGGTAAAAATCGATCCCGTGCTCCTGGGCGAACGCTTCGATTTTAGCGTATTTCTCCAAGTTCTTCGGCGTGACGTTTTGAATGTCGTGATCGATGGCGAAGACCGGTTGTGCTGGATCTGCGATCTCTGTCGCGCCGATCTGCTTAAACTTTGGGATCACCGCGCCGGTGTTGTCATGCGTCATGACATGGCGCGGGCGTATTGAAACGAAGTCTCCGGCGCGCACGACCGCCCCCGGCGCGAGCCCATCGGTGTGGCGTGCCGCAATTTTCTCAACGAGCGTCAGGCCCATCCTAATTTCCCTATGTCAATTTCGATTTCTTTTCCGTAGATACGTCTGAACAACTGCCGACGCTGCTCCGCTGCCGATAAACCCGAAGGCAGCGACGCCTTCACCATTTCGCGCGCGCTATCGAACATTTGCGCACCCATGATAAAACGCTCTTCGCCTGAGCGCGCCATGATTTTGTCGCGCAGCATTCGCACGATTTCCGGCGACGTATCAGTCATTCCAGACACTCCTCTAATAACTTATCCAGCCCGAGTTCATGCGTCCAGTGCCGCAGGTAGGCGGTATCATACCCGGTCGTGAGCAAATTCTTTACGTCGCGTAGTTGAACGTCGGAGTCCGAATCTTTTGCCCAAAGCAGTTTTGAGATGATGAGATCTTCTTTACTCACGATGAACGTGGCGAAATCGAGAATCGGGATCTTTTGGCGTCGCTCAAATTCTAGGCGCCGGTATTCGCTCTCCTTGCGGATGATACAATCCACTTTGATGACGCTCTCTTGATGAATAAGATTGAAAATCGATTCCTGGTCGAGCGACTCGCGAATATTTTTCTCGCTCACATAATAGTCCGGCCGGAACAAAGCACCCACACGCTCAACGTCCTCATGGGTGATGGCGATTACGATATCGATATCCCGGGTCATGCGTGGTTGGGCGTAATAGTTCATCGCCATGGAACCGGTTAGCATGTAATTGATGCCCGTCTGGTCAAACCTGCGGGAAATGTCGCGCACGATGTCGATCTCGTTCATGACGAGCCGATATCAGATGTCACTTTTTAGCGGCGCGCTTGCCGAGGAGCTTGGCGATATCGAAATCGACGAAGTCAGCGTGATGAAAGATGATCGATTCGATTGAGCGTTCGACTTTGTCGCCCTCGTGGCTGTGGCTGGCGATGATATGCATGACTTCGCCGGGAATACCGTGCTTGTAGGCGAGCGCGACGCCGCTAAAGGGGTGCCGCACCTGTTGGCCAAATTTTCCCTGAATCACGTTGCTGGAAGCGTCCTTATCAAACTCCAGTGGCTTGCCCACGTCGGCCAGGAGCGCGCCGGCGATGAGGTAATCGCGTTGGACGGGAATGCCGCAGCGAAACGAACTCTCCAGGACGTCCGCGATCGCGATACATTGTAGCGCACAGGAGTTGAGATGCTCGACAAAGGTCATGTCAATGTCGCCGGCGAGGAGCGTAAATTTAACTGCGCGCAATTCGTCGAAAGTCCAGCCCTTCCCGCCGCAACCCGTAGTGATAGCCTCGTTCCACACCGCCGCCACCTTTTCGCGCAGCGACTCATCTTCGATCTTCATCAAGCTGGGGAAAAGTTCCGCGATTTCTTTGACACCGTATTTCATTGATTAACCACTAATGCACACCAATGGACAGGAATAGCGGAGAGTTGTTGGCCAAAGAAGAAGTCTTCACATTTAATTGGCTGTGCCACGGAGGCTCTTAAGGAGTTTGATCACGATGAAGACAAGGCCAGGTGGATGCAGACCGTCTAACCTGGAATAATCGGACTTTCCCGGCAACAAATCTCCAGTTTGTTCCCGTCTGGATCTTCAAAAAAGCAAGCATAATAGCCGCGACTGTAGGCGCGACAGACCTCCGGGCCTTCGAGGCATCTCCCGCCGATCTTGCGCACGAGCCGGGCGAGCCGATCCACTTCTTCACGGGTCTCAGCCCAAAAAGAGAGTCGCGTTCCGTTGGGCTGATGGCGTCGATCTTGCGTGAAGCCGAAAAACCCTTCCGGCTTGTCTCCGCCAGCCGCATAGAAGATTCCCCACCGTCCGCTCGAGCGATCGCAGGTAAAACCGAGCGCTGGCAGGAGCTTGCCATAAAACTTGTGCGCGCGCTTCAGATCGCTTACACGCAGGTCAACGTGGTCGAGGTAGCGCGTTTTTTTCATTTCAGTCGATATTTTTGAGGTTTCGAAGACGTTCTTTCTATTACTTTTCTCGCTTCCAAATCGAGTTTAACGG
>QHRO01000260.1 GCA_003220155.1 Verrucomicrobiota bacterium
AATGCTGCGTTTTGTGCGTGTCGATATAGCTCTTAAGTTCCTGGGAGCCTGCTTCGGAGCGCATCCGATCGTAAAACGTCGTATAATAGGCGCGCAGTCGTTGACGTTTTTCCAAGTCAGTCTTTGCCTTTCCCGCCCTGGCCCGCGCCTCGACCAAGTCACGATCATTAATAATGCGATTGGAAAGCTCCCGCCATTGTGCATGCAGGTGCGCTTCATCCACCGCTTTTCCAAGCGAAGTTTGCTTGAACGCTTGATCCAACTCTTCGATAGCAGGAATACGCGGTGCGGGTCCTTCGTTCTGCGGCGGTGCTGGTGAAATCTGCGGGGCGGGACTTTCTTGCGGATTGGTTGAACTAGAAACCGCCGCCTGCGCAAATAGAGACGTGGTTGCAATTCGCATTGCAACGGCGATTAGAAAAAATCTCACCATCGTTTCACTAACTGTTGCGCTAACTGCGACTCGTCGTCGCAGCGACCGCTCCATCAACTTAATCGGGGTGACAGGATTTGAACCTGCGACCTGTCGCCGCGGCGACCGCTCCAGCTCAAGGCGATCGAGTTCGTCACGCCCACGTCCAGTCTTGTAATAGAGTTCTCTTTGCACCGCTTCACGGCGGGTTGCGAAGCTTTCGCCGTGAAGCAGGCTCCAGGGAGCTCCGTGCTTGGTCGCTTTCATTTGACCGGCATTGTGGCGATAGAGACGGTGAAGGAGATTTTCGCACGAGCCAACATAGCGGCGACCGGTTTTTTGACTCCGCAGAACGTAACAGTAAAACACAGCGATAGAAATACACTCGGGGCGACAGGATTTGAACCTGCGACCTCGTGGTCCCAAACCACGCGCTCTACCAAGCTAAGCTACGCCCCGTTTTGTGAAACGATGCTTACCATTACGAACCCAACCTCGCATCCGGAAAATTCTCGTTCGCAAAGACGAGAAATGACAAAGCACGAACGACGAATGACGAAGCACGAAAATAGTATCAGCGTTCTGATGCAGTTTTTTGTCATCCGTCACTGGTCCTTCCGAGGATGGTGTTGCTCTAAGGGGAGCTTTTTCAGGCGCTGTCATCCCGAGTCGCGCAGACGGCGAGGAATCCCACGTCAACTCAGGCGATCATCAAACCCTGGCTCGCGTAAGGCTAAAAGCTTGGGTGAGATCCCTCGCTTAGGCTCGGGATGACGACCGGGTGGCATTGGCAGTCGCAAATTTCTCAGCCGCAAGATGCGATCGTGACGAAATCCGAATTGCGAATGCCAAAACCAGTCCGAAGCATCAAATGACGAATAATCGATGATGCGAATCAGACTTTAGTCGTTCCTTCGTCATTTCAACGCCAGTCCGGCTCGGATCATTCGTGCTTCGTCATTACCCCGGCTCATAGCCAAGATTTGGGGCCAGGCGTTTTTCGATCTCGGTAACCGACGAGCGTGTGCGCGCGGCATAGTCTTCTACCTGGTCGCGCGCGATTTTACCGACCCCGAAATATTTCGCTTCCGGATGCGAAAAATAAAGTCCGCTCACACTCGCACCTGGATGCATCGCGAACGATTCCGTGAGCTTGATGCCGCAGTTTTTCTCCGCCTCGAGCAAACTGAACAGCGTACGTTTCTCCGTATGATCGGGACACGCCGGATAACCGGCGGCGGGTCGAATTCCGCGATATCTTTCGCGAAGCAAATCCTCCAGCACCAGGTTTTCGCTGCGCCCAAATCCCCACGCCTCGCGCGCAAGTTGGTGGGCATATTCGGCGAACGCTTCCGCTAATCGATCCGCCAGCGCTTTCAACATGATCGCGCTGTAATCATCGTGGGCGGCCTTAAATTCTGCCGCGACTTCATCCCCGCCGATGCCCCCGGTTACAGCAAAGCCTCCGATATAATCCTGTAGCGGCGGTCTATGACCGGCGTCCAGTTGGGTTTTGGGCGCAACGTAATCGGCCAGGCAAAGATTGAATTGTCCGCTTGGTTTCCGCATTTGCTGTCGCAAGAAATGCAAAGTCGTGAGCCGGGTTGATCGTGAATCGTCGGTAAAAAGCTCAACGTCATCGCCGACCGCGTTTGCCGGCCAAAACCCAATGACACCGCGCGCCTGGAGGAGTCTCTCCTCTACAATTTTTGTGAGCAATCTTTGCGCATCATCAAAAAGTTCGCGCGCCTGTTTACCGAAGGTCGCGTCATCCAAAATGGCGGGGTAACGGCCGCGCAACTCCCAGGTGTGAAAAAATGGCGACCAATCGATGAATGGAATAAGCGTTTTCAGCGAGATCTGCTGAGGAGCACGGGCTGCTAGCCTGTCCATCTCGGCAACTTGCCGAGACGCTGATGTTGCCGGCAAGCTGCCGGCACCTGCAGGCTGGCAGCCTGCGCTCCCCGGATCACTGCAAAACACCCGCATTCCCAAAAACTCTGGCTTCGGCGGAGCGTAATTTTCCCAATCAATCTTCGGTGCATTCGCGCGCGCGTCCGCGATCGTGAGGAAGTCGCGCCGGCCGACCTTTTCCGAATGTTCCACCCGTAATCGCTCGTATTCGGCCCGGGTTTCTTGATCAAAAGATTTCGCCGAGTCCGGATTGATCAGCTTATTGACTACGCCGACCGCGCGCGAAGCATCGAGCACATGCACGGTGCTCGATTGATAATGCGGTGCGATTTTTACCGCGGTATGCGCGCGACTGGTGGTTGCTCCACCAATCAAGAGTGGGACGCGAAATTTTTCCCGTTCCATTTCCTGCGCGACATGCACCATTTCATCAAGCGAAGGGGTAATGAGGCCGCTCAGGCCAATCGCGTCTGCACTTATCGCGCGCGCGGTTTCCAAAATTTTAGCCGCCGGCACCATCACCCCGAGGTCGATCACTTCGTAGTTGTTACATTGCAGCACGACGCCGACGATATTCTTGCCGATGTCGTGGACGTCGCCTTTGACCGTGGCCATGATGATGCGCGCCTGTGCTTTCGCGCCCGCCGTTTTTTCCGCTTCCATGAACGGCATCAAATACGCCACAGCTTTTTTCATCACCCGCGCCGATTTCACCACCTGCGGCAAGAACATTTTGCCGGCGCCAAACAAATCGCCCACCACGCTCATTCCAGCCATGAGCGGCCCTTCGATTACTTGGAGCGGTTTGGAAAATTTACGACGCGCTTCTTCGGTATCGGTTTCGATGAAATCGACCACCCCTTGCACCAGCGCGTGTTTGAGCCGCTCCTCCACCGGAGCAAAGCGCCAGGCTTTTTCCTGCACTGGCTCTTTCACTTTCGCTTGCACGCGGTCGGCAAAATCAACCAGCCGCTCTGTCGCATCGGCGCGTCGGTTCAGGAGCACGTCCTCCACTCGTTCGCGCAGCTCCGGTTCGATCTCTTCGTAAACCGCAAGCTGACCTGCATTCACAATTCCCATGTCCAAACCAGCGCGAATCGCATGATATAAAAACGCCGCGTGCATCGCTTCGCGGACGGCGTTGTTGCCGCGAAAGGAGAACGAAATGTTACTGATGCCGCCGCTCACTCTTGCGCCAGGCAAATTCTCTTTGATCCAACGCGTTGCTTCGATGAAATCGACGGCGTAAGTGCGGTGCTCCTCCAGCCCGGTGGCAACGGTAAGGACGTTAGGATCGAAAATGATATCGCTGGCGGGGAAATCGAGGCGCTGCCTCAGTAAATCGTAAGCGCGCCGGCAAATTTCGATTCTGCGCCCAAGATTATCGGCCTGCCCGCGCTCATCGAAAGCCATCACGATTACCGCCGCGCCATACCGGCGGACCAATTGGGCCTGCCGCAGGAATTCTTCTTCGCCGTTCTTGAGCGAGATCGAATTGACCACACTTTTCCCCTGAGCGCATTTCAATCCCGCTTCGATGACGCTCCATTTCGAGCTGTCGATCATGAACGGGACGCGCGCGATTTCCGGTTCGCTGCTAACGAGATTTAGGAAACGCGTCATCGTCGCCTCCGAATCGAGCATTCCTTCGTCGACATTGACGTCGATAATATTTGCTCCATTCGCGACCTGCTGGCGTGCAATTGTGACTGCGCCCTCGAAATCGCCGCCTAGAATCAGTTTCGAAAACTTCGGCGAACCAGTGATATTCGTGCGCTCACCGATGACGGCGAATCCAAAGTCGCGCGTGATGTTTAGCGGCTCGAGCCCGGAAAGGTGAAGGGGTTGGATCTGTTGGGCCTCATGGGGTCGGTCGGTATCTCCAGAGGTTTCCGGCGAGGCGCCGGAAACGGCACGCGAGGCGCGTGCGCTCCCCGGAACAGCCGCACTACGCTGGCAAGATTCATTTGTTTCTCCTTCCGGCGACGCGTTCCCTCTTGATGACCGATCAGACTCGCTGTCCTCGCCTTCCGGTTGCGTCTCTTCTCCGGGGAGCGCACGCGCCTCGCGTGCTCTCTTCGGCGCCCCCGCCGAAGACCTCTCCTGTGTCCACAACCAGGGATAATCTTCATTTGGTACGACGACGTTCGAATCCCACGGATTCCGGCAAATGTACAAAAACTTCTCCTGCAGATCGGTCTCCGACCGAATCAGACGATCGAATGATTCTTTCTCCCAAACAGGGCCGGCCGTTTCGCGTTGTTTGTTGATTCGATGTGCACTGGACGATTTGATTCCGTGCAGGATTTCCGGGAGCGACCAGAAGACGGACTCGCCCTTTTCGGTCTCCTCTTTGATTTGCGGTTCAAACAGCAAATGAACGTAGTCGGGCGTCACGCACGCGACGTATAATTCGTATTGCCCGTGTTCGTGCCCATGTAATGCACTGCGCATCACAATATCGCGCTCTTCCGGGGTCAGTTTCTGTCTTTCGTGGGTCGAGAAGGCGACTGCGTATTTTCCCCAAGGGCGCTCGAAATGTGGGAGACAGCGTTTGGAATAGCGAATATCACCAGAAGGTTCCGGCGAGGCGCGTGCGCTCCCCGGAACAGCCGCGTCACGCTCAGAATATTCGTTCCTCTCATTCGCTTGTGATGTCTCTCCTTTAGCTGGTGAATCAGAATCAGCGCCCTCGACTTCGAGATGCGTTTCTTCTCTGGGGAGCGTACGCGCCTCGCGTGCCGTCTTCGGCGCCCCCGCCGAAGACCTCTCCCTCCCCCACGAATCAACTAGTGATGTCGGGATTTTCCGTGGCGGGAGGTCGCGGGCCTGTTTCGCAAACGCCGCGATGTGTGCGGGCGTTGTTCCGCAACAGCCGCCGACCATGTTTAACCAGCCGTTGCGTGCCCATTGCAAAACTTTCGGGGCGAAGGTTTCCGGTGTTTCCGGAAATCCAGTTTCGGAAAGCGGATCGGGAAGTCCGGCATTCGGATAAGCGCTAACGAATGTTGGCGCAACCCGTGCCAGCTCTTCGATGAAGGAATTCATTTCATCAGGCCCGAGCGCGCAATTCAATCCCACCATCAGCGGATCGGCATGCCCGATGGAAGTGAGAAATGCTTCGAGCGTTTGGCCGCTAAGAGTGCGGCCGGAACGGTCCGTTATCGTTCCAGAAACGATCAGCGGAACGTTGCGAGCATTTTTCTGGAATGCTTCTGCAATCGCGAATAACGCCGCCTTGGCGTTGAGAGTGTCGAAGACCGTTTCAACAAATAACAAGTCCACCCCGCCTGCCAGCAAGGCATCGATTTGATCGCGATAACTCTGTTTAATTTGATCGAATGTCACCGCGCGAAATCCGGGATCGTTAACATCGGAAGAAAGTGATGCGGTAACGGGGAGGGGACCAAGCGCACCGGCCACGAAACGTTGTTCGCCGGTTTCGTTGCTGACGCGATCGGCTGCTTCTCGCGCCATGCCAGCGGCAACGCTATTTATCTCGCGGGTTGTATCGCGCAGGCCAACATCATCGACGACGCGCTCGAAAAATTCCGGATCTTTGCGACCATTATTTGTTTTGCCGGCGAAAAGAAATTCGTGCAGGCCGATTGTGGTCGCACTGAAAGTATTGGTCTCAATCACATCGGCGCCGGCGCGGAGATATTCTTCGTGTACGCGCTCGACCGCCTCCGGTTTCGTCAGCAGCAAAAGTTCGATCGCACCTTTGAGGTCCTTGCCTTTCCAACCGCGGAAACGTTCGCCGCGATAGTCCGCTTCGGTCAGGCCGAGGCGCTGCAGAGTCGTTCCCATCGCGCCGTCGAGGACGACGATGCGCTTCTGCAAAAGCGCGGCAAAAGGATGGGGCGGGTGTGGCATGAAAAGAAGAAATCAGCTTTCGTGTCCTCTTCAAGCAACAAATTGACGCATCATGATACGTAGATGCGTTGTTGCTCATACTCCTGCGCGTAATCGTACTCGAATTTGAACTTCACGGGCGCCGCGGGCTCCCTCAGTCCGAGCCGGACTGGCGTTTCGTGCAATCGCAATCGCAGCACGCCCAAGGCTCGGTTCCATTTTCGTGACGACAATTACGGCGCGAATGCGCGTCCTTTACCGACAAGAGATCAAAATATTTTTCCCAATAGGGGCGCTCTTCTTCCAGCGGCGAATCACAAAAACACGTTTCCACCCAATGCGCCTCGCCTTTAGCATCGATGCGTGCCATTTGCATGTCGTACCAGTACTCGTCGCCCGCGATTGAACCGCGACCAAGAGTGCGATCTGCGATCGCCTTAGCCAACGCGCCCGCGCGTCCTGATTTCACTCGGCCCTTCACCAGATAACGCATTCCAGAATTTACACGCCACACGCGTGCTTTCCACCTCGGCGTGATTTCACGTCGTATTTTTGCCTACAGCGGCTTGATGAAATGGCCATGATAAACTTCGTCTCGTTTGCCGATCCCAGCTGTCGCGGAACTCGTTGAACCGCAGAGGGATTTGATGTGACCTGAGAACGAATCACTTTTTCATTTACAATACAGGGGAGATTTACCATAATCACCGGCGCTCGTAATAATGTCCCCAGTTTTGAGCACAGGTACAAAAACTGCACAGCGAATCGATTCGAATCCCTCGTAGCGGCGGTCGTCGCCGCTAGGACAGCGCAATCCCGGGGAGCTTATGGAGTTAACGATAATTAAATGAGAACAACGCTAATTGGGTGGCTGGAAAAGAATAACAAAGCTTTCGTCGCGCTTCTCGCTGCTGGCGCCACGCTGGCGATGACAACGCTGATCGATGCTTCAAGTTCTAGCCAGGTCGAGCAACTTGCTCCACTTGCCGTTCCGCGTACGGGACACGCTGCGACTGTGCTGGCCGATGGCCGCGTCCTCATCACCGGTGGGCGCGACAGCGCCGGGATTATTGTGGCCACCGCAGAAGTCTTTGATCCCGCGAACCAAACGTCGATCGCCATCGGCATGCTCAACACCGCCCGCATCGATCACACGGCCACGCTCCTGGCCGATGGCCGAGTTCTTGTTGCTGGCGGCAGCAGTGCGAGTGGGGCGCTAACGTCCGCCGAGATTTTTGACCCGGCAAACCCCGGCGCGGGTTTTCGAGTGCTCTCTGCCACGATGGGCGCCGCGCGCGCGCGACACACCGCTACCCGGCTCCATGATGGCAGAGTACTCATTGCCGGCGGTGACGTTGATGGCACCGCGGAGATATTTGAGCCGACGGCAGAATTATTTTCTTCGACGTTATTGGCCATGGCTGCGCCGCGAATTGGCCATACTGCCATTTTATTTTCCGACGACAGCGTTTTGCTCGCCGGCGGTAACACCGACTCGATGGAGTATTTCAGCGCTACGGATCAAAAGTTTACGCTCGATCTCCAAAAGATGACGGCGGTTCGCACCGGGCAGGAGGCGATCGCGCTTGACGATACCCACCTGCTTTTCTTCGGCGGCGATTCCGGCAACACCATCGACGAGTTCAATTCTTCATC
>QHRO01000261.1 GCA_003220155.1 Verrucomicrobiota bacterium
AGCTTGTTGTTTTTCACTAGCGGAACGGTGTAGCTATTATCGCGATACTGGAGCGCGATACTGAGGCGATAGGTGAGGAACTCACCAACCTCGACAGGATAATGCATCACCTGAACGGCGGTGACCAATCCGTCGGTCACGACCAGAGCTCCGGTTTGTTCGAGTTGGAGAGCGGCAACTCGATCCCCTACAATCGTGTCGTTCGCCAGTTCCAAAGGAGCAAGGCCGTCGAGGAATTTTTTGTCCTGCGGTCGCAGGAGCGCCAGATTTGCCTCGTAATCCACCACCTCAACCGATGCCGCGATCTTTTCGCCGGATTCGGCGCGTTCCAATTCAACATAATTCTGGTTAGCAACCAGATCGGCGGTAACGAGAACGCGACCTTGCGAAAGAACAGCCCCTAACGCGCGTTTGGAAAAGGGGGCGCGCTTTTGCCACGGCCGAAAGTAATCGTATCCCTGCCCGGTAACATTGACACGCAGGAGCGAGAGTTGACGCGGTTGCACTGCCTGAGTAGTCGATTCTTTTTTTGCCCAAAGCGTGGTAGTGGCGTCAAGCAGCGTGACCGCGAAAAGAAAGGACAGGATTTTCGTCCGCATTCTAGGGGTGTGGGGTTCCTGAGCTTGCCGTCGCCTTTGCCGCGACTGGCTGTTCCTCAAGGTTTTGCTCTGCGATCACGTTGTAACGGGTGCGAATTCGCTCGCGCGCGCTTTCGACCTCTTTGCGATCAAGAACCAGAGGAGGTCCCTGGCCAATCATCTTGATTACAAAACGATCCGGAGCCTCGGCGAAAGCCTGTGCGAGATCGTTCAGAGTTGCAATCTTTTTACCATTTACTTCGTCGACAATGCTAGACCGGTACGGTGCGAGATAAGTGTTGGTTGGATCAGGCAGGACATTCGTTAACACGATCACATCGGGGTGCTGAAGGTAGATTTGCTCCAAGATAAAGTAATCGAAATAATGGCGGACGCGCGGATCGCTGATCTGAAAGGCATCCAATAGGTCGAGCGATAATGGTTGAAAAATTAAACCGCCGTAAACGATATAACGAGGCCGTGTATCGTAATGATGAGCCTGCATTTGATAGGGCCAGACGGTATCTAACTCAATCGTCAGCTTCATCGGCTTCTTATCGCGCAAAATTTCAAACTTCACTTTGTCGCCTTTGAATTTGCGCTCGACTACTTCGGGCATTTCCACCCGTTCTCCTTCGAGTTCGACAAAACCATCGCTGGCAATGGCGTGATCATCGATGGAAAGCAGAACGTCGCCCTCTTTAAGAACCTTTCCGGCTGGACCAGCTTCGATCACAGTTCGAACAACTACCCCTCGACCATCGTCCGGCAGTCCGAAATAGCGGCGCTGTGCCGGGTTTTGCAGGTTGCCTGGGGTCAAGCCGAGATCGACATACTTATCGTAGTGTCCGTCCTTGATGTCGGTAACGAACCGGCGAATTACGGGGGTTGGAATCATATAGGCAACGCCTTGCGCGACATCGCCGCTGTAACCTTGAAAGGCGACTCCAATTACCTTGCCATTTTGCATGACCGGCCCACCGCTATTCCCCGGATTGATCTGCGCGCTGATCTGGATGGCAAGATGCTGGTCGATCGACGAATGAGTGTAGAGTTGGAAATCAATTCGCGAAACGATCCCGGTAGTGACCGACATGCGCTCGCCACCAATTGGGTAACCATAGGCCGAGACGGTCGATTCCAACTCCGGGATGCCACCGAACCCCAGCGGAACCATGTTCTTGAAGAACTCCGGTGAATCGACCGTAATCAGAGCGAGATCGCAATCGTGGGCCACAAACACCACGCGCGCGGGATACTTATTTGGGTCGCCATCGCGCTCGACTGTGAGATAACGGGTGTTGCTGACGACGTGCGCGTTGGTCATGATACGCGGACCGTCGATGACAAATCCGGCGCCAACGCCGCGGCCGATCGCGCCTGTGTTCCAGGGAGCGCGATAATCGGGCTCAACTTCGGTTGACGTAATACGCACGAGGCTTTTCTGAATTTTGCCATTAGGTTGCTTCGGCGCCGCAACCACAATCGGAGCAACGGGTGGGGGAGTAGCGCTCGGTTTCATTGGGGGTGGCGCGCCTTCTTCCGGCGGTGGCAGCGGCGGAGTATTCTGCTGCGGTAGAACGGGTGGAGTCTCTTGCTGCTGCAAAGGCGGAGTGTTTTGCTGCGCGAAAAGATCAGCGCCCGCAAAAAGCAGCAGCGCGCAAACGAAAAGACGTTTCATCCCCAAAGTCCGAGAAGATGAGACGGAGTGCTTGAAATGCAAATTGCGCATGGTGGAAGATAGACAACGGATTGTGGCGCGGGGTTCAAGCCTGTGAGGCAACCGGGCATCTTGCCCCGTCACGGTGATGCTGATCAACGGGCAAGATGCCGTTGGCCCCACAGCCAAGATGCTGTGCTACAAACCGGCGCGATCGAGCAGCGAAGCAAGCACTTTTTCGGCTTCGAAAAATTCTCGCGCAATCTCGCGCGCCATGCGCGAGTGATGGCGATAATTAGCATTAATTTCGTGGACCGCCTCGGCGATTTCAGGAAGTCTACGAAAGCCGAAGAGGCCACCCTGCTGACCGTA
The DNA here is from genome assembly GCA_003220155.1 of Verrucomicrobiota bacterium. Lineage (GTDB taxonomy): Bacteria > Verrucomicrobiota > Verrucomicrobiia > Chthoniobacterales > UBA10450 > AV69. Next base: position 2,611 of record QHRO01000261.1, read on the forward strand.
GATTTTTGTGAAGCCGGTTTCCTGCGTGATCACGGGCCGTCCGGCGGCCAGATAACAAGCGCTGCGATCACTGAACCAGCCGGTGTTTAATCGAACATATTGATCCTTGGCGACGGTGAATTCGGCTTTTGATCGGCAAATGTAATCGCGATAGTCCCAGTATTTCACGCTCAGATCGTGCGGTGAGCGAAAACGCCAACCCGCCTTGGAAAACTTCGTTCGTGTCTTCTCCTCCTTAATATCGGTCGCCAGCTCAAACGATTCCCCGGCGACTTTCGGAGCATTAACGAAACGAACGAACTCGCGCGATTTGCTCCACAGATATTTCTCTCCACGCCAGATGATGTCTTTCAATCCGCTGGTCGACCAATTTGCAACGGAAGTGAAGATCGCACTCGCCGGCGGTGACCGCCGCGTTCGCCAAAGATCGGTGACAATGGGCTGTCGCGTTGGGAGCCACTTCAATCCGTGGACCGGGACAGGAAAATGTTTCGTCCCGACATTCTCGCCAAAAGTAAATAGCGCGTGATGTCCCCGGAGATAGTCTATTGTCGATTGAACACGCTGATCGACCTTTATTTGTTCAACGCCTGGATCGCTCTCGATGTAAAGAATTCGATCGCTCGCCAGCAGATCATCATTGAACTCCTGCGCGCCACAGACATTCAAAATCGCATCGGCCGATTTATAAAGCTGACGAATTTTCCTTAAGGGCAAACCTACGGTCCGGAGTTCAGGCAAATAACGTGCGCAAAAAGACCAGCGATTCTTGAAATCAAATTCATTGGCCAAGCGCGCCAGCAGTTTCGTGGCATAACTAAAATCGTTGCTCGTGTCGAAAGTTTCTGCGTTGTAGGGAATGCGGGCGGAATCTTCGATGTAGTAAACCTCGTGACCGAGTCTTTGCAGGCCGACAATGTAGTGCACATGCTGCCAAATTACGCCCGCGATCGGGCAGGAGCCCATGAAGCCCATTACGACGATGCGCTTGCGCTTCATTGCGAAGAAAACGCCGAACGCTGAACGTCGAACGCCCAACGTCGAATGCAGAAAGCGTTCCTTTGAAATCGGTATTCGACGTTGGGCGTTGGACGTTGGACGTTTGCTACGGTCACTGGAATGTCTTCACAACCGCCGCGGGATTACCAGCGACGACGCAATTCGCGGGCACGCTCTTCGTCACCACTGCGCCGGCCGCAACGACGGAATTCTCGCCGATGGTAACGCCTTTTAAAACGATCGCATTCATTCCAATCCAAACGTTATCGCAGATTTTCACCGGGCGCGTTTCGAGCTTGGGGCGGGGCGGGCGATCTTTGTAAAAGGGCGCAACGGCTTGGGCATCGATTAGTCGCTGCGCAGGTTCGAGCGGATGAAAATCGGAATCGGCGATCCCGACGTTCCACGAGATCAAACAGTGCGATCCGATTTCAATCCGTTCGTCCGCCATAACGAGCGCGCCGTTCAGCAAGGTGAAATCACCAACGACGGCCGAGCCATTAAGCCCGAGGGCAAAAGAACACCCGGCGTAAACGGAGACGTGATTGCCGAAGCGGAGAGCATGCGCCGCCTTCGTTTTCATAAAACGAAACACTTGCGCTGTTTCGCAATAAAACCCTTCGCCAAAATCGACATTCGGCGGGATCGGATGCGCCCACCAATCGCTTTCTACTCTGCGGTCCGCGTCGACATTGCTCATGCCGTAAATTTCCCGGAAGCATAAAGTTTTGCGTAAACGCCGCCGCGCGCGACCAATTCCGGTCCGCGGCCCTGCTCGACCACGCGCCCAGCTTCGAGCACGACGATTTGATCGACGTTGTGAACGGTGGCGATGCGATGAGTGATGATGATGGTGGTGCGGCCCCGCATCAATTCTTTGATCGTTTCCATGATGGCGGATTCGGTGGTCGGGTCGAGCGCGGAAGTTGGTTCGTCGAGTAAAAGAATCGGCGCGTTTTTCAAAAAGGCGCGCGCGATTCCGACGCGTTGGCGCTGACCGACGCTAAGATGGCCGCCTCGTTCGCCGACCTGGCTCTCGTAGCCATTCGGTAATTGCGAAATGAATTCATCTGCCTGTGCACGCCGGGCCGCCTGGCGGATTTCCTCCTCGGTCGCATCTGGCCGTCCGTAAGCAATATTTTCCCGCACGGTGGTAGAAAAGAGGAGCGTGTCTTGCAGGACGATGGCGATCTGCTGGCGCAATGATCTTTTTGTGATCTCGCGAATGTCGTGGCCATCGAGAGTTAGACGACCCGAAGCGGGATCGTAGAATCGCGGCACTAAAGTGAGGAGCGTGCTTTTGCCCGCGCCCGTGCCGCCGACGAGCGCGATGATTTGGTTCGGCTCGATTTCAAGGTTGATGCTGCTCAGAATTTCGCGGTCCGAATCGTAGCCAAAGCTCACATTTTGAAACGCGATCGCGCCATTTGTTTTTTCGATCGCGATGGCGTTCGGGGAATCGACGACGTCGTCGCGCGAATCGAGAATTTCGAAACAACGCCGGGCTCCGGCCGTAGCGCCTTCCATTGCCCACGCTGTGTAGGTGAGCGATTCGAGCGGTTGATAAAGCATGACCAGATAGGCGATGAAAACGAGAAGTACTCCGAGCGATAACGTGCCGGCCAGCACGTGTAATGATCCCACGTAATACATCGCGGCCGTTCCAACCGCGATCAGCGTGCTGATGACGAGCCCGCTCTTCACGTTTGTCATCGTTAGCCGAAGGTTCGCCTGCAAACTGCCGTGTGCCTGTTCCTGAAACTGCGAGACTTCGAATTCCTCGCGGCCAAAGGCGTGCACCATCCGAATGGAACTCAGTCCTTCCTGCGTCTGAGTGAGCAACGCGCTGTCCTGCTCCTGAATGGTAGTCGATTGAGTGCGAATGCGTTTGGCAAAGAAATAGATCGTGCCAATGAGAAGCGGCACGATGGCAAGCGAGAGCAAGGTCAATTGCCAATCGAGCCGAAGCATGACAGCAAATGTCCCGACCAGGGTAACGGCAGAACCGATAATGTTGGTGAATCCTTTATTGTAAATTGTCTGGACCGACTGCGAATCGTAGGCGACGCGAAAACTGGAATCGGCCGAGCGCCGCGTGTCGTGAAATTTGAGCGAAAGTCGCTGCAAATGTGTGTAAAGCTCAGTCCGCAATCGCAGCAAAGATTGCAGACCGATTTTCACAAACATGTAATTGCTGGCCAAGCTCAGGAGACTCCACAGCAATTGAATGACAATCATTGCAAGACAGAGCAGCGCGATGGCTCGAGTAGTATCGAGCGTCGGTATCCTGATTTCGGCGCCGCCGAAAAGTCGAAAGGTGTATTGAAAAACCTTTACCCGACCCGGCAGGATTTGATCGACGATGATCTTGAAGGGCCACGGCTTAAGCAGATTCAATCCGATGGCGGCGAAAGAAAACCCCAGGGCAATGAGCGAACGGGTAAGGAATCCGCGATAATATTTCAGGACGCGTCGGTAGATCATCGGAATTTTAGATTGCGGATTGCCGATTGCCGATAGAAAGAGACGCGACTCAGCATCGCAACTTCAATCTGAAATCGTAAATCGAAAATTGCCCAATGCATCATCTGCTCCAAGTCTGGTTTGATTGGGTCCTGCACGGCGGTTACCTGGGGATCATCGTGTTAATGGCGTTGGAAAGCTCGATCTTTCCGGTGCCGAGCGAAATCGTGATTCCGCCAGCTGCGTTTCTGGCTGCGCAGGGAAAACTGAATCTCTGGGGTGTGATTGCAGCGGGTACTTTTGGTTCATGGCTTGGCGCATCCGTCACTTATTGGGTATCGCTATGGCTTGGACGGATCCTGATCGTAAAATGGGGCCGCTTTTTCGCGATCAGCGAATCAAAGCTAACGCGGGCGGAACATTGGCTGCACCGTTACGAAGCCGGCGGCATCTTTTTCGCGCGATTGCTGCCCGTAATTCGGCATCTCATTTCCATTCCAGCCGGAATCATCCGAATGAATTTCACCACCTTTAGCTTGATGACGATCGTGGGTTCGGCCCTGTGGTGCGGGGTGCTGGCGTGGTTCGGACAAACCGCGATCACGCCGGAGATGTTGGGCGATCCCGCGGGCCTGACGATGGCGCTTAAAGCGAAATCGCACCTAATCGGCGCCGCTGTAATCGTGCTCTGCCTCCTTTATTTTCTCGTGATGCGGCTGACGGCGCATCGAAATGGGACACCGCCCTGAGACTTTTTCAGAAAGGGCTAGGGTACGCGCGGCATGCGATTTCATCCCCATGTCCCATCGGCGGGATGCCGCTACCACGTTTTTGGGATGCCCAAGATATGCGCCGCCAGAGATCTCCGCAATAACCGCCATCCAGATGTAAAAAAAGAGGACACAAGTGTCAGCATATCGACGAAGAAGAGGCTTGCCTCGGGCTCCGATTGTGGCGAAGTACACAGCGTAAAGTATTCTGGGTGAACGTTGGCACTACTTTTGCTGTCTTTATTGGCGTGATGAACAAGCATTCTCAGATTTTACGTCCCCGACAAAAGCTTTCCCTCGGTGATTTAATCGTCGCCGTTAGTTCCTGCGCCAAGAGCAGCCGCGAAACCGTGGCCACCGTCGCCGATTTACTCGGCAGCGGCAGAGTGCGAGTTGAAGATCACGGCCGATTTTTGCGCGCCAAGGTCTGCTAAGTTCGGCGAAATAGACTTCGAAACGCTCCGGTGGTTCTGCTACCGGAGCGTTTTCTTTTTGTAATAAACCTTTCCGGCTTTTGCCAGCGCTTTTATGTTGCCGGGGTGATTGACCGTTATTCCCGGCCGCAGATGCGCGCGATCTGGTCGGAGACGCGCAAATTCCAGATCTGGCTGGAAATTGAAACTATCGCCTGCGAAGCGATGGCTCGGCTGGGTTTGATTCCGAAAGAAGACGCCGCGGCCATTCGCAAGAAAGGGAAGTTCGAGATCGACGAGATTGCCGAAATTGAAAAGCGGACGAACCACGACGTCATCGCTTTTCTGGAAAATGTGGCCTCCTACGTTGGCCCTGCGGCGCGCTGGATTCATCAGGGATTAACTTCCTCGGATATTCTCGACACCACGCTGGCGGTGCAGATGACCGAATCGGCACAAATTCTGTCCGACGACCTTGTGGCATTGCGAAAAACAATCGGCAAACAGGCGCGACGCTACAAAAAGACGCCAATGATCGGGCGCAGCCACGGCATTCACGCCGAGCCGATCACGTTTGGATTGAAGCTAGCGCTGATGTTCGATGAGTTTGGCCGTGCGGAAGAGCGTCTCGCGCAAACGCGTGAGCGTGTTCGCATCGGGAAACTCAGCGGCGCGGTGGGGACACACGCGCATTTGGACCCGCGGATCGAGCGCGAAGTTTGCCAGAAACTTGGGCTGCGTCCAGCCACAATCTCGACCCAAATCGTGCAGCGCGATCGGCACGCTGAATTTTTGACGACGCTGGCGTTGATCGCATCGTCGATCGATCGCTGGGCCACCGAATTCCGCCATCTGCAACGCACTGAAGTTTTGGAAGTGGAAGAATTTTTTGGCGAAGGCCAGAAGGGCAGCTCGGCCATGCCGCACAAACGCAATCCGATTACGGGAGAGCGGTTGAGTGGGCTGGCTCGAGTCGTGCGCGGAAATGCGCTGGTAGCGATGGAAAACGTCGCGCTTTGGCACGAGCGCGACATCAGTCATTCCAGCGCGGAGCGGATCATTTTGCCGGATTCGTGTACGTTACTCGATTACATGCTGGTAAAATTACGCGAGCTGGTGGGTGGACTGCGCGTTTATCCGGAAAACATGAAACGTAATTTGGAGATGACGAAGGGGCTCTATTTCAGCCAGTCGATTTTGCTCGCGCTCACTTGTGCCGGACTTGCCCGCAAAACGGCCTACGAAGCGGTGCAACGCGCGGCGATGAAAACCTGGCGCGGCAAGAAGTCGTTTGCCGAGAACGTGAAAGCAGAGCCGAAAATTATGGCAAAGCTATCGGCAAAGGAGATCGACAAACTTTGTTCGCTTGAGACGCATTTCCGTCACGTTGACGAGAAATTCAAGGCGCTCGGGTTAGACTGAGCGCGGCGCCGATAATCCGCAAAGTTCCAAATCCCAAGGAAGACTCAAACTTTCAAAATCGCCACGCCGACATTTTGAAATTTATTTGGAGCTTGGGATTTGGATGTTGGGATTTTCGGTTCAGATGGGTATAAGCGTCAGCTCATCGATGCGCCGCGACTGATCGAGCTGCACGCTCGTTGCTTCGAAACTCGCGCCGCTCTGCGCTTGCGAGCTTTGCGAATTCAATGATACGCGCACCGCCTTGCCACGGCAACGTAGGACCAGTTGCCGGATTTCAAGGTTCGGAGCGAGCTCGACCGAGATTAGCTCGAGCGGAGCGAATAACTGCATCGTCATGCTCGACGCAGCGGCTGACATCAGTTGAAGTCGCTCGCGTTCATTTGCTGGAACAACTGTGACGCCACCGATCTCAAACGCGCCGCGTGTCTCGACCGAGCGATACGGCTGGGAAGTAGGAATCAGGCGGACAATGGAAATGCATCCGGTGGCATCGAGATCGATCGGGCCCAAATGAAAACCAGTTTTCAAAGGCAACGCAGTCTTGGCAGTGAGGGCAGGAATTTCGATCGCGACCGTTAATGAGGCCGGTCGTGCACGAATCGCTCCGATCTGAAACGCAGCGTTAACATGCATGGCGACGACATCGAGCGGCAGATCGAGCAACACTTCGTTCGGTGCCAAACGAGGCCCGACCGGCTCCAGCTTTTGTGGCGCCGTTTTTAGAATCGGAAGGGGCGGTGGAGAGGCGAGCTTCTGCGAGCCCGCAGGGATCTTGGGCGTCGCCGCAGCTCCGCCCTCCATTGGCCGGCGTGTGGGTTTTTGCTCGGGCTGGCTCAAGATCGGCGTTTTTGAAATGGCGAATTCCGCGCTTCTGGCGCGTGCGATCTCCTTTTCGCTAGGGAACGTCGGCTTTTCGCGCAACCGCCCTTCCTTCAATGTTTGTTGCACCAGCGCGACAAGCGCGTCGGATATAAATGGCTTGGCGATTGTTGCCACCACGTTTGGCAACTTGCTCGCCACCGCGGTCATCTCGTGCACGTGACCCGACATCATGATGATAGGCACGCGCGCAGTGCTGTCGTTTGTTCCGATGCGACGGCAAACCTCGTCGCCTTTGATGTCGGGAAGAACGTAATCAACCAGCACCAGATCAGGAATAATGCGGGCGGCTTCTTTTACGCCGTGCAGACCGGTGAGCGCGGTGGTCATTTGCAGAGTCGGATCGGCAAGGGCGAGCGAATCTTCCACGAAAATGAGAAGCATCTCCGTGTCGTCGATGATCAGGATCTTCGGACCTGTCTTGGTTGCTGCGACAGTGGGTTTGGCCGGCACCTTCGCCTCCGCTGGCGCAGGTCGCGCGCCTTTCGTTTTTTTCGCTTCGCGCAACGCCTCGGTCAGCGTTGCCGCCCAGGGATCGTAAATTGTTCGCGGCGCCGATTCCGAAGCGATATTCTCGATAAAGTGCGGATCACTCCAGGTTAGCATTTCCACGAGCGCGCGCTTACCCTCGGCCTCGGCCGTGCGCGCGTGCGTGATCTGACTGTTTCGCACATGCAATTCACCGGTGCGATTTTCGTCCGCCCGCCCCTCAATCACGACATTGCGGGGCGTAGACAGCGCAAGAACAGCGACATCGTCGAGCGCGAGGTCGCGCAACGTCCCGCGGGACAGTCCTGTTTCCATCCAGGGGCCAAGAAGCGCTTGCACGGCGGCGCCGAATTCCACCAGCTCGAACGGTTTTTCGAGAAATTGCAACGCGCCATTAGCTCCCCGTTCCGCTATGAGATCAGGCGTAATCCCGGCCGCGATCACCAAGACACGCGTCTCCGGCAAAACGCCGCGCATTTCCCCAAAAAACGCGATCGCTCCGGAGTGTGGCGGATCAAAGTCGAGAATGATGAGTTCGGGCCTTTGTTCGAGGGCGACCCGCCGCGCTTCCGCCAGCGATCGTACCGCATGAACGCGATGGTGCGGCGCAAATTTGGTTAGCGCCGACTGGATCGCGACAGAAAGCGCGTCGTATTCTTCGATGAGAAGAACGTTATGTTGCGCAGTCGTAACAGGCGATGAAGGCACGGGAGCTTGGGCGAGCGAGAACAGAGCGCATGTTAGATTTAAGGGCGCAAGTTGCGTGCCCGCTAGGGTCTAAACGGCCCCGTCGATGCTCACTTTACTCGTAGCGCAAGGCCTCGATGGGGTCGAGTGCGGCTGCACGATAGGCGGGGTAAAAGCCGAATCCGATCCCGATGGCGGAACAGACGATCAGGCCGGCGATGGCCCAGCCGTAGGGGAAAATCACATCTACTTTGAGCCAAAGCGCGAGCAAATCGCCCCCGACCACGCCCAGAATAATGCCAAGAATTCCACCGGCCTCGGAAATGAACACCGCCTCCGCGAGGAATTGCCGGAGAATATCGCGGCTGCGGGCACCGATCGATTTGCGAACGCCAATCTCTTTCGTGCGCTCCGTCACGCTCACCAGCATGATGTTCATGATGCCAATGCCGGCAGCCACCAGCGCGATGAAGCTGATGACGAACGCGCCAATGCTGACCACGCCAGCAACATTGAGGAAAGCACTTTTGAGCGAATCGTTTGTGTAGATCTCGAAATCATTATCCTGATCTGCCTTAAGGCCGCGGGCAATGCGCATCGCACTGATTCCTTTATCCAAAGTCCGGTTGTAGAGTTCCGTTGAAAACGGCTGGGTTGCGATGTTCACGGTGCGGTTGGCTTCGCCGTAATTCTCGAAAAACCGCGTTATCGGCATCAAAAAAAAATCGTCCTGGCTTTCGCCAAAAGAAGTGCCCTTTTCCGCCAGGACGCCAACAACGGTGTAAGTATGCCCGGTCATACGGAGGACTTTGCCGAGGGGCGACTCGTGGGGAAACAAACGTTTCTCGATGCCCTTGCCGATGACGGCGACGTTGCGGGCAAGGGCCACGTCTTCGTCGTTAAGGTTGCGGCCATAACCGAGCGTGAACGCATTAGCGGTCAGAAAACCTCGATTCGTTCCGACAACTGTGAGACTTGGCGGCGTCTTGAGGCCGTTGTAAACGGCCTGGCCTTTCAAGTCGCGCCCGAAGCACTTCAGGCAAATCTCCGACGCGTTTCCCTGCATCAATTCGTAATAACGCTGCGCCTGCTGATAGCTGATGTTGCGGCGGTTCTGGTATTTTTTCTTCACGTTGGCGCCGCCAGCGTCGATGTTCACTGGGTATTTCGCGAACTGAAAGACATTCGATCCAAGAAAACTGATTCCAGTCTCGATCGAATTCTGCAACGCGCCGATCGCGGTCATGACCAGAATGATGGAGAACACCCCAATGGTTATGCCAACCATCGTTAGAGCTGCGCGCAACTTATTCGCGCCTAACGAACTCAACGCCATTTTCAGAATTTCCTTAAACTGCATGATCAGAATTGGAGTGATGGAGTGCTGCTGCCAGCATTACTCCGCTACTCCAACACTCCATTACTCCATCATTCATACCGCAACGCGGTGACAGGGTCGAGTCGCGATGCCGTCCATGCAGGCGCGAACCCGGAGATCAATCCTGTCATGACCGACACAACCATGCTTATAACCACTAATCCGGTTGAAAACTGGGTGGGGAAGGATGGGAAAGCGATGCCGATGAGGAAACACATGGCAAAGGCAAAGCCCAGCCCAATAATTCCGCCCAGCAAGCAGAGAGCGGTCGATTCGATTAAGAATTGGAGAAGAATAGTGCGCCGCCGCGCCCCGAGCGCTTTGCGTGTGCCAATCTCTTTCGTCCGCTCTTTTACGCTAACAAAAGTGATATTCATAATGCCGATCGCGCCGACGAAAAGCGAAAGTCCGGTGATGAAAAGTCCCGCGACGGCGATGGAGTTCTTGATCGGATCAAGCGTGCTCTTTAGCGCCTGCTGCTCGTTAATACTGAAGTCGTCTTTTTTTTCCGGAGGCAACCCGCGAACTCGCCGCATCAAACCACCCAGCTCATCTTTGGCTTCGGCTAGTTTTGTCTTGTCTTTCACTTTTACGAGAATGTCCGCTTCACTTTTAGCGGTAAAATATTTCTGAAACGCGGGCAGAGGCATCACCACAATGGAATCGAGACTGAAGAGGCCAAGGAACGAGCCTTGCCGCGCGATCACGCCGACTATTTTGAATGGTTGCCCGTTAATCAGAACCGATTTGTCGATCGGACTCGCTGACGGAAACAGCGCATCAGCGACATCATAGCCGACGACGCAAACGTTGGCGCCACCGCGCGATTCCAGGTCGTTAAAGAAACGGCCTTCTTTGAAATCAAACGTGGAGGTGATGATATAATCCGATACCGTCCCGCGGACCAAAACATTACTTACTTCGCTGTCGGCATACTTGACGCTGCGTATTACGCTGGAAGTCGGTATGGCGATCATCAGGTTGGAATTTGGTGTCATCGCGATCATGCGATTGAGTGCGTCCGCATATTCGGTCTTGATTTTTTTGCGATCACGATAGTTCCACCAGTCATCGACTTTTCTCCACGGCCATTGCCCGACATAGAGGACGTCGTCGCCGAAGATCGACATGCTTTTGTCGAAGCCGACCTGGATTCCACCGATGGCGGTGCCCATCAACGTCACGGCGACGATGCCGATAATGACACCGAGCGCGGTGAGGGCGGAACGCGTCAAGTTCGAGCGCATCTGCGAAGCGGCGATTTTCCAGCTTTCGCTGAGCTCGTAGAGAAAACGTCTCATCCTGTGGTTCCGGGGAGCACAGGCTGCCAGCCTGTAGCATTCGGCAGCCTTGCCGAATGCATGTTTGTGGGCGCAAAGATCGAGGGAAGTGAAAAGACTGTTCGCGGCAAGCTGCCGCGAACTGCAGGCTGCCAGCCTGCGTTCCCCGAAACCAGAATTCGATGGCGATACCTCATGGTCGCTCTAGCGCGACTAGGTCGAGTTCCGGAATAAATCCTGCATGGTCGGTCTCGATTAAACCGTCGCGCAAATGCACCGTGCGCCGCGCATGCACCGCAATGTCGCGCTCGTGCGTGACCAGGATGATGGTGTTGCCGCGTTGGTACAAATCTTCAAACAACGCCATGATTTCTTCGCCCGTTTTCGAATCGAGGTTCCCGGTGGGCTCATCGGCCAAAATGATGGAAGGCTTGTTCACCAGCGCCCGCGCAACAGCAACGCGCTGCCGTTGACCTCCGGACAGTTCGTTTGGCTTGTGATTCATCCGATCGCCCAAGCCAACTTCGTGCAAGACATGGGTAGCCATTTCCTCACGCGTGTCGGGATCGATCCCGGCATAGATCAATGGCAATTCGACATTGCGTAGACTAGTCGAGCGCGGCAGGAGATTGAACGTTTGAAAAACAAAACCGATCTCACGATTTCGGATCGCAGCCAGCTCATCATCATTCATTTCCGCCACATTTTTCCCATTGAATTCGTAGCGTCCTGAAGTCGGAGTATCGAGGCAACCAAGCATGTTCATGAGGGTCGACTTTCCGCTGCCGCTCGGGCCCATGATGGCGATGTATTCGGTCTTGTGAATCTGCAACGACACCCCGCGCAACGCGTGCACGGTTTCTTCGCCCATCACGTAATCCTTCGTGATGTTTTCAATGTCGATGACTAGCGGACCGACGGGGCGAGTGGAAGTCACCATGTGTCGCAATCGATGAGAGGTAAGAAGTGATTGGTGAGAAGTGAAAAGAGAAAGAGAGCAACCTTCACTTCTCACTATTCACCTCTCACTATTTCGTCGCCTCCTTGTCGTAGGTAACTTTGGCGCCTTCCTTCAACTTCCGGCTGATCGCGCTGTAACTTCCCGAAATTACTTCGTCGCCCGGCTGAATACCGCTCTTAATCTCCATGTAAGTGTCGTCCGCGATTCCGGTCGTCACTTTGATCAACTGCGCCTTGCTCCCTTTTTTCAAAAACACGACTTTCGCTAGTTTCTCGCGCTCCTCTTTCTGGGTCACTTTTTCCTGACGCTCGTTCACAAGCTCGGCGCTGTTGTCGCCTTTATCGCGCTGGGCGATTTTTTGTTTTTTCTTTTCGATCTCCTCCGGACTCAAATTGCTGTCGCCGGTGCGGATCGTTACCGCCTGCATCGGCACCGCCACCACGTCTTTCACCATGTCGGTCTCGATATCGGCCGTGCAACTCAGCCCTGGTCTCAACAGGACATCGTGATCGTCAATTCGAATCTTGACCTGGAAATTTGTGACTTCTTCCTGCGTGCCCGCGCCCGTTGTCGTCCCGGTGTTGGCGATCTGGTAAACGGTACCGTGAAATTTGCGATCGCCATAAGCGTCGACCTTCACACTCGCCTTGTCGCCCACTTTCACGTTCACGACATCGTTTTCGTTCACATCGACGCGCGCTTCCATATGGCCGAGATCGGCCACGCGCATCACTTCGGTCCCGGCGAACTGACCGGTAGCAACAAGGCGCTCGCCCAACTTGCTATTCAAAATAGTTATCGTCCCGTCGATGGGAGAATAAATCGTGGTTTTGGAAAGTTGATCCCGCGCCTGACTGGATCCGGCCTGCGCTCGCTCGATCTCGTGAAGCGAGCTTTCGAAAGTATTTTTCGCCACATCGTAAGCGGCCTGCGCGGTATTGTACTCCTGGATCGAAATCGTCTTCTTGTTGTACATGTCATCGGCCCGTTTGAGGTCCTGCTCCGTCTTCATCATCGTCGCCTTTTGTTGAAGATTCGTTGCTTTGGCGGCGCTGATCGCAGCCTCCTGTTGCTCCAGCAAGGCCTTGTAGGAATCCGGTTTGACCTTCACCAGCAGATCACCCTTGTTCACGTGCGCGCCATCAATCACCGGGAGCTCGGTAATTTCGCCCGCCACTTCCGGCGAAATTTTCACTTCCGTCTCCGGTTGAACTTTACCTGTCGCCGAAACCAGCTGCACGATCGTTCGCTTCGCCGCCTTTTCCGTTGTCACCGGAATCGGCTTCGCGCGCTTACTCGCGATAATCGCGCCAATGATCCCAAGCAAAATCAACGCGACAGTCCCGATGAGAATGTAGCGACGGCGGCGCGATTTTCGCCGGCGTGGCGAAACGACGCTGGGTGCCAGGGCGCCGGTCTCAGTCGCCTTCGCGGCGGGTGGGCTGGTTACTTGCTGATGCATTGCGGGCTGCAATAGACGCTCCTTAGATTATCTAGAGATTAAACCGTTCAGGCGCATACTCGTTGGATGCGGTTGCTAATGATTACAGATTCAGCAATTCACGCAACCGCACGCCCGCGTATTTGCTCGATCGCCCAGTGCGCGTGCTCGGCGATTAATGGCTCCGAATCGGACGTCGCCGTCTCTAGCGCCGGCAAATCGTCAGCCGTTCCAACGTTCCCCAGGGCCACGCAAACATTACGCAAAAGCCCGCGCCGTTTCGTGCGCTTGATTGGCGAGTTGCGAAAGAGCAGGCGAAATTTGTCGTCATCAAGGCTTAGATAATCGCGCAACTTCATTGCCACGACCTCGAGGCGCATGGCGAATGCCGTCTCGCGCGAGACCTTGGCGAAACGGTTCCAAGGACAGGCATCCAGGCAATCGTCGCAACCGTAGATGCGATCGCCGATCAGCGGCCTCAACTCGATCGGGATCGAACCCTTTAATTCGATCGTCAGGTAGGAAATGCAGCGTCGTGCGTCCACTTGGTGCGGCGCAGTGATCGCGCCGGTCGGACAAGCATCGATGCAACGCGTGCAACGCCCGCAGTAATTTTTTTGCGCGGTGTCCGGTGCAAACTCCAGCGTGGTCAAAATCTCCGCGAGAAAAAACCAGGTCCCGAGTTCGCGGTTCAACAACATCGTGCTTTTGCCATGCCAGCCGATGCCGGCACTCGCGGCGTGATCGCGCTCCAGCATCGGCCCGGTGTCCACATAACATTTCTGTCTACCGCCGCATTCGCGCAGAAATTGATCGATCACCGCCAGTTTCTTTTCGATCAATCCGTGGTAATCGTCACCCCAGGCGTAACGCGCAATGCGCCCTGTGGTGGCGGCCGGCCCGGTCGCACCCTTTGCAGGCGACATGCCTGCCGCTGCAGATTCCCTTCCCTGAAAATAATTGAGCGCGAGAACGATCACCGTTTTCACATCCGGTAATATCTGCCGCGGATCGCACCGCCGCGCCGAGTTACGCAAGAGATAATTCATTTCACCGGCATCGCCGCGATCGAGCCAATCTCGAAATTCCGCGGTGTGCTCCGGCGTTTCTGCTTTCGCGAAGCGACAAAGATCAAATCCGAGCTCGCGCGCTAGTGCGACAACTTGGGCACGCGTATCAGCCGACCCGTTCTCTATCTTCATAGGAGAGGCTCACTCCCAAATAACCGATGTTAACTCGGTGGAGCGAGATATTTCGGAAATCCTGGGCAGTTGCATCGGATCAACGCTAGAGTAGCGCGATAATCTCGTCCGTCACTTCCGCGATGCTGCTGCTTGAGGTGTTGATGCGATAATCCGTCGCCGTCTGATAGAGTGGTACTCGTTCCCGCAGCAACTCCGCAAATCGCGCTCGCGGGTCCGGGGTTTGGAGCAAAGGACGGGTACTGTGACGTGAAGCACGTTGCCACAGAATTTCTTCATCGGCATCGAGCCAAATGATGCGGCCCATCCGGCGCAAAAGGCGCACATTTTCTTCGCGCAAAACAATTCCTCCTCCGGTTACGACGATCCCTCCCAGTCCGCGTTGCAAAGTTTTGAGCAGTGTCGTTTCGGCATCGCGAAACGCCAGCTCGCCGTGGCGCGCGAAAATATCCGGAATCGAAATGCCGAACTGCTCGCGAATCATTTCGTCGGTATCATATCGAGGCCAGCCAGTGCGGCGCGACAGTTCACGCCCAACCGCAGATTTTCCCGCGCCCATGAAGCCAATCAGGGCAATGGCATTGTCGCCCGCGTTCACACAGCACGATAATCGCAAAGCGCACTCATGACATCGCAAATCGCGTTGCGGCAATCGCAACATCGTTAAGATTGGGCCATGCCGACAACGCCACCGCTCGTCGCTGTAATCATGGGCAGCTCCTCAGATTGGGAAACGATGTCCGTTTGCGTGAAAACGCTCGATGAGCTTGGGATTGCAAACCAGGCACACGTTCTGTCTGCTCATCGCACTCCCGACGCCACCGCCAAGTTTGCGCGTGAGGCGGCTGATCGCGGCATTCGAGTGATGATCGCGGCGGCCGGAGGCGCGGCGCATCTCGCTGGCGTCATCTCAGCCCACACTTGGCTACCTGTGCTCGGGGTCCCGATTCAGTCGTCGGCCTTGCATGGTTTAGACTCGCTCCTTTCGACGGCGCAAATGCCGGGAGGCATTCCCGTTGGCACACTCGCGATTGGATCTGCGGGTGCGAAGAACGCGGCGCTTTTGGCGGCGGCGATTCTCGCGATTTCCGACAAGAAGATTCGCCAAAATCTTCAGGCGTTTCGCAAAAAACAGACTGAAGCCGTGCTGGCGGCGAAACTGCCGAAGTGAAAACGGAAATCGCTTCCGCGCATGAGTGCGCGAAAGCGATCAAGCTTTTGCGGGACGGCGAAGTGGTCGCTCTCCCGACTGAGACGGTTTACGGACTGGCGGCCGACGCTCTCAATCCAGATGCGGTCGCCAAAATTTTCGAGGCAAAAGAACGTCCGCGCTTTGACCCGCTGATTGTACATTTGCCAAATCAGGAGGCGCTGGACGAGATCGCGCTCATTAAATCGCAACTCGCACACAAGTTAATGGAAAAATTCTGGCCCGGACCGTTGACGATTATTTTTCCGAAGCACGAAATTGTTCCGGACATTGTCACGGCGGGATTGCAAACGGTGGCGGTGCGAATGAGCGCGCATCGGATTTTCCGCGAAGTGGTCAGGACGCTGAATCGCCCGCTGGCGGCGCCGAGCGCGAATCGGTTCGGGCGTATCAGCCCAACAACGGCGCAACACGTGTTCGATGAGTTGAGCGGCCGTATTCCGCTGATTGTTGATGGCGGTGCGACGGAGCACGGAATCGAATCGACCATTGTTCAAATTGCAAATGGGATGATCGAGGTGTTGCGGAGCGGGCCGATCACAGACGAGATGCTTCGTCAATTTGGTGAAGTTCGTGAACAAACCTCATCGGCCACTATCAGCGCGCCTGGGCAATTGCTGAGACACTATGCGCCCCGAACAAAATTGATCGTGGTCGATGATTTGAAGAATTTCTCGCCACCATCCGGCAAACGAATCGGTACGCTTTGTTTTTCCTCTGTAGCCGCGGTCTCTGGCCGCGGCCCGGCAAGTTATCACGGTTCGATATCGAAGCCGCGGCCGGCGACCGCGGCTACAAGCGCCCCGGCCAAGTTCATAGGGTTCGCGGTGATACGTTACTTAAGTGAGCGAAGCGATCTACGCGAAGCCGCGGCGAATTTTTTTGGAATGCTGCGCGAACTCGACGCGCAAGATCTCGATCTCATTGTGGCCGAACGTGTTCCGGAGGAGGGGATTGGCGCGGCGATTAATGACCGATTAGAACGCGCATCGACCGGGACCGCTCCGTAATTATTGGATCGCGCCGCGCACAGCCATCCGTCATCCCGAGCCGCGCAGACGGCGAGGAGCTCACAATGTTCGAAGTCGTTAACGAGCTTTGTGCGGTCCTTCGCTGCGCTCAGGATGACAGCACCTGGCAGAAGTTGAGGCTGCACCAGCGCTCAAAGGCGCACACTGCCGTCGCCCCGGCTGCGAAGATTAATGCGAGTCCGGCTCGGACCTAGCCCTGATGCGCCAATGCAGCCTGGATAAACGCTTTGAACAACGGGTGCGGCTTGTTCGGTTTGCTCTGAAATTCGGGATGATATTGGCAAGCCAGAAAATAGGGGTGATCGCGTAACTCAACCAACTCGGCGAGCGAGCCATCGGGCGAGGTGCCGGAAATTTCGAAGCCTTTCTCGCGCATTTGCTCACGATATTTCATGTTGAACTCGTAACGATGCCGATGGCGCTCGAGCACTTCGTCGCTTCCATAAATCTTCTCCGCGAGGGTACCGGGTTGAATCTTTGTCGGCCACGTTCCAAGCCGCATGCTGGCGCCTTTGTTGGTCACCTCGCGTTGCTCATCGAGCAAACAAATCACTGGATCGGAAGAGGTCTGATCGAACTCGGCGCTATTAGCGCTGGCGATGCCGCAGACATTGCGCGCGAACTCGATCGTAGCCACCTGCATGCCGAGGCAAAGGCCAAGATAGGGCAACTTGTTTTCCCGGGCGAAACGCGCCGCTTTAATTTTTCCTTCCACCCCGCGGTCGCCAAAGCCGCCGGGAATGAGCACGCCGGCTACATCTTTGAGCTGGCCATCCACTCCATCCTGGAGCCGCTCCGCATCGATCAATTTCAGATCGATCCCGCAATCCTGGCTGGCGGCGGCATGGGTTAACGATTCGTAGATGGATTTGTAGGCGTCCTGCAAATCGATGTATTTGCCTACGACCGCGATCTTCACCCGTTTTTTGGGCGAGACCACGCGCTCGACAAACTTGCGCCAGTTGCTCAGATCAGGCTCCGGTGTTTGTAGACCGAGCAATTTACAAACAAGCGCATCGAGTCCTTCGGCGTGAAACATCAGCGGCGCCTCGTAAATGGTGTGCGTGACATCACGGACTTCGATCACAGCTTCCGGTGCGACGTTGCAAAACATCGAAAGCTTCTGGCGCAACTCCGCGTCCAGCGCGTGCTCGGTCCGGCACATCAAGACCTGCGGTTGCAGACCGATCTCGCGCAACTTTGCGATGCTTTGCTGGGTCGGCTTGGTTTTTAATTCCCGCGCCGCCTTAATATAAGGAACAAGCGTGACATGAATGTTTACGACATTCTGCGGACCGACTTCGAGGATCAATTGGCGGATTGCCTCCAGAAATGGCAGGCCTTCAATGTCACCCGTGGTTCCTCCCACTTCCGTAATCACGACATCGTATTTTGATTCATCGGAAAGCTCGCGGATACGTGCTTTAATCTGATCAGTGACGTGCGGAATGACCTGCACCGTTTTGCCAAGGTAATCGCCGCGCCGCTCGCGATTGATGACCGATTCATAAACCTGGCCACTGGTTAGATTATTGTGCCGCGAAAGAACGCAATTGGTGAAACGCTCATAATGCCCAAGGTCGAGATCCGTTTCTGCGCCGTCGTTCAACACATAAACTTCGCCATGCTGAAACGGACTCATCGTTCCCGGATCGACGTTGAGATAAGGATCGAATTTTTGAAAAACAACCCGCAGCCCGCGTAGCTCGAGCAAGGTGCCGAGTGCGGCCGCAGCCAGACCTTTGCCGAGGGAGCTTACTACGCCGCCAGTGACGAAAATGTATCTCACCGGCGGGCCCTCGATTTTTGTAGCCGGAGCCCTGCGGAGGAGGTGGAGCCTTTGCGCAGCGAAGCGGCTACCGCTTCAGCATCTGCCGGCGTATCGACGCCGGGCGAACCACGTTTAGTGACGAGCACATGAACCCTTACACCATTCTCCAACGCGCGCAATTGCTCGAGCGATTCAGCTTGTTCCAGCGGTGTTGGTTTCCATTTCACAAATTGCAAAAGCATCGCGCGGCGGAAGCCGTAGATGCCCTGATGACGGAGAAACAGGGAGGGCCCGCTGCTCTTGGTCGGTGGAATCGGCGCGCGCGAGAAATAAAGGGCGTTACCGGCGAGATCGATTACGACTTTCACCTGATGCGGTGAAAGCGCGTCACGAGAATTTTCGAACGGGTGGGCTGCAGTAACGATTCCGACCTCACGATTTTTCAAGAGCGTCTCGACCATTCGGTCGATCAACTGGGGCTGGATCAGCGGCTCATCTCCTTGCACATTGATGATGATCGAGAAGTTTTTCGCCCGTGCCGCAACCTCGGCGATTCGATCCGTTCCACTTTGATGTTTCGGGGACGTGAGTGCCACTTCCGCGCCCCAGGCGAACGCAACTTCTGCAATGCGCATGTCATCGGTCGCGATGATGGTGTGATCGATTTTTCGTGCGCGCCGGCAACGTTCCCAGACATGCCGAAGTAAAGGTTTCCCTTCGATTTGATAGAGTGGCTTTCCTGGAAATCGGGTCGAACCCCAGCGCGCGGGAATGATGACGACATTCCTGCTCATCTGTCATCGCGAGCCGCGCAGACAACGCCAGTCCGGCTCGGACCGAGGGACCTCGCGAGTCCGGTGTTGGTTACGCAAGTTAGCTTCGCTGATCCAGGAGTGTAGGTAGGGTCCCCCGCTTGCGTTCGGGATGACGGAGGGGATGGGCGTTGCGCGATTTCTCATCGACGTGGGCCCGCTCATTGCGTTGTTTGTTGCGTTGCAAACTTCGTCAGAATAATCTTGGTCGCTTCCGCGAAGTCCTGCGCGATCCAGTCGGCCGAACTATCGGCGGTGTTACTTTCAAAACCGGTCTGGACACGAATCGCTTTGATTCCAGCGTTGTGTCCGCAATGAACATCAATCTCTTTATCGCCAATCATAATTGAACGGCTGAGGTCGACCGAGTGCTCGCCCGCGCCTTGCAGGATCATTCCAGGTGCGGGTTTGCGGCATTTCGATTCCACACCGGGGACGTCCGGACAAACGTAGGTCGCATCAATCAACGGTTCGCCCAATTGTCGAAGCACTTCCGCGTGCACCGCGCTGTATTGCTCGCGCGTGAAATAACCTCGTCCGATCCCGCTTTGGTTCGTGATCATGATTAATTTGAAACCGCGCGCTTTTAATTTTCGCAGCGATCCCGCCACGAAAGGGAATACATGCACATCCTTTGGATCGGAGCAGTAATTGACATCGTGCATGATCGTGCCGTCGCGATCGAAGAAAACGGCTGGCGTTTTTCCGTCAGCCATCTTCGAAATTCTTTCGCAATTCTTCCGGCGAAACCGTTGCCGTCCCCAGTTTGCCCACGACAACGGCGCTGGCGTGATTGGCAATTTCAGCCGCTTCCAGCGGTGTGGCGCCACTGCAAAGCGCGAGCGTGAACAGAGCGATAGCAGTATCACCCGCGCCCGAAACGTCGAAGACCTGTCGAGCCTTGGTTGGCACATGATGCGGTTTCTGACCGTGCTGGAAAAGCATCATTCCCTCTTCGCCCAGAGTGATGAGGACCAACTCCGTCTGCCATTTTTGCAGCAAAGTCGCCCCGACTTCTTTCAAAACATTATCGTCCGCGTCTGACTCTTGCAGCGGAATCCCGGCGGCGTGAAACGCTTCACTGCGATTCGGTTTTACCACCGACAAGCCGCGCCACGGAATACTGTGACGCGGGTTCGGATCGGCTGCGACCACCTTCTTTTTCTCTCGCGCCGGAGCGATGATTTCCGAAACGAGTTTTTCTGCGAGAAATCCTTTCCCGTAATCTTCGAAAATAATCCCGTCGATTTCCGGCAACATTTTTCTCACGTTCGCGACCACCGACTCGATCTGTTTTTCATCCGGCGCCAGGATTTTTTCGCGATCAACCCGGACGACTTGCTGCTGCCGCGCAATAATCCGGGTTTTGACGATGGTTGGAAAATCCGGCGAGATCGAGCAAGCGGAGGTATCGATTTTTTGTTCGGCCAATAAGTGCCGAAGCTGTTCTCCGCCCCGGTCACGACCAATCATTCCGACTACGCCGACATGGGCGGTAAACTCGCGCAAATTGCGGGCGACGTTGGCCGCGCCCCCGGGATAGAACGATTCGCCGGACACTTCCACCACCGGCACGGGCGCCTCGGGCGAAATGCGGCCGACCTTGCCCCAAACGAACTCGTCCAGCATCAAGTCGCCAATGACGAGCAGGCGTTGTTTGCCGGCCCGCTCGAAGATTTGTTGGAGTCGTTCTGAATTCACAAATCGGAGAGTGGATGCCGCCGCGCGCCGGGGTTGATGCGATTAAAGGAAGTCAAAGAGTGGAGTTGAGCAAAACTTACTTCTATTTAGAGTTGCATTAATCCTGAATACCGGGTCGAAATCAACAGTCGAAGCAACCGATGATTTCAGTACTTAAAATTAACAAGTGGGCGGGGTTTACACTCGCAGTGATTGGGTTCAGCGCGCAGGCCGCGCAAGCGCCGCAGCATATCGATGTAAAGCAGTATAAGAAAGTGGAAGATGTGGTGGTGCCCTTGCCGAATGAAGTCTTCGGCGCCCTCAACAAACTGGGCCCGGTAAACTGGAAAGAATATGTTCGGGCGGAAAAGGGGACCAATTTTAGCGAACGCCCCAGGACTGCGCTGCTCCTCGGTAACGTCATCGCCGATGGATTTATAGCGGTCCAGGCGCAGGATGCACCCGCGGTTAAAGATATCGGTCAACGCGTGCTTTCGCTCGCCAAGGGGATTGGAGTGGGCGCTTCCATCACCCCACACGCGAAAGCAATCACGGAAGCGGCTGACAAACGCAAATGGGAAAGCGTGCGCCAGGAGCTGGATCGCACGCAAAGTAGCGTCCAGGGGGCGAT